>NZ_JAQIFT010000018.1:0-287 GCF_027857615.1 Holtiella tumoricola
ACACGTCAGTATCATCATAAAAAACCACTCTCAGCAAGATGTGAAAAAGTTGAAACTAAACTTTCAAAGATTAGTACTACAGACCCTGATAGTGGCTATATGATGCGTGATGGAAAACCTGAAGGTTTTCATTACCTTGACCATCGTACTGTAGATGCTAAGTACAGCATCATTACAGATGTATTTGTGACACCTGGAAATGTAAGTGATGTAGAGCCTTATCTTGAAAGATTAGATCGTCAAAAAGAAAGGTTTGGCTTTGATACCAAATATGTTGGACTTGATGC
>NZ_JAQIFT010000019.1:0-427 GCF_027857615.1 Holtiella tumoricola
ACGCGGCGTCGCTGCATCAGGCTTGCGCCCATTGTGCAATATTCCCCACTGCTGCCTCCCGTAGGAGTCTGGGCCGTGTCTCAGTCCCAGTGTGGCCGTTCACCCTCTCAGGCCGGCTATAGATCGTTGCCTTGGTGGGCTGTTATCTCACCAACTAGCTAATCTAACGCGGGTCCATCCTATGCCGATAAATCTTTGCTAGTCAGTTCATGCGAACCAACTAGATTATGCGGTATTAGCGTTCGTTTCCAAACGTTATCCCCCTGCATAGGGCAGGTTACCCACGCGTTACTCACCCGTCCGCCACTAACTTTGAGGAGCAAGCTCCTCGCAGTCCGTTCGACTTGCATGTGTTAAGCACGCCGCCAGCGTTCATCCTGAGCCAGGATCAAACTCTCAATTAAAAAGTTTGTCATCTGACATTTTG
>NZ_JAQIFT010000020.1:0-30410 GCF_027857615.1 Holtiella tumoricola
ACTATCTGGCGTTGGTATAATCACTGGACCGGGACCTTCTCCTGGCTTCGCTGGCTTATTCATACCTGGTTGTTCTTCACACCCACATCCACAAGGTTCACATTCACAGTTTTCTTCTGGTTCTGTTGGTTTTATCGTAGGTTTTATAACTGGTTTTGTTATTGGAATAGCTGGAGAGGTTGGTTTAGTTGGTCTTTTAGGAAGGGCACTTTCTAACATAGTTGTTATTAAGTACTTATCCTTCGTATAACCAATAAGTACAGTATCCGTCTTACCTATGCTTTCACCTTCTACTACAATTGCTACACAATCTATGTCTTTTCCTTTTACTCCAGTTCCTTCTAGATTATCTAAATCTACTTTCCAAGTAGTTTGTTTATTCCCATCTTCCGTATTAAGATTGCCTAAACGTATAGCTTTATTCTGACTTTTACTAATCAAGTATACTGTGTATTCTCCAGGTATGTCTCGAAGATTTTGAACATAGCATTTTATTATTCCTGGTGACATGATTGTTACATGTCCGCTTGGATTTTTATTGCTCTTACCATACCCAGCCACATTTTCCTCCAAGCAAATCAAAGTATTCAAATACATAGTACTCTCCTCTTTTCTTGTACAAACTTATTACTATATATATGAATAAAATTACATCGTTAGAACAATTTTGTTTTTAGTCAAAATAAAGGAGTCACCTAAGTGACTCCTTTTAATTAGTTATTTGTATGTGCAATAACTTCGATTTCTACTTTTGCAAGTTTTGGAAGGTTTCCAACTTGAACTGCACTTCTAGCTGGGAATGGTTCTGTAAAGTATTGTGCATATACTTCATTTACAGCAACAAAATCATTGATATCTGCTAAGAAAACTGTTGTTTTAATAACATTATTGATTGATGAACCAGCTTCTTCTAATACTGCAATAAGATTTTTGCATGCTTGATGTGCTTGATCTTGTACAGTTTCTTTAAGTTCCATTGTTTCTGGATCTAAACCAAGTTGTCCTGAAGTATAAACCATTTCTCCTACTACAACTGCTTGTGAGTAAGGTCCAATTGCTTTTGGAGCTTTATCTGTTGATACAATTCTTTTTGTCATTTTAATTTCCTCCTAAATTTTATTTAATAAGTGACTTTTTTACTTTGTCTGTAGCCACCTAATATACTAAAATACTCACTCTCTTTGCTGACTTTTCCTAATGCTATTAACATATTAGCATCTTCTAAATGTCCTTCTAAGTCAACAAAAAAGTAATAATGCCACGACTTATCTTTCATAGGCCTAGATTGTATTTTAAGTAAGTTAAGACCATTGTATGCAAAGTGGGCTAAAATATGATAAAGTGCTCCACTTTCATGTTTAGTCGTAAATGCTATACTTACTTTATCACATTCCGGGAGGATTTGCATAGTTTTTGACAAAATTATGAAACGTGTATAGTTATTGGATTTAGTATTAATTCCTCTTTGAAGGATACTTAAATTATAAAGATTCGCAGCTTTTTCACTACAAATAGCAGCTTTATGCTTATTGTCTAATTGCTCAATATACTGTGCTGCCATAGCTGTATTTGCATAAGGGATGCTTTGAATATATGGGTATTGTCTGAGGTATTGCTTACATTGTCCTAGTGCTTGAGGATGGCTATAAACTTCTTCTATTTCTTCTATTTTACTTCCTTGTACACCTGCTAGATGATGAGTAACTCTGACAATCTCTTCTCCAACTATATAAAGGTTATAGTGTCCAATAAGGTCGTATACTTCTAACACTTCCCCTGTATAAGAGTTTTCAATAGGTAATACTCCATAATCTATTTCCCCTCTTACAAGAGCTTCAAAAACCTCCTCAAATTCATCATATCTCGTATAGCTTGCATCTTGATCTTTAAAATATCTTGTTGCTGCATCTTCACTAAATGATCCTATTACCCCTTGATACCCTACTTGAGGCATCTGTTTAGGTTTATATTGTAAGCCCTTTTCTATTGCATCTAGAATTTGCAAGTCACCCATATATAAATTTTCTATTGATACTTTTAGCTGTTCACGAATCCCTTTATAATTATTTTCCTCCATACTCTTATCCCCTTCTTATTGTACGTCCTTCGATGGCAGTGTATTTTTCCATCTTTCTAACCACTTCGTCAAAGCGAGCTGGTGTAATTGATTGTGGTCCATCACATAATGCTTTAGCTGGATTGTTGTGTACTTCAATGATAACCCCATCTGCTCCTGCTGCAATGGCAGCCATACACATCGGTTCTACCATGTAAGAGAATCCTGTTGCATGACTAGGATCAATGATAATAGGTAAGTGACTTAGTTTCTTAATCGCAGGAATAGCAGATAAGTCTAATGTATTTCTTGTGTAGTTTTCAAAAGTTCTAATACCTCTTTCACATAAGATTACATTATCATTTCCTCCTGCCATAATGTATTCTGCAGCCATAAGCCATTCTTCAATCGTTGAAGATAATCCTCTTTTTAATAAAATAGGTTTATTTGTTTTTCCTAACTCTTTAAGAAGAGCAAAGTTTTGCATATTTCTTGCACCTACTTGGATAACATCTACATCTTCTACGAACTTCTCAATTGTTTGTGGGTACATGATTTCTGTAACGATAGGAAGCCCTGTCTCTTGACGTGCTAATTTAAGTAGATCTAAACCATCTTCTTCTAGACCTTGGAATGCATATGGGGATGTTCTTGGTTTATATGCGCCTCCTCTTAAGAATGTAGCACCTGAAGTTTTTACACTCTTAGCAATCTCTACAATTTGTTCTTCACTTTCTACTGAGCAAGGTCCTGCAATAATTGCAAATTCTTCACCACCAATTGTACGATCAGCAATTTGGATGATACTGTTTGCTGGATGGAACGCACGATTTGCTTTCTTGAATGGTTCTCTTACACGCATTACTTTATGAATACGTTCATCTGATCCTAATTCTTCAACAACAATTTTAGATGTATCTCCAACAAGACCTAATACTGTACATTCACTTCCTTTGATAGGTTGTACTTGTACTTCGTAATTCCCTGTAATTTCTCCAATTAAACTATTTACGCCTTTTTCATCTATATCTCTTTTTAAAACAATAATCATGTTCTTACACCTCTTTCAAATTTAAGTTTATTCATTCTGATGTATAATGAAATGCTTTTTATACTTTTATGGCCGGCTTATAAAAGCATTTTATTGCACTCCTGTATAAATAAAAAAGCCCTATGCACGCTAGATGCATAGAGCCTTAGATTATTCTACGAATAATAATATGGAATCACCCTAATAACAAATGCAGCGTACGTCTATTTTTTTTACAACAAAAAGTACCAGCGCTAAAATAAAAGTAGCCCCAGCTAAAAAAGAATGTATAAAATTTTGTTGTAAACATAGAAATACGTTCCATTTTTGTTTCCTCCATAATTTTTAGTATATTAATTAAATGTATAATAATTAGTTTTTAATTAAAACCTATTATATAGCCCACGATTTTATTTGTCAATTAACTTTTTTCTATAATTGTCTATAAAATTAGATAACATAGCGTAATCTTCAAGAGAAAGAGTCTCTCCTCTTGTACTTGCACCAATACCACTTTCCTCTAAAGCATTTTTAAGATCTTCCTTATCTAAGCCTAGATTTCCATTAGATGCTAATGTATTTAAAAGGGTTTTTCTTCTTTGAGAGAATGCTGCTTTAATGATTTTAAGCATTTGTTCTGCATTGTCTACATCTACTATAGATTTTTCATGTAAAGAAAGTTTAATAACAGCTGAATCTACATTAGGACGTGGCATAAAGCAATTTTGTGGTACATTTGCTACAAGGCTTGTACTACAATAGTAATTCATAGCCACTGTAATAGCTCCATATTGCTTATTACCTGGTTTAGATGCCATACGATCTGCTACTTCTTTTTGTACCATAACTGTAATACTTTCAATTGGTAAGTTATGTTCAAGAAGCATCATAATGATTGGTGTTGTAATGTAATATGGTAAGTTAGCTACAACTTTAATCTTTCTATTTGGAGATTCTTCTTCAATAAGTGATTTAAGGTCTACTTTTAATACATCTTTATGGATTAACTTGAAATGCTCATTGTGTCCATATTCTTCTTTTAAAATCGGAATAAGCTGATCATCTATTTCAATAGAAATTACTTTACCTGCATTCTCAAGTAGGGCTTGTGTTACACTTCCAATCCCTGGACCAATCTCTATAACACAGTCCTCTTTTGTAATATCTGCAGCAGCAATGATTTTATCTAAAACTCTTGGATCAATAAGAAAGTTTTGGCCAAATTTCTTTTGGAAAGCAAAAGGATACTTATTTAATATCGCCTTCGTACCTTCAGGTGTTGCTATTCGGTTCATATCGTTCACTCCTTTACTGTTTATCATCATACCATACCCATATCAATATTGTATAGTCTACCATACTTTAGACGCAAAAAAGGAACTATTACCCTTAATGTAACAGTCCCTCTAAGCCTGTATTTTAATAATTTTTACGTTCTGCACGAACATCAACATTTTGATCTTGTAAAATATAAACTTGTTTACTACGTCTTCCAAATTGTTTACATTCACTATTTGTATTCATAAATAAGTCTATATCATAACCCTTAATAGCTCCGCCTGTATCACCTGCGATGGCAATGCCATAGCCTTCAACATATAAAACTGTCCCCAGTGGAATAATCTTAGGATCTACAGCCACCATTCCTACGAATGTAGGCATACCTGATGCTGTTTTTCCTGACCATTGATCCCCTTCAACGTCTGTGTAAGCTGTTGCTTCCAACGTAAGTGCCTTTGTATATTCATACATTTTTCCAGTAGCAGAATCTTTAATAATGTTTTTCTTTCCTTCTTGAACCACTTTTGTTACAGGTTCTTTTATTACAAATTCTTCTTTGACAGTTTCAGATTGAACTTCACCGCCAAAGCGCACGATTTCAACAGTTTTTTCTTTAAGGCCTGTTGCACCTTGTTCTATAACCTTTAATTCACCAGCTGCAAGAGTTGTTACTTCTTCTACTGTCTTTTCAAAAGGAATTTCCTCTTGTACAACTTCTACTGCAACTTCTCTTGTTTTAACACTTACTTCAACATCATCTGTGATAGGTGTATCTAACGCTGGTGTTACTTCACTATGTTCATCAAGTTTTATATGTCTATTGTCAATTAGTTCGCCAACTGTCATTGCAGATGTTTTAAATGTACTCGCTGATCCATTTACAGTAAGAACTACTGTTGGTTTCCATCTTGTAACGGTAATTTTCATACCATCCTCGATTGCTGTCTCCATACTTGGTTCAACCTCATCTTTATCACCTAAAACAATTTCTTGGGCTGCTAATATATCACTCACCGATTGATGTAATGTTTCATACTGTGTTACTTTCCCATCTTCAACAATTGCTACTGTTTTCGATAGGGATTGATACGCTGTGATTGTGCCTGTACCGAGCATAAACAGCGCCACAATCAATAAAGCTATCCTAATTCGATTTTTCATGATTACCTCCTTGAATCCGGTTGCTACTTTGATAGAAAGTTTAGTATTATTTTTATTTATCAAAGCAGTAAGGTTTCAACCTCTCATTTCTACAATCGTGCTTATCGGCGCTTTACTGGAAATAAAATATAGCATAATTTTTAAATGCTATATTATGAATTGTAATATAAATTATTTTTTAAATCAAGCTTTTTGTAATACTTTTTGCCAGGCAGTGGCTATTTTTCCATTTCTTCCATCTTACAAACCCTTATTTTTCAATGCCTCCTTTATTAATTTAAAATATTTTCCATTTTTCCAATTTAACATCTTCGTAACATTTACTTAATACCATTTATATGTTCTTAAATGTGATTTAGTACTAAAAATACAGTTTTTATTTTTATATTTTAAGTTTTTACCATTTTGTAACATTTTATACTCCATTTTATGTATTTATATATAAATATATAGATACACACAATGTTTATTAATACTAAACTTTTCATTTCAACAAAAAAGTCTCTTCATAAACAATGAAGAGACTTTTTTCTATATCTTAAAGAGTTTTTTTGTGTTTTCTAACGTTATTCTAGCTACTTCTTCTTCTGTAATTCCCTTTATTTCAGCAATCTTTTGCATTACAAATGGTAAATAAGAAGAATCATTTCTTTTTCCTCTATGAGGTACTGGCGTTAAATAAGGACAATCCGTTTCTATAAGTATAGATTCTAACGGTATACGCTCCACTACTTCTACAGTTTTTCTTGCATTCTTAAATGTTAAGGAACCACCGATTCCTATATAAAATCCTCTCTTTACATATTCAACAGCTAATTCCTGGCTACCTGAAAAGCAGTGAATAACACCTTCTTTGATACCACTATCTTTTATAATATCAAATGTGAGTTGACTTGCATCCCTACTATGAATACTTACTGGCAGGTCTAACTTCTTTGCAAGCTCTAACTGAGCTTTAAACCATTTAACTTGTTCTTCTTCTGATGAGTGATTATAGTAATAATCTAATCCAATCTCACCTATTCCTACTACTTTAGGATGTCTCGCCATTTCTTCTAATGTTTCAATGTCATTCATTGTCATTGTACTTACATCATGAGGATGTACACCTACTGTTGCATAAATAAAGGGATAGGTTTCAGCAAGAGAAATACTTTCTCTTGATGAAGGCATATCAGCACCTATATTAATAATAAACTCTACTCCTTCTTGGTGTATTCTATTTAAAAGCATGTCACGATCTTCATCGAATCGTTCATCATTGTAATGAGCATGTGAATCAAAATACATAACAATCTCCTTCTATCATTTATTAATAATCTTTACTGTGTATTATAGCAGTATTCTTTATAAAATAAACTATATCTAAGTTAAAAGACTCTATCTAAATCGCTGTGGTAGTGATTTAAATAGAGTCTTTCTCTAACCTATTAAATAATTTCTTTTTCTATTTCATAATGTTGCTCATATATATCAGGGTAACATTCATTTATAATCCACTTTTCAAAATCTCTCCACCCTTTAACTCTAGGATAACTAGAACAAGCATTTTGATTATGTGGTCTATCAAAAATTACAGGTGTTCCCCCTGCTTCTCTAAAATCTATAATATTATGCATACCATCATCTAATAGATAATCTCCTTTTACCATATGCTTCACTGAACATATAATAATGTGGTTTTGTGGAAAGAATGGCATATAGTTTCTAATCCACTCATATTTTGCTTCTACCGACCTTGGATGAGCTGCCGTTACAATATACATATCAAATAAATTACTCTCATATAACCTTTGGAATGTTTCAATAGCTTCTAATACAGGCTCTAAGTTTCTAAACAATTCCGGTTGATGCATGAGTTCTAATATTTCCTCACCAAAAATAGATACTAAGTCCCAACACACACAATCATCTGTTGTATAGTTTGTATCGTATTTCTCATTAAAGATTTCAACTACACCTTTAATATATTCTGCCAGTACGTCATCTTGGTCAATTAAGAGTACAGGTTTATGTTTTTGCAAAGTCCTCACCTTCCTTATCGCTAAATACTCCTGGGTCTTCTATCATATCTAAATAGATGTGATTTGTCCATTTACACTTTTAGGTTACTATTATTTTATTATTGAGATAATTTTTCGTTCCTTATTTGTTTTAATTTTTCAATCTCCATTAATAGAGCTTCCTTTTTACGTAAAGTGTTTTCTGGTTGTTTATTATAAGGTGAGTTTTTAAACTGAATATCTAAGGTTTGTAAAACTACCCTTAGTCTTTTAATTTCTTCGTCTATACTTTTGATGTCATTTATCATTTTTTAACTCCTTGATTTAAAAATAATCATATAAAGCGACCTTACTACGTTCTGTCTTAAAGAACGACTTCATAGATTCTGATGTTTGATTCCATTGTATCTTCTCAAGAGTATCTAAATCTAGTAGCGTTCTGAATCCAATCAATACTTGTGCAAGGTCTCTAATATCTAGTACAAAGTCTGCTTGTTTATCTGTTTTTGATACAGTTACTTCTTTATTAATGTTTATTTCAAAACAACCATCATTCCATTCACAAATATCATCCTTTACGCCTATTACAAATGTACCATTTTTTACAAAATTATAAGCTTCCAATGCTTTTTGTACATCTATAATTTTTGCCATCATATAGCTTTGAATCGATGCATTACATCTAGGATTACTAAGTACATCTAATATTAAATCATGTTCTTTTACATTCATTTGAACATTAAATACTTGGGCACTATGGGTAGAAATATAGTTCAAGAAACTTCTAAGAGTAGCCATATTACTATATTGCATCTCAACAACTTCAAAAGTTAATGTAGCATGTATGAGTTTATAGATCATATACCCTTGTATCTTACCTTCTGTGTTTCTATATAATACAGTATAATGATCTAATTTTCTACTTATACGACGTTCCCAATGATGCTTGTCCCTTATGCAAGATCCATTTAAACCTTGTATATACCCTTCATAGTAGTTATTAAGTTCTGACCTATTGGTTTCACTTAAGTATTCTATATATCCTTCATTCCTAAACTTTTTGAGTTTATCTATTTCAAATGTATAAGTTAAATTGTTATAACACCATTTCCATCCTAATTTTTGATAAAACTCATAAGAAAAAGGTGCAAGTAGAGAGTACACAGCCCCTTGTTCATACATTACTTTAATACCTTCTTTAATAAGATTACTACAAATTCCACCACTCCTATAAGTACTTGCTGTTGCTACTCCACCTAATCCTGCCATTTTAAGGCATTTACCATCTACATATATTTGACGATAAGGTATCGTTATACAACTTGCTAATACCTCACCATCAAAACTTCCTAATATAGTTTCTCTCTCCGGTGTCGATAAGTTCCAGTCTGTCTTAAAATCTTCTTCTGTGCACATTTTAAAACAATAGGTCATCAAGTCAATAAAGCGGTTTTCATAAATTGATTTATTCTCATTGATTTTAATAATCTTATTCATGTACTCTCTCCTCATACTTATCCTTATAAGCTTTATTTTAATCTTTTTATATATTTTTTGCAAAACTTTAAACATTTTCTCCTTAAACAAGCACACTTGTAAATAACTGGAAATATTATTAATATATAATACTTTAAAGGAGGTTCCTTCATGTCACGACTTCCGCAGATTGGTTCTGTATTTCCTAATTTTCATGGAACGAGTAGTACAGGTAAGTGGAGTATTGTATGTGTTTCTTCAAATACAAACAATGATACTTGTTCTAACCTTTTAGGTCATAATGATTACTTTAATAAAAATGACATTGAAATTGTGCATTTCCCAGCCCGTACATCTGATACTACTCTTTATATTATAGATTCTAATTATATACTTAGAGCAGCCCTTCATAATGATGAAAGCTCCCCATTGACTGTTACTCATTTAGTTAATATTGTTGATTCATTGCGTTCACAACACAAGCCTCAAAGTATACGTCAACAACCAGTTAATCCTGCATGCCCTGATATTGAACGAATTGTTGGTCAATATGTTCTAGGTAATCCTAGTAATGTAGACCCTTATTTATTAGATTTTGTAGTCTATGCCTTTGCTCTTATCCAACCTAACTTAACACTAGATGTCTACTCAAGACGTTATTTACAACAACTCGCAGACTTACGTTTAATTGATCCTGAATTACAAGTTATCCTAGGCATTGGTGGATGGGGTAATGATGGCTTCTCTGATGCTGCACTTACGCCTCAATCCCGCTACAACTTTGCTCGTGAAGTAAAAAAATGGGTAGATGAGTATAAACTAGATGGTGTGGATATTGATTGGGAGTATCCTGGTTCAAGTGCTGGTGGTATTAAATCTCGTCCACAAGATAGAGAGAACTTTACACTTCTTCTTCAAGCACTTAGAGATGTCTTAGGTCCTAATGCATGGATTAGTGTAGCTGGTATAGGTGATGCTACTTACATTAAAAATGTAGATATTGCTGGTATTGCACCGATCATTAATTACTTCAACTTAATGTCTTATGATTATACCGCTGGTGCTACTGGTGCTGCTGGTGCTAAACATCAATCTAACCTTTTCCCTTCTGATATGGCATTTAATAACATTAGCACTGACCTTTATATTCAAAACCTTATAGCTGCTGGTATGCCTTCAGAAAAAATCCTTCTAGGTGTTGCTTCTTATGGACGTAATGGTGCAACTATTACAAAGACCTATGATCAAATTAGACAATCTTATATTAATAAAAATGGTTATACTGTAAGATGGGATAATGTTGCTAAAGCACCTTATATTGTAGATCGAAATGGTAACTTCGTTTTAAGTTTTGATAATAATATTTCAATCTACTTTAAAGGTCAATACGTTATTGATAATTGTTTAGGTGGTATCTTCTCTTGGCAAGCCAATATGGATAAAGCTAATATTCTAGCTAATGCTATGAATTTATCTATTAACGACCCAGCCGAACTTGAAGATATCTTAAAGAAAGAATACCTAGGCGAATAGTATAAAAATAACTACCACTAATTTTCTAGAATAGTGGTAGTTATTTTTATACTATAATTTAATTTTTATACAAATCCTATTGATAATGTTATAGGTTACGATATATTATATAGATTGTCTTTAAATTTTAACTCAAAGTCTAGAGTTTAAAATTATATTATCTTCGGAGGAATACTAGAATGAAAAAACTTTCATCCAGTATCCAAGCAAAATTCCTATTGCTTTCTGTAGGTATGATCTGTATTGGCTTATCTATCATGCTATTTCTTATGATGCATCGTGTAACCCTTATGGCTCAACTCAACTACACTCAAAATTCAAGAGAGCAAATGAATATTGTTTCGGATACTATCCAAACTTTTTATGAACAGGTAGACCAAAATATCAATATGATGGCTACAAATCCTATTATCAAAACAAGTGTAGGACATATTACAAGCTATAAAGATGTTCCTACAGAAACTTTTATGACTCCAGCTACTAATGGAGGCACTGAACAAATAGCTTATGAGGTATTTGATCATTATGCCATTAATCATCCTGGAACTAAATATGTTTATTTTGCAACAAATGATAGCGGTTATCTAAACTGGCCAGAAACAACTATATCTGCTCAATACGATCCTCGTGAGAGGGCATGGTATAAAGATGCTGAACAAGCACGTGGTAATATTATTCGTACAGCGCCTTATATTGATGCAACTAATACAATGATTATTAGTAATGCACGTGCTGTACTTGATGAACTTGGTAATATTCTCGGCGTAATTGGAATTGACGTAGAACAATCTGCTATTAGCGATATTCTTAGTTCTATGAAACTTGGACGTACAGGCTATTTCATGCTTGTCCATGATACGGGTATGATTATGGCCGATGGTAATAATCCTGATAATAATTATAAACAGATTGATGAAGTAAATATTGATGGCTTAGAAAAAATATTTGATACAAGCTTACCTAGCTTTAATATAAAAATTGATGACCAAGCCTACCAAGTTAATGCACAAAAAGTTGAAGGTACTGATTGGACTATCGCTTCTCTTATTACTGATAAAGAGCTTAAAGCAACTGCACGTCAAATCTCTACACTTTTCATTATAGTCTCACTGGTAATCTTAGCTATTATTAGTGCCTGCATTATTTTTGTTGTAAGACGTATTACTATTCCTATTAAACGTTCTGCCGAACATCTTAATGATATTAGTCGTACAGATTTTTCTAGAGATATTAATGAATCCTTCTTAAATATGAAGGATGAAGTTGGTGTTATCTTCAAGGGTATTAATGCTATGAAAAATGCATTACTTCAGCTCATTTCTAATATTAAAAATGAGTCACATTCTATTGAAGATAAAATCACAACTGTTAAAGAAAATATTGTATCTCTTAATATGCATTTAGAAGATATTTCTGCTACTACTGAAGAGCTTGCATCAAATATGGAAGAAACATCTGCTACTACTGAACAGATGACAACAATCTCTCAAGATATCCAAAAAGCAGTTAGTTTTATTGCTGAAAGATCTAGCCAGGGTGCTCAAGATGCAAAAGAAATCAACCAACGTGCTATTGCTACTAAAGAAAATGTACATCAATCTCATCAGAAATCTCAACTTATCTTCAGCGATACCAAAGCTAAATTAGAAGAAGCTATTGTCTCTTCTCAAGTTGTTAAACAAATTGATGTTCTTTCTGAATCTATTATGCAAATTACAGAACAAACTAACCTTTTAGCCCTTAATGCGGCTATTGAGGCGGCTCGTGCTGGTGAAGCTGGACGTGGTTTCTCTGTCGTAGCTGAAGAGATTAGAAAGCTTGCTGAGCAATCTAAAGAAGCTGTTACTAAAATTCAAGTGATTACTGATACTGTTCAAAGTTCAGTAGGGAATCTATCTGATAGTGCTAATGAGCTTCTTAACTATGTGACAACAGATGTAGATGCTGATTATCAAATGATGCTAGAAGTAGCAGACCACTATAGTCATGATGCAAACTATGTAGATGCACTAGTTACAGAATTCAGTGCTGCAACCCAGGAACTCACAAGTTCCATGGAAAATATCTTACAATCTATTGAATGGGTGTCTCAAGCATCTTGTGAAGGTGCTATTGGTACAAGTAATATTGCAGATAAAGTCTACGGTATTACACACTCTTCTTCTGAGGTTATGGAACAGATTTTAGAAACTAAAGAAAGCGTAGATAAACTTGCTCATGAAGTTGCTAAGTTTAAAATCTAGTACATAACAATTTATAAAAATAGACATTCTTTATAAACACTGCTATTATATTATTAATTAAAATTTAGCTTAAACAAAAGGGAGATAAAACTAATATAAAAATTAGTTTTATCTCCCTTTTTATAGGTTATTTATATATTTTTAATAATCTATTACTAATAGATTATTTTACTTCTGCTCCGTCAACCATTTCTCCAAGTGGCCCTACAGCAACAAGGTTACCTTCATCATCTGATGCACAAAGTACCATACCTTCTGAAAGGATACCACGTAACTTAACTGGTTTAAGGTTTGTTACAACAACTACTTTTCTACCTACAAATTCTTCTGGTGTGTAGTATTTAGCAATACCAGATACAATTTGTCTTACTTCATCACCTATTTTAATTTTAGATACAAGAAGCTTGTCTGCTTTTGGTACACGTTCACATTCAATAACTTCACCAACTTTAAGTTCTACTTTACCGAAGTCATCAATTGTGATTTCTTCTTTTTTAGGTTTAGTTGGTTTTTCTTCTTGTGGTGCTGCAGCTGCTTGAGTTGCTTTCATTGCCGCTTCTAACTCTGCAAGTTCTTTTTCTTTATCAATACGTGGGAACATATTTGTTCCTTTTTTAGCATGTACAGTATTTGGCATTGTACCCCATGTATGGATTGTATCCCAAGCTGTAAGCTCTCCACGTGTTAAACCAATTTGTTCCCAGATAAGTTCTGGTGTACGAGGCATAAATGGTTCAATCATAATACTTACAATACGTAAACCTTCTGCTAATGTGTAAAGTACACCTGCAAGTTTAGCTTTGTTTGTTTCATCTTTTGCAAGTACCCATGGCATTGTTTCATCAATGTATTTGTTAAATCTTCTAATGATTACCCAAATATCTTCAAGCGCATTGTTGAAGAAGAGTTTCTCCATATTTGCTTCCATTTTAGCGATTTGTTCTGTGATAATTTGTTGTACATCCGCATCAAACTCATTGCCTTCATGTACTTCTGGTAATACACCACCTTCGAAGTATTTTTCAATCATTGCAACTGTACGAGATGTAAGGTTACCAAGGTCATTTGCAAGGTCAGAGTTAATACGTGAAATAAGTGCTTCATTTGTAAAGTTACCATCTTGTCCAAAAGCAATTTCACGAAGAAGGAAGTAACGAATTGCATCACTACCATAACGATTTACAAGAACGCTAGGGTCTACTACGTTACCTTTAGATTTACTCATTTTACCACCATCAATTACAAGCCATCCATGACCAAATACTTGTTTTGGAAGTGGAAGATCAAGAGCCATAAGAATAGCTGGCCAAATAATTGTATGGAAACGAATAATCTCTTTACCTACTAAATGTACATCTGCTGGCCAGAACTTATTGTAAAGTTCTTGATTATCACTACCGTATCCAAGTGCTGAGATATAGTTTGATAACGCATCAAGCCATACATATACAACGTGATTTGTATCAAATTCTACTGGAATACCCCATTTGAATGATGTACGAGATACGCAAAGGTCTTCAAGACCTGGACGAAGGAAGTTATTAAGCATCTCATTTTGTCTTGTTTGTGGTTGAATAAATTCTGGATGATCTTCAATATGTTTAATTAAACGATCTTGGTATTTAGAAAGCTTGAAGAAGTATGATTCTTCTTTTACTTTTTCTACTGGTCTACCACAGTCTGGACATTTACCATCTACAAGTTGGTGTTCTGTAAAGAATGTTTCACAAGGTGTACAGTACATACCTTCATATTCACTTTTATAGATATCCCCTTTGTCATAAAGTGCCTTGAAGATTTTTTGTACAGTTACCTTATGGTCTTCATCTGTTGTACGGATAAATTTATCATAACTGATGTCCATTGTTTTCCAAAGATCTTTAATCCAATCTACAATGTTATCTACAAATGCTTGAGGTGTTACACCTTCTTCAGCCGCACGACGTTCAATCTTTTGTCCATGTTCATCTGTTCCTGTAAGGAACATTACATCATATCCACGAAGTCTTTTATATCTTGACATGGCATCTGCTGCCACTGTTGTGTACGAATGTCCAATATGAAGCTTATTACTTGGATAATAAATAGGGGTTGTAATATAAAATGTTGGTTTGCTCATTACGCCCTAGCCTCCTTAAAGTTTATTTTTCATTATCTCTTATAGTATTATAGATACAAATGTATCCATTGACAACAACCATACCTGAAAATATTACCTATATTTTCTATAGTGTGACTAATTTTTTCAGATTTCATACCGTATTATAACTTAAATTCCTTAATTTTCTCCATAAACTTCTTATAAACAATAAGCATATCCGGTTCATTATCAACATAAGTATCTAACTCGTCTACTGCTATCCATCTCACACCACTGTTTTCGTCAGGCTTAATCATTAGCTCTTCTGTTTCATCTACCTCAACTAAATAAGCTATTGATAAATGTACATGAGCGGATACATATTCTCCTCTTTTAATGTGTCCCTTTACTGGAAGTACATCTAATGAAAATATTTCCTGAGAAATAGGTCTTACCTCTTTTACCCCTGTTTCTTCTTGAGCCTCTCTTATAGCTACGCCTAAAAAGTCTATCTCTCCATCAGTGTGCCCACCAGTCCAAGACCAAGCATTATAAATATTATGATGAATCATAAGTACCTTATCTCTTGTTTTATTTACTATAAAACCTGAGCTTGAGAAATGTGCTAATGGGTTTTCTCTTGTAAGAAGGTTATCATAAGTGTCCATACAACCTACTATAAGAGCCTTATCCTTTTCTTCTTGTTCATTATAAGGTTTATAGTCTCTAATTTGTTGCTCCCACATTTTCATGGATTTAATCTCCTAATCACTTATTTTTTCTTAAATTATAGCATATAAAATAGAAAGTAGTGCTTTTAATATTTCACGGAACTCATCTACACAAACATAACCAAAGGGGTGATCTATATAGATGAAAATCTTCTAGGATATTATATCATTGAACATATTACTAACTTGAGTATTCTACGCACTCTCTATCCTAACATTCAGTTCCAACCCGTTACTGATCGTATTGCTATTATTTATGTTCCTCCTTCTGCTACTTATGAGCTAAATGCTTTAAAGAATAATGGTGTCGCAGTCTTTATTCCTTTAATATTCGGTCTAAATGCACAAGAATCTTTAGTAGGCGCTAATATGCAAGAAGTCTTAAGTTCTGCTAACATTTCACAGCTTCATACCTATCCCTCTAATGAACTCACAGGAAAGAATGTTTTAATCGGTTTTGTTGATACAGGTATTGATTATACCAATCCACTTTTTAAATACGAAGATAACACATCTCGTATTGTCTCTATATGGGACCAAACTATCGAGGGCAATCCCCCTATCAATAATAACTTTATAGCAAATTATGGTTCTGTTTATAGTAATGCACAAATCAATCAAGCCCTTAATTCTTCTGACCCCTTATCTGTTGTTCCTTCTGTAGATACCGTTGGTCACGGAACTTACCTCGCTGGTGTAGCTGCCGGAAAAGAGCGTTCAGGAACTACTAATTATACTGGAGGTGCCCCTGATAGTGAACTCGTAATTGTTAAACTTAGACCTGCAACTGAACTTTTAAGAGCATACTATTTAGTAAGTCCTACCGTTAATGCTTACCAAGCTAACGATATTATGACTGGAATTAATTATTTACTTCAAGTTGCTCGTGAAAAAAATATGCCTATTGCTATTTGTATAGGCTTAGGCTGTAATCTTGGTGCTCATAATGGATTAACTATTATTGAAAGATTTCTTTCTGAAGTCTCTGATCTATATAATGTTATTCTAATTTCTTCTGCTGGTAATGAGGCCTCTGAATCCCATCACTTTTCTAGTACTATTAGTGTCAATGAAGTACAATCCTTTGAGCTCAATATCGCAGAACAAGAGACTGGACTTGTATTCGGCCTATGGGCTACAGGTGCAGACAAACTTTCTATAGGATTTACCACTCCTCTAGGCAATAGTATCAATAAGATTCCTATACAGTTAACTAATTCTCAGAACTTCTCCTTTAATCTAGAAAAATCTAAAATCTCTATTCGTTATCAATTTCCTAATCTTATTACTGGTAGTGAAAGCATAGGTATTCGTCTAATGGATCCTTTACCCGGTATATGGACATTTTATGTTTATGGTGATGTTGTTATATCAGGAGATTATAATACTTGGCTTCCAAGAGAAGGCTTTATACAACCTGGCACTAGATTTTTAAGTCCTGACCCTTACATTACAGTCTGTATTCCTTCTACTACTCAAAAATTATTAGTTGTGGGTGCCTATAATTCTTTTAATGATAGTCTATATGCTGCATCTGGAAGAGGCCCTACTACTAATAGTGTCATTAAGCCTGATATTATTGCTCCTGGCGTTGATGTACCTGGTCCTAACCTCTATGGAGGCTTTACAGCCCAGACTGGAACTAGTGTTGCTGCTGCAATTACTGCCTCAGCTTCTGCACTACTACTTGAATGGGCTGTTGTAGAAAATAACTTTAATCTTATTAATACTAATATAGCTCGTACAATCTTTATAAGAGGTGCGAGTAGAACAACCAATGGCTCCTATCCAAATTATATCGAAGGATATGGAAAATTGGATTTATTGAAGAGTATTAGCCTTATTTAAAACTATCTAGAATTACATTTCTATATTAAATAATTTTATTTATTTTTCACAATTTTAATTGTTTATCGTAAAAATATCTTGCTTTTTATTTTTGTCTTATGCTAAACTTCAACTTAATTAAATGAATGAACGAACAAACGCCTTGAAGAGGAGAGTAAGTTTAGGACGTCTCTTACCAGAGAGCTTCGGTAGCTGAGAAGAAGCAGAGAATAATAAACTGAATATGGCCTCGGAGTGGTGCACCGACAGTCTCATGTAGACTTAGGCTGCAACAGGATTCGCCTGTTATAGCGATAGAGTATAATCATCTATAAATATAATCATAGATGCCGTACTTGAAGAGATCTATATCGCAAGGTATAGGTGAATTAGAGTGGTACCACGGAGTATATATTGCCCCGTCTCTATAGCTATTTAGCTATAGAGACGGGGCTTTTTGATTTTATAAGATTCTAAGGAGGTTATAACATGATTCGAATTCAAAATGTTAGCAAAGTATTTACAGCTGCAAAAAAACAAGTTCAAGCTTTAGACAATGTTAGTCTTACAATAGATAAAGGTGATATTTTTGGTATTATAGGATACAGTGGTGCTGGTAAAAGTACTCTACTTCGCTGTATTAATGGTCTTGAAATTCCTACTTCTGGTTCAGTAAGAGTATTTGATCAAGATATTTCTCACTTTAAAGAAAAACAACTTCGTGATGTACGCAAACAAATTGGTATGATTTTTCAACACTTTAATCTCATGAATAGCAAAACAGTCTTTGATAATATTGCTTATCCTCTTAAATTACAAAAGGCTAATAAAGATGAGATTGCAAATCGTGTTAAAGTACTACTTCAACTTGTAGATTTAGAAGATAAAACATATAGTTATCCCTCTCAACTAAGTGGAGGTCAAAAACAACGTGTAGCTATTGCTCGTGCTCTTGCTACTAACCCAGATATCTTATTATGTGATGAGGCAACATCAGCACTTGATCCACAAACAACCCAATCTATACTTGCCTTACTCAAACGTATCAATAAAGAACTTGGTATTACTATCGTCCTTATTACACACCAAATGGAAGTTATTAAGCAAATTTGTAATAAGATTGCCGTCATGGAACATGGGAAGGTACTTGAAACAGATAGCCTTATTAATGTCTTTACTGCTCCCAAAAGTCAAATTACTAAAGACTTCTTAGCCAAAGATATGCATTATGAAAGACTATGCCAACCAAATCAAGGAGAGATAAGCCTTATGTTGCACCTTAAATATGTTGGTAACTCTACTGCAACACCTCTTATCTCTACCCTTTCTAGAGAATTTGATGTTACAACAAACATTACCTATGGTAATATCGAAAAACTTCAAGATACTCTTGTAGGTAATCTTGTTGTTGATCTTCAAGGACATCCTGCTGATGTAGAATCAGCTTTAAAATATATTCAACAACATATAGAAGTGGAGGTTATAAAAGATGAATACATTACTAACAGAACTAGCGCCTAACGTTATTGAATATTTTCCTGAACTTGTTAAAGCTTTTAATGAAACACTTATCACTGTAGGACTATCAGGGCTAATTGCTACACTTATTGGTTTACCTTTAGGTATTCTACTTCTTATTACTAGCCCTAAACATATCTTAGAAAATAAAACTCTATATAGTATTCTTTCTAAGACCATTAATATATTCCGCTCCATCCCATTTGTTATCTTAATTGCAGCCATCGTACCTTTTACCAGATTTGTAGTCGGTACAACAATCGGTATAAAAGGCGCTTTAGTTCCTCTTGTTGTAGGTGTTGCACCTTTTATCGCTAGACAAGTAGAAGTTGCACTTCATAAAGTAGATCATGGCGTACTTGAGGCCGCTCGTGCAATGGGTAGTACACCTTTAGAGATTATCTTTAAAGTAATCATTCCAGAAGGCCTACCTAACATTATTCATGCTGTTACTATCTCTCTAATTAGCTTAATTGGTTTCTCTGCTATGGCTGGTACAGTAGGCGGAGGTGGACTTGGAGATTTCGCTATTAGATATGGTTACAACTTTTTCAAGACAGATATTATGGTTGTAACAGTTATCATCCTACTTCTCCTTGTTACCCTTATCCAAAGCCTGGGAGACTTTATCGCACATAAGTTTACACACTAAACTGTACTATACTTGATAGATTATGTAATTCTAATACCATTTCTTTACTTAAGACTACATGAGATAATTAAAAATTAAAATTTATAACTTAAAATCAAAAGGAGACTTAATTATGAAAAATAAAAAATTAGCATTTTTAGCAGCAGGTATTTTAACTTTATCTTCACTCTTTACTGGATGTGGATCTCCAACATCATCAAGCTCTGATACTCAAACCATTAAATTAGGTGTTAATGATAATGATCAACGTATCTGGAACTATGTAAAAGAAGAATTAGCAAAAGAAAATATTACATTAGAAGTTATTAGCTTCGCTGATTATGTTCAACCAAACATTGCACTTTCTGAAGGTGAAATAGATATTAACTCTTTCCAAACTAATATCTACTTTGATCAATTTATCTCTGATCACAACCTAGATCTTACAGGTATTGGAAATACAGTATTTGCACCTATGGGTATCTACTCAGATAAATTACAAACACCACTTGATGTGACTGATGGTGGCAAAGTTGCTATTCCTAATGATGTAACTAATGGTGGGCGTGCACTCCTTCTTCTTGAAGAAGCTGGATTAATTGAAATTAATGATGCTGCTGGTCTTATCCCTACACTCAAAGATATTACTGCTAATCCAAAAAACTTATCAATTATTGAAGTTGCAGCTAACCAAATTCCACGTTCTCTTCCTGATTTAGATCTTGCTGTCATTAATAACGGTGTTGCTGTAGATGCTAAGCTTAGTCCACTTGACGACTCTATTTATATTGAATCTACCGATACAGAAAACGCAGTAAACTACTATAATATCTTTGCAGTTAAAACAAGTGACAAAGATGACCCAGCACTTAATCGTCTTGTAGAGATTTATCAATCTGAAGAAGTTAAAGAACTTATTAATGAAGTATATGGTGGCTCAAGACTTCCAGTATTTTAAGATAAAGTTAGATATCTAGTCATTCCTAATAAGTATGGAATAATATATAACCACTTCCATACTTATTATCTATTAAATCATGGAGGTTTCCTTATGTCTTATAAAGTAAAAATCATTGATACACTTGAACAACTTCAGCCTAGATTACAAGAAATCAGCCATATCATTCATGCGCATCCCGAGACCTCAAATCAAGAAGTATTCGCTTGTGACTTACTTTGCAGTGAACTATTAAAACACGGCTTTAAAGTTGAAAAAGATATAGCTGGTCATTCTACTGGTTTTATTGCTACACATACTAGTCAAAGGCCTGGTCCTACTATCGGTATCTTAGTAGAATACGATGCTCTACCTGGACTTGGTCATGCTTGTGGCCATAATCTCATTGCTGCTACTAGCTTAGGCTCTGCCCTTGCTCTTAGCTCCATCCTTGAAGAAACAGGTGGCACACTCAAAGTCTTTGGTACACCTGCTGAAGAAGGTGGTGTCAATGGCAGCGCTAAAGCAAGCTATGTACATGCTGGTTTATTTAAAGATGTAGATGTTGCCCTTATGACACATCCTGGCTCACACAATCAACCGACTCCAAAATCACTAGCAATTGCACCTATGGATTTTGAATTCTTCGGTAAGCCTGCTCATGCAGCAAGTTGCCCTGAAGAAGGTATTAATGCACTTGATGCACTTCTTCTGTTCTATAATGGAATCAATGCACTACGTCAACAACTTACCTCCGATGTATGTATACATGGTGTGATCTTAGATGGCGGTACTGCTCCAAACATTATTCCTGACTACACACGTGCAAGATTTTATTTACGAGCAGACACCCGTACTTCCTTAGAAGATGTTATCACCAAAGTTAAACATATTGCAGATGGTAGTGCGCTTATGACTGGTTGTACAACACAGTATACACATATCCAGCATGTATTAGATAATTTATCTCCTAATGCTATTCTTGATAAACTCTTCATAGCAAAACTCCAAGAACTTGGCCAAGAGATAGATCTAACACCACATTCTATGGGTTCTACTGATGCTGGGAACGTTAGCCATGTTATCCCAACAATCCACCCAATCCTTCGTATATGTGATTGTGAGATTCCCCCACATACTGTAGAATTTGCAAATGCTTGTATTTCCAATCATGCCGATTCTTCTATTATAATAGGTGCAAAGGCACTTGCTCTGACTGCACTCGATATTTTAACTGATGAATCACTTCTTGCGTCTATTAAAGCTAGCTTTCACAACTCTAGCCAAAAGTAATTAAAAATAGCATAAAAATAAGGGGTATTAACCCCTTATTTTTATGCTTCAAATTCTTCGTTATTTTGTAATTTTTTATAAACGTAAAATGGTATGCCTATAAGCATTAATATAAACACCCACATTGCACTTTCTGAGCCTGCTCCATAAATAATATAGATCGCATATACAAAAGCAATTAAAGAAAGGAAACCATGTTTCAAGAAACTTACTACTGTAAGCTTATGTTCCTTTTTAAAGGTTAAAACAATTTCAGCACATGCTGTTAATGCATAAGCTGGTATAAATGATAACGTTGCTAGATTAATCATAAAGTCAAATGCTTCTGTTAAGTTAGATACATAATTTAACATCAATAAAGCATTTGTACATAAACTTGTAATAATAAGTGCTATATGTGGTGTCTTAAATTTCGGATGTACTTTAGCAAAGAATTTAGGGAATAAATTATCTTCCCCTGCTGCATAAGCTAAACGTGCTGTTGTAAGAACCCAACCACTAAGTGCTCCTATAGCTGAAATAACAATACCACCTGATATAAAATAACCACCCCAAGTTGCACCTGTAATATGATTAATAATATCTGCAAGTGGTGCTTGTGTCTGTGCTAACATGGATTGTGGCATACTCCCCATTGCAAGAACAGATAAGAAAATATAGATTAATACTGCAAGGAGTGTTCCCATTACTGTACTCTTTCTTATATTCTTTTCAGGATTTTTAATTTCTCCACCTGATATAGCTGCACTTTCAAGGCCTACAAATGACCATAATGTAATAGCAATAGCTGCTGGTAATGCACCCCAACTATTTGCTTCTACTGTTGCAGCTGTTTGAAGGTTACCTGCATCAAATCCTGTTAATGCAATAAACATAAACACTAGGATTACACCTATTTTAATAACTGTTGTTACAATACTTACATAGCCTGCATTCTTTACACCTCTATAATTAATATAAGTAAATAACCATAATAGAGCTGATGAAACTGCAAATGCTAACATTCCATTTGTCCCAAGGGCGGGAATAAATGTTGTTAAATAACGCATAACTGCTGTGATAATAGCTGCATTTCCAATCCAAGAACCTAGCCAAAATGTCCACGAAACAAGAAATGCCATAAACTCACCAAATGCCTTATTAGTATAAACAATTGGGCCTCCTGTTGACGGATATTTTGTTCCAAGATTTGCAAATGATAAGGCTAATAATAATGAACCAATACCTGTAATGACCCATGCAAGTACGGTAATTTTAGGATTTGCTACTTGTGCTAAACTTTGAGGTGAGGTAAAGATTCCTGAACCAATCATATTACCTACAACAATCGATGTCGCTGCGGCTAACCCCAGTTCACGCTTTAAATTAGATTTGTTTTCCATGTTGTACTCCTCTGATGTCCTTTTAACTTTTTATATTATTATACCCATAGACGTTTTAAATAACTTCACCTATACTTAATTTATCAAATAATTATTAGGAGGTTATTTTATGGGTCTATTTGGTGGTAGCAAAACAAACAATACTTCACACTTTGATGATTATTTAATTGAAGGAGAAGTAATCGAAGCAGTATATCGTCTCGTTCTAGATGAAATTTGTTTTACTAATAAACGTATTATTTTTGTTGATAAAGAAGCTTTGTCAACAAAAAAACAATTAGTATCTATTCCTTACCACTCTATCTACTATTTCGGAGTCGAAAAAGGTGGAGTTTTTGAATTAGACAACGAAATTAAATTATACACTAAAGGTACTCATTTTACTATGGAATTTACAAAAGGAACTAACATTTTAGAAGTAGAAAAACTCCTTGCTTCCCATATTTGCTAGGCCATATGATTATTAACACGTATTTTAATAGGTATTTGTATCTATCCATATCAATTTATAAACATACAAAAAAGGTGCTGCATTCATGCAACACCTTTTTTGTATGTTAAGCTTTATGTGCTTGGTCAACTACTTTTTGTAATGCTTCTAAAGCGTCTGCTGGAAGTTTATCGAATCCGCCCTTTTCTGTATCGCGAGATTTAATGAAATCTACACGATCTTGCATACGTTTTTGTAATTGTTCAACGTACTGAGCATCTTCAAAGTTTGGTACAAAGCCTTCAATCTCCATAATTTGAATATCTGAGAATGGTCCCCATGGTTTGAATTCTGCTTTACCTTCTACTACTGCTTCAAGAGCACCTAAAGTATCTTTTGGTGTTACTTTTTTGCCCATGAAATCGCCAGTATTTAAGATATAACAATCTACATTTCTTTCAGCAACTAATGCTTTGAATTTTTCATAGTCATTTACTAATGGATATGTTCTAAATGGGTTAGCATATGGTTCAACTACTAATGCATTTGGATCAACACCTGGAGCAAGTCTTTCTGCACTTGAACGTTTTGTAGCAAGTGTAGCACCCATTACAGAAGCAAGTTCTGCACCACTTAATTTAACAATTGGTGGAATTGTAGGGTCTTTCATAATC
Organism: Holtiella tumoricola; assembly: GCF_027857615.1. Lineage (NCBI taxonomy): Bacteria > Bacillati > Bacillota > Clostridia > Lachnospirales > Cellulosilyticaceae > Holtiella > Holtiella tumoricola. Next base: position 24,287 of record NZ_JAQIFT010000020.1, read on the forward strand.
CAGAAGATTGCATTAACTGGTTCATCAAATTTATTTACACGGTTTGGTGACCAAAGAATTGATTTTACTGCACGACCGTTACCATTACGAACATCTTCTGTAACAGGAACGATTTTACCATCTTCATCCATTGTAGCACCACAGTTTTGCATTGTAACAAGATATTTGTTATCTTCACATGTAAGTGGATAGTCTTGTGTTTTATCAAAGTATGCTGGTTCAAGTGCTACTGATGAACCATTTTCTGTTGAGATAACAAAAGCATCATCATGAAGTACTGTAATATCATATTTACCACCATGACGAGCATGTGTAAGTGTTGATTTACCTGATCCTGAAAGACCAAATACACCAGCAACAAATGATTTACCATCTTCTAAGTTATAGCGTTTTTGTCCACCATGGCATGATGCATAGCCATGACGATTAGCCATAGCCCAAGCAAGTGTTAATGTACCTTTTTTGTGTTCTCCAAAGTATCTCATACCTAAGATAGCTGCACAGTTATGTTCTGGATCGAAGAATGTAAGTCCCATTGGATGATCTGGGTGTGACCAATCTGGATCTGAGAATATGTAAAGGTCTCCATCTGGATATACCTTAGAATCTGCATACATTTTAGCTACTTCTTCATTAATTGCTTGGAAGTTTAATAACCATGAATACATAATATTTTCTTGTGTTGCTGGAATACAAAGATGTGCTTTTACTGAAAAATCTTTATCAAGACCTACAATAGCTTGTGCATGATATAATTTTTTAGTACGTGCTTTGTAGATAGCTTCACTAATCTTAAGAGCATATTCACCTTGGTTAACACCTGGTTCACCCATAATTTTACGAGCTGCTGCTGCACGTCCACTTACAGCACCATCATTGAAAAGAAGAATTTTTGTATCATCATCTAAACCAAGTAGGTCTGGTCTATATACAGGAATATCTGTTACGATTGTACCTGGTGCATTTGCAGCAAGTTTGTAAGCTTCTTTTAAAGAAGTTACTGGTGTTACATTATTACCGTAAAATGCTGTTTCAATTGTGGTACGAATTTGTCCAAAGATAGGATTGTTTGCACCAATTTCAGTTCTTGGAAATCTAGATTTTGTTGCCATTATAAACTCCTCCTTATTTACACATAAGTAAAATATACATAGCTATTAGGAATATTATTCAAAAAAAAATCGTTTCCCAATTATAATTATCTAATTTGTTACAATGTTTGTCAATACAAATTTCAGATATTATTAATAAATTAACAACTATATATATAAATCTATATTTAATTAAAAATATCATTCAATAAATAAAAAAGTTATGTTAATTAACTAATTAACATAACTTTTTTATTTATTATTTAATACATTTATCAATAATAATTTCAGCCAAACGTTTATGATATATTGCTTGCTCAATTAAGGTAAAGACTAAAAGGGCTGCCCCTATCTTTTCATCTTTTATTCCCCATTTATCTAATTCCTCATTAACAGTATCAACTCTTTTTTCTATACCTAGTTCAAAATAACTCATTTCTTTCTCTCTACTATTCAAACAAGCCTTATAAAGATTTGTTAATGTCTCGCTATCTATATTATCTTCTTGCTTTAACACAGAAAATACATCTTTTATATCACTAATGCTAATAATACTTTTTAATTGGTAAAGAAGTAGCATTAAAACAATATGATCCTTTGTATACTTTTTCTTATGCGCTGGCATTAATACTTTATCTTTTGTGTAGTTGTTAATCATTGTTTTTGTAAGTAACTTATCGTCTTCATGTCGCTTAGTATGGCTAAGATTACTTTCAAATAAAGTAATCAATTGATCCATATATAAATCAAGATTAGGAATGTCCTCTAAAGCCATATGTTCATCTAATCTAAGGCTTGCTACTTGTTCTTCTAACCACTTCTTTTCCATATTCGCACCTTCTTTAGTCCTATTAAATTTATCATAACTAATCCCCCTTATAAAATCAAGCCAAATTATTCTAGATACTATATTGACTATAGAATGTATGATATGATATATTTTAGTTATAATATTAAGTAGTATTAAAAACTACATATTATAGTTAGGAGATGTTTAAATGAATAATTCTGTTAGAGAACCTATTAATGCGTACACACATCTTTTAGGTGCTGGTTTATCTCTTGTAGGAACAATATTTTTACTTATATATGGTGGTAAAGGTCTTCCTCTTACTACAACAGCTATTGTCTCAATTATTATTTTTGGGTTAAGCCTGGTTAGTTTATATACTGCTAGTGGTATTTATCATGCTGTACGTGCTAAAGATGCTGTATTATTAAAGCTAAAAAAATTAGATCATTCTATGATCTTCATACTTATCGCTGGCTCATATACTCCATTTTGTTTATTAACGCTTTCTGGAGTATGGCAAATTACTATTCTTACATTAGTTTGGACCTTAGCAATCATAGGTATTACACTCAAAATGTTTTGGATTAATATGCCACGCTGGATATCAACGAGTTTTTATATTGGCATGGGATGGGTTGCTCTCCTAGCACTCAATCCTCTTACCAAAGCGCTTAGTGTAGGTGGCACTACATGGTTAGCACTAGGAGGTATCATGTATACTATTGGGGGTATTATTTATGGCTTTAAAAAGCCAAATATATCTGAACAATTTGGTTTCCATGAACTCTTTCATATTTTTGTGCTATTAGGTAGTGCATGCCATTACTGGTGTGTATTTAATTACGTATTATAATATATAGACTAAAAAAATAGAAAGGGCTACTATGCAGCCCTTTCTATTTTTTTAGTCTATTATTCTATAGAATCTATTGACTTGCTAGTTTCCTATAAACATTTGCCAAGGTGACCTCCATATAAGGTATAAGCCAAAAGAATCCTATTCCCAACGTTAATACAGATAAAATTCCCCATCCTAAGAAAGATAAACTTAAAATAAATAGGTCCATCTTATATCCCTTCGTAATACGCTTACTTTCATTAAGCGCTTCACATATTCCAATGTCTGGATGATCTGCTAAAACATAAAAACACATAGAATAGCTATATGCTTTTATAATTCCAGGTATAATAAGTAATAAACTCCATAAGAATACCCATAGTTGTTGCCAAAAGAATAATCCTAATGCATTTACAAAATTTCTAAATCCTGAGAATGCATCTTCTATAGATAATTCTTGCCTATCAACAACTTTTAGACTTATTAATGCATATGTTAGCGTAAAAGCCCCCATTACAATCCAAGAAGCTAATACTCCTATATAAGGGATATATTGAATGCCACATGTAATGATAGTAATAACTAAAAATAATCCACCTGTAACTGCCCATCTTCCTTTTAATTGTTCTTTACTCTGATCTTTTACTTCAGTTCTTGTAAACATATATCAAACCCCCTTTATAAAAAATTAAAAATTTCCCCATTAACTAATCTATTAAAGGTTACTTAATAATATGATTACAAATAAAAAAACCTGTAAGTTAAACTCACAGGTTTATAAACATAAATTATTTGCGTGTTACGTTAGCAGCTTGTGGCCCTCTGTTTCCTTCAACGATGTCGAATTCAACTGTTTGACCTTCTTCTAATGTTTTGAATCCTTCTGATTGGATAGCTGTGAAATGTACGAAAACGTCATCTCCATCTTCTCTTTCAATGAATCCAAATCCTTTTTCTGCATTAAACCATTTAACTTTACCTACCATTACTAGGCCTCCTTATAAAAAAAGTTACTGCTAAAACACTGTACTACAAAACGCTTTCGGTCCAGTGTTTTGTGTAACATGCGGCCTACCTTCGTTTAATTCCAATATTTTAACTTACATAAATAGGATATCATAAGCACCATAAATAATCAAGTGATTTGCTTATACTTTTTGTGTAATTTGTATTAAATCCAGTCAATTCATACATAAACATTATAGGTTTCACTTAATTTTTATTTTAATATCAAATATAATTTGTATTATTATGATATATATAGTTTTTAATTTAAATACTTTTATAAGATAAATTTTATATCTTTATAAACTATATCTTATAAAAAATTTCTATACTTTCTTGTATAGGTTTTCCATGCAGATCTATCGAAAATACATAAAGTCTATCCTTTGTAACCCAAAAATTAATTTTAACTTTTTCTTCTTGATTTTCCTTTTGTCTATAAATTATAAGGCTATTAGGTGATGTTATAATATAACTTTGATTAGTCCATAAATTATCTAGATAACTATCTTTCATAGCATATCCATTAAACTCCAAAATATGTGCTGAATTTGACTTCCACTTACCTTCTAGATATTGCTTTGCCTCTACATTTGAATTAGGTAAATCTAAACCTGTAAAAGGAGTTATCTGTCCTAATATAATACTTTGGACTTTATTTTCATTCCCTATAGTAAAGATAATATGCTCGGTAGCTACTCCAAAATGATTTTCTTTACCATAAATAATCTCTATAGAATGTTCCCTTGCATTAATCCACTCTTCTGGATACACTTTATAGATTTTGTCTATACTATCTCCAACTTGAATACTATCTATCCAATACCCTTCTCTATTTATTTGTATCTTTGTAATAATATTATCTTCATCTATTATACTCTCTATCCCATTACTCATTAAACCTTTAGGAAGTATACTAGATGCCTGTCCAATATAAGTTTTTAAATCAATGGGTATATCCCTTCCATATAGCTGCCCTACTCTAAAACCTATTACTATTATCATTAATACTACTATACTACTTATTAATCTAACTTTTCTTTTCATTAGTATATCCCCCCTAACCTAAGTTGTATCAGTATAACACAATTGTAAATATTTTACAATTTTATCTAGATAAATTTATTTATCAATTTTAAAATATTTAGTTATATTATTTTTGATAATCTTCATCTCATATTGGTAATATTAAATTTTTATAATAAAGAAGAGAGCATTTCATTAATCCTGAAATGCTCTCTTCTTTATTATTTTTATTAGTTACTTTCCATTAAAAATGTATCAATAATTTCGTTAAGATGCTTAGGTTGCTTATAAGGAATATCATGTTCAAAATTAGTAAGAATTCTTGAATAACAATTCTTATTTAATTTCTCTAGTGTATCTACTGAAGTTATGACTTCTTTACTCTCTTTAGATCCTGCTAACGCTAGCATAGGAATCTTTATATCTCTATACTCATTATAGTCCTCTATATTTACGCCATATAAAGTCATATTTACTAGATTATCTACTGTAGTTTCCTTGCAGTATTTAAGAAACTTCTCTCTTTGTATCTTATCCATACCTATCCATTTAGCTTGAATCTTTAAAAACCAGTTTATTTTCATAGCTCTTACCATTTGGTTCTTTATAACTTTTGTTACCTCTTCTATTCCTTGTTCACTTTTACATATCCAAGGACTTATTAAGATAGCTTTATTAAAATAATTCTCTGCAGAGCATAAAATAGGAATTATAAGCTGTGCCCCTAATGAAAATCCAACTATACTTACCTTATCTTTATTTAAACCTTTTACTATTTCTAAGATACCTTCTATACATTCTTCTCTGTTATAACTTTTATTTGATTCTTCTCCATTGCCGTATAAATGAGGTAATATAAGATGATACTTATCTGCAAGCTCATACTGTCCCACAAAGGTTTGAGGCATACCTGCTCCATGTAACATAACTATAGTTTGTTTATTTGGATCCCCTATTTCTTCAAAATACATCTTTTATATTCTCTCCTTAGTACTATACTTTCTTATCACTATCATTAACTATATCCTTAAATAAGTAAGTATATTCCAATATCATTTTCATATAAAATAAAAAAGTGTAAGATTTTCATCTTACACTTTTAACATGGAGGGAGAAGGATTCGAACCTTCGAAGGCGGTGCCAACAGATTTACAGTCTGCCCCCTTTGGCCACTCGGGAACCCCTCCTTAAATTTGGCAACCACCTACTCTCCCGGTCCGTCTCCAGACAAGTACCATCGGCCGCTTTAGTCTTAACCTACGTGTTCGGTATGGGAACGGGTGTTTCCCTAAAGCGCATCGTCACCAAAAATGCTTAGAATATTTAGTTTAAGTATAAAACCTCATACTCTCAAAAACAAATACTGCAATC
>NZ_JAQIFT010000021.1:0-45737 GCF_027857615.1 Holtiella tumoricola
ACTTCGATTTCTTTTACAAGCTGTCTTTCAGAACGAATACCGTATAGATAGCCAATAAAAATCATCTTAAAAAGAACAACAGGATCAATACCAGGTCGACCATTATTATGGCAGTACATATCTCTAGTAAGATCATAAATAAAGGAAAAATCAATGTATTGGTCAATCTTGCGTAACAGATGGTTTTGAGGTACCAGCTGATCTATATATACAAGTTCCATAGCCTGTTGAGTGTTATTGCGATAGTTAATCATAGGGGGGCTCCTTATCTCGTTAGATTTAGTCTCTCTTAGTATTTGCAGAAAAACAAAAATAAACCGCTGACAATAACTTTGTCAGCGGTCTGAAAAAGACGTAGCTATTCTACGTCTTTTATTTTAGAATTTTTATTATTATGATTTCTTCTTAAAATCTACTGTAGCTAATGTAACACCTACTACTGTTAAAAGAATACCAATACCATTTGTAAGTGTTGGATATGTACCATAAAGCACAACACCTAGTACTGCTGTAATAATTGGTCCTGCATTTAAGAATAAAGAACTTGTTGTTGCACCGATTCTTGGAAGTGCAAAGTTGTAAAGTACAAAGCATAATCCTGAACAAACAAGTGCGAGGTAAATTAAGTTAAACCATTGAACACCAGTCATCGCTGACCAGTTATTATTTTCTAAGAAAAATGATGGTGACATTACAAGTGTACCAATAGCAAATTGATATACATTCAGTGTAATAGGAGAGTATTTTTCATTCAGTGGCTGTTGTAACACTGTATATCCACACCACATACATGTGCTTATAAACATTAAGATATAACCTACAAAGCTACCGCCTTGGCCGTCTATTACACCTACTGTTAATAAAGCCCCTACAACACTAAGGATAACAGCTATTGCATTTTTCTTTGTAATCGCTACTTTAATAACAACTGCCTCTAATATAATAATAATAATAGGTTGAATTGCTGAAAGTACTGATCCTGCAGATGCTGGAATTAAGTTGATTGCATACATACTCAATGGATAGTAAATTGCAATTCCAATTAATGCATTAATAAAAACTTTTTTTCTATCTTCTTTTGCAATCTTTTTATCTTGTTTTGAAACAAAAAGAATAACTATAAAAGCTAATGTTGCAATCCCAAAACGAGCAGTTGCTAACGTAAAGGGACCAATTGTAGTTCCAATTTCTTGAATACTATAAAATGATAATCCCCAGAAAAGTGCAACTAATGCCATAGATATAATACCCAGTATTTTTTGATTTTTCATAGTGCCTCCTTAAAATTCATGTATCTACATTGTTATTTTTTTAACTTCATCATTATAACAATATACCTATTATCATTCAGTCATTTAGGATAAACACTTAAATATTAAATACTAAATCTAAAATTATTATACCTTTTATTATTTTAAATAATATGATCTCTTAACCTTATCCTGCACAAAAAGCTGATTCATACTAAATAAAAAGGATTTACTTGAATACCTTCATAGTAGGTAAAATAAGTAAACCCTTTTTTCTTATACTTTTCTTTTTATAACATTACATCTGCATCCCTACACTCCAAAAGCATATCGCTGCAACTAAAGATAATGGCGTCATTACATAGCGTTCCTTTTTGCTTTTTGAAGATAAATTCATAAGCGTATTCAAAGATAAATAGACTGCATAAAAAATACAAATCAACTGGGTTACTTTAGCTGATAACCATAAGTCCATATAACCACCTGCTTGTAACACAATGATAATGGCAAAAACTTGAATCACTAAAGAAACGACCGCCATTATTCTTAAAGCCTTTGGCAAAACTTTATATTGTCCTCCCATAGTAAACTCACCTAATGGTGCACCACATGCTACCAATACTGTCATGATCATAATTACTCCAAATAAAATAGCGCCTGTTATTGCCAACATCCATTCCCCTCCTTAGTTTTCTTTTTCTTTCTGAAGAATTCTTTCATAAAACACAATATCCTGTTCAAGACGTGCCAGCCCATATTCTAAACTATACATCTGATAATCATAAATATTTTGTACTGCCTGATGAAGGGAATCTTGCTTAGAAGTCATTAACAAATGATGTGTTAACTGCTCATCTTCTTTTATACGCTCTACGTTGACTTCAATCCCATGCGCTTTGTTCTCTTCTACATATGCTTGTATGGTACAAAGCTTCTCTTTTTCTTTTACCAAACTTTGAATATATCCCTCTAGAGATTGTATACGTACTTCTTTAGGTACCATCCCTAAGAAAAAAAATTTACCTTCCTCCATATTTTTAACTTTCTCAAGGTTCATAGGCACTTCTATCCATTCTCTAAACTGTTGTGTCCCCTTATCCGTTATAGAATACTCCTTTTTCAGTAAGTTATTTTCAATATACTCTCTAACCTCTACACACTCTTTACTTAATAGCTTCTTAATCGCAGTCTGTATACTTCCTAAACTATCACTACATACTGTGGTCAAATTTTGCCCAATAAACATTTTGATTTCATATACAGTCATACTTTTTATTAAGAGTAAACTCAAAATAATGTTCTCCATAAGTTTTCCTCACTTTCACAGTATATTTATACACCTAATAGTAATATTACTATTAGGTATATCTTTTGTCAATTTTACTACTAGTTACTTTTAGATGCTTGTTGGATAATAACCCATTAGAGCGAGTTTTCAATTCCTACTAGCAATAATAGGTCTGGTAAACTCTATTAAGGAGACGCACAGATAAAAATAGCCCCTTAATTAAAGGGGCTATTTCCAGTAATAGGATTATATTCTACTTATAACGTGAAGTCACTTACCTATTTTGTTCACATACTTTTTCAAATCTAAAGAAATAATCCCCTTCATCAGCCGGCATTCCTCCAACAGCTTCTGGTGAATTAGGATCTCTATGGAGTGGATTGTAGAATTCTACAATATGGAATTGACATTTATTAACGTAGAAATGAATATTCCTTTTTTCAAAATAAGGGGTACATGTTTCCCATATTTTTGTTTCAGGGTGCAGTTTTTCTATTGCATTCCAAATGGCTTGCCCAACACCTTTGCTTTGACATCCTATCTTAACAAAGAGGAGGTCTAAATGGTTATGGTATGTTGTGTTATCTATGACGATTACCGTACCGCCCACAACCTCACCGTTGACCAGTGCCTGATATGCCTCTGCTCCCTTTGCGTTAAGTGAACTGTCAATGTCTTTTTCCGGAAGAATTATTTCATCGCTTGCACCACATTCTATCTCATATCCATATTGAAATGCCTCTTGAATATCTGTTTTAAATGCTTTTATGTTTTCATTGGTAAGAGGAACTAAGCTTAGAATCATCATTATTACCTCACTATAAAATTTTAGTTTGTATATCCTTATAGGCTCTATAAATAATCTCAATCTAATAAATAACTACATCTAAGTTTATATTAAAATCAAAAATATTACAATGACGATTCACCAAGCTAAATATAGCCCCCTTTTTTGATTAGTTAATTTGAATAGTTGTACATCCTTTTGCTTGACAATAAGCAAGCCACTTTTGTTTTTCCACTTCAGTTGGCTCTCTAAAAGTTTCTTGGTTCATCCCTACTTGTAGCGCCTTAGATACCCCTAATTTATGATAAGGTAGAAGCTCTATATGCTCAATATTAGGATAGTGCTGTGCTATGTATAGAATCCCATCAAGGTGTTCTTCTGTATCGTTAATCTCTGGAATGATGGGGCATCTTAGGATCACCTTTTTACCTTTTTTCCTAAGGAAGTTCATATTTTCATGAATCAGTTTCGGTGAGACACCTGTGTAAGCTAAATGGGATGCTTCACCTGTTATTTTGTAGTCTAATAAGAACAGGTCTACTTGATCTACAATACGTGCAAGATTTTCCCTTTTTCCAAATCCACTTGTTTCTACACATCTATGGATCCCTGCTTGGCCACAAGCTTCTAGTATTTCAAGGACAAAATCTGGATGGGACAGGGGTTCTCCACCTGAAAGGGTCATACCGCCTTTAGATTTTTTGTAAAAAGGTAAGTCCTCCTTAACAATCTTCATGACTTCTTCTACAGTCATGACTTTTCCAACCTGCTCTAACGCTCCAGTCGGACAAGCCTTGATGCATGCACCACACTGGATACACTGCCCATGTTCCACTTTATGTTGAAGCTTTCCATCTTGGCTTATAAACTGATGAACCCCTTGTGTACAGACAAGAGCACACTGTCTACAGTCTATACATTTTGCCTCCATATAACGGAGCTCAGGTAAGAAGCTTTGAGATTCTGGATTATGACACCACTTACACTTTAAGGGGCATCCTTTCAAAAAGATGCTTGTTCTAAGACCTGGTCCATCATAAATGCTACAACGATTGATGTCGAGTATATAACTTGTCATAGTCCCTCCTAGTAAGCTGTTCGTGCTAAGATTTCTTGTTGTGTCTCTGGATCTAAGGTAATAAATCTCGCTGAGAATCCACCTACACGTACCATAAGATTTTGATACTTTTCTGGTTCTATAAGTGCCTGTTGCAAGTCTTGTTGGTTTACTACAGAAATATTACCTTGTTGCCCGCCCAGTTCAAGGTAGGTTTCTAATAGGCATTTAAACTTTTCCCTTTCACCGTTAAACAATGCATTAGAGAATTTAAGATTGGTATTGGCACCTGCATGAATAGAAGTATCTAGTTTTACTAAGGATTGCATTAACGCTGTAATCCCTTCTTTATCCATACCTGAGTACGCTGCATTTCCATTGGAAAGATAAACACCACGCTTACGCCCATCTGGTGTAGCACCCACCCGTTTACCCAGTAAGACATTCATATTATTATTAATCATGACCACAAGTAAAGAGTCTAGATTGGTCTTAAAGCGTTGATTGCGAATACTATGACAGACATGCTCATGGACTTCAACAGCTATCTCATCAGCTAAATCACTATTATTACCATACTTAGGTGCCGCTACAAGAAGCTGTCTTTCCTTTTCATATCCTTCAAAGTTTACTTGTATCATTTTTACAAGGTCTTTCATACTAAAGGCTTGATCTTCGTAGACCACCTTTTTGATTGCGGTTAAGGAGTCTGAAACCGTAATATTGCCATAAGTCTCTACAGTCCCTCCTAAGTGGTATAATCCTCCATTGAAAAGTCCTTTCCCACGTTTGATACAGTCATCATGTAAAATACTTAGGAGTAAGAAGTTACTTTGTTCACCACATTTGTTATAAACAAGCTCTTGGACCTTCCCACAGTAGTCTGTAAAGAAATCTATCTGTGCTTTATAGCGGTCCATAATTTCTTCAAAAGTAGTCGTCTCAGTAATCGGTGGCATCTTTAGCCCTATTTGCTTACCACTTACTGGGTCCACACCCTCATTCAATACAAGTTCAAGTGCTTTTGGCATATTTAAACAGGTATTCGGTGTACCAATACTCTTATTGGCAAGCATATATTCACCACATCCAAAGAAAGCATATTGCTCAGCTACTTTTCTTGGAACATCCATAGCACGCATCGTACTTGCAATATTCAAATCATCATTGTACAGAATAGGGAATGTATTGCCTTTACCCAGTACATCTAAAGCTTTATTATAGACCGCTTCATTCATCCCTTTATAATATCTTAAGCTCACTTGAGGATATAAAATTTGTCTACCATCAATAGCCTCTAAAATAGCCAGTGCTAGTTGGTCAGCTGCCTCTTCATCTTCTCTGCCATAGCCTCCAATAATACAACGGGTATCACGTTGGAAGCTTTCTTCATAAATTGCAAAATAGTTGATGATATAGGCTTTTGCTTCTTCTTTCGTTAAGATACCTTTTTTTAAATCGTTTACATAGAATGTCCCTAAATAGTCATCCATACGTGCAATTTCTGTTGTACCTGCACAAATACCATAAAGCAAACAAAGTTGCATGGCTTGATGGAAGGAATGAGGTTGTTTTTCACTAATATGTTCTAAGGAGTGAATAATCAGTGTTAAACGTTCTTTTTCTGTCTCATCACTTTGTAGAAGTTCTTGTTTGAGTAAATGAGCACGGGATTTAGCTAGTTGTTGCATGGCTTTTAAAACCTTTATCATACCTTCATATAACGCTAATGCCTCTTCATCTTTGGTACTCACTTTTGCCTTTTCAACTTCATCAATAAGTCCTTGCAAACCAAGTTGAGTAAGCTTTTTAAAATCTAAGTGTGCCCCTGCTATACGATACAGTGGATAAACAGCGCCAATTGCGGTCATATAAGTATCTTCTGTTAAATGTTGGTGCCAGTCCTTAGGAAAAGCTTCTTTAATATGATGATAGGTTTCTTCTTGCTCCCAAAAGCGAATGGCATCTAATGCTTCTTGTATCTCTATTTCACTATATTCATTGGACGCTTTCATTTGTTCAACAATGGCATAAGAACCTTTAACATCACAACAATAGCATAATTTATCAAAGCCATCTGCAACACCTTGCCCAATGACAAGGGGATAAAAGCCTATGCGATTCCCTTTAAATCTTCCTCCAAAATAGTCCCCTTCTTTACGTGCCCCTAAAGTATAAGGCATTTGTACTTCCATACAAGCAGCCTCTCTTAATGCTTTAGGTGCTGCCTGATACTTTTGATACGCTTTTGTAAAAGCTAATTCAGCTTCAAATAGTCTTTCTTTTTGCATAGCTCTACTCCTTTTATTATGTAATCACCTCTGAATGACTGTCTTTATTATAGCTATAAAAAAAAGACATATCTCCCTCTTGGTTGATATGCCTTATACTATATTGATATTTCTTTAATAAAATGTTTTTCTATAACGTTCCCTGTATTGGGTAGGGGTAGAACCATATTTTTCTTTAAATCGCTTATTAAAATAGGCCACACTATTAAAACCACATTGATAAGCAATCTGGACAATAGATTCCTTAGTGGTCGTCAAAAGTGTACAACTGTATTTAAGCCTATGGGCGTTGATCAGCTCTGTAGGCGTCATCTGGTAATACTGTTTAACCACACGGGTTACATGCTCTTGAGTTTTCCCACAACTTGTAAGAAAAGCTTGAAGGCCTTCTTCCATAAGCTGTCCTTCTTCTAACTTCTTACAGGCTGCTTGTAGCCAACTTGGACCTTTTCTCTCTTCATCGCCCTCATAAAGTTTTTCAAGTAAAAGGTCCATCAGTAGACTCTCAACAACATAAGTGGCAAACTCCGCTTCATAATGTTGAATCAACTTTTGGCTTTTATTTTCAAATTGTTCAAAAGCTCCTGTACCTAACTCATCTATCTCCCACATTTTCGTACCTATGAGTTTGGCAACAGGCTGAATAAGAGACTCAAAGTACTGCTTTTCTATAGCTATATTACGTAACCTATTGGGGGCCGTCTCAAGAGCATAAACACGGTGAAAACATTGTGGCTTTAATACTTGATACATTCCCTTACTCATTTGCTGCCTTTGCCCATCCCATTCATGGACAAATACACCTTCAAGAATGACAAAAAACTCATAAAAATCATGGTGATGTCCTAAAGTATAATCATGTGCTTCTAACACCAAATCGGCAATATGAATCTTACTACAATCTAGGCAAAAATCCTTGAAATATAATTGCATATTTACGTTCCTCAGTTTAAGATATTGTTTCATTTTTATATGAATACTTATTTATACACTTTAGCATGTTAAGTACTGGTTCATCAATAATAAACTCCAACTAAAAAAGATCTACTTAAATACCTACCAAACTAGGCAATATGAGTAGATCCCTTATAAATTATTGAAGCCTTATGCGTTAATGGGCTCAGCCTCCAATTAAGAAGTCTAAGATATTCCATCCATCGCTAGACTCGGCTTTGTAAAGCTCGGTATACCCACATCTGCTACAACTGATTGTGATGAATTTCTTATTTTGTACATCAAAAATCTTTGCAAAGTTACCACCTGTTGCTTGAAACTGATCAGATTCATAATGTTCATTCCCACACTTTGGACATATGTATTGCTTATTTTCCATATGTTTCCCTCCTTTCTTAATAGATACAGTACATCACATGAAATACTTACATCTTTTAATAGCACCATATTCTATTTTATTTAATCTTATTATACTCTATTTACACAATTTATTAAGTCCTTAATTTTTGCTTGATCACATACATCATAGGATTTTTCCATGGCTTCTAAGGCTTTTTGATCTGCTTCGGACTTATTCTTTTGCTTCTTAAGTATGGTCACAAAACATTTCATCATAAGCTTATCTTTAAAGCCCATTTTTTCATAGTTCAATCCACTTCTAAAATAGAAGAAAGGTATGTCTTGGTTTTGTGATAAGTTACTTGACTTTACACGTTCCACTTCTTCAGTCCGTTCTGGTCCTGCACCTGTTGCAAAAACAATGAACTTTTTATTAGACCATTTGGCAAGGTACTTTTGCATCTTCTTTAGTCCATTGATCCTCCCCGCATAAATCCCACCACCAAATACAATCACCTCTGCTTGATCTATAGCTGCTTGATCTACCTTATCTAGTGATATAGCCTGGCACTTTAGTCCCTTTGCAATCCACTCAGCATATTTTTTAGTAAAACCTGTTTTTGATGCATATAAAACAACTGTCCCCATTAGAATCATCTCCTTCTTGAGTAGTATATGCCCTATAATACCCTCTTTACCATTAAAATCTAGTTCTATAACTTATACTTCTTTTACTCTTCCTACAATGCCGCTCTCTAGCATTACCTTGATACCATGATGGTGTTCAGGAGAATTTGTAAGAATTCTCTTCACTATACCTTCTGTCAGTTTCCCTGTACGTTGATCTTGCTTTTGAACAACTTGAACTGTTGCACCTATTTTAATATGACTTCTTTTTGTACCATCCATGTTATTGACCTCTCTTCTTTTACTTCAATATATTATTAAGTTGTAGTTTACTCCTACTCACTATACAATACATCTAATACATGTAAAATAACAATCCCCATTACAATCCTTTCGTTTAGTAATTTGTATTCACCCTATATATAAATTACAGTTATAGCTTTCGTATAAGCCTACTAAAAAAGACCTACTTAGATGTCTATTACTTAACAAATAAGTTGGTCCTCATTAGCTATAAGTATTTACGAAGATCTTTGCCTAACTTTTCTTCTATAGAAGCTAGTTGTATGCAAATATCCTGAGCTTTCTGATCAGCTGCTTTATACTGATTGAGATATTTATATAAGGATTTCACCCCCATATTGCATCCATCTGTAATAAGGTCTGCAACAGTAGCATCACTATTATCCATACTCATTTTCATGTTAGTTTTAATCCATGACATTCCCTTTGCAATACTATTAGGCTCTTTTTCTTGTCCTTTCTGTTTTGCCAATAATAGATGAATTTCATAATCTATCTTTTCATGATGGGCTTTACTTTCACTTAATAAGTGTTTCATCTGAGTATCTGTAACTTTCTCTAATATCTCATCAATTGAAGCAACTGCCATTTTAGTACCTGCATCACATTCTTGAAGTAGTTTTATTGTATCTAAATTTTCCATAGTCATTCTCCTTAATATTTTATTTCCACTTATAGGCTCTATTCTACTCGAACTAAAACATACCCCTACCATCAAACCTATCTATTCTGAATAAGTCTAAGTCATCATCCTTTTCACCTTTATAGAGCTTAGAGAGCATGAGCCCACCTAATATAGCAAATAAGATACCATTTGCTCCATATCCTAAGCAGTACCAAAGATGCTGATGTTTTGTATCTGGACCTATAAAACCTAAGTTGTCTTGAGTAGATGCAAATGCACCACAATAGGTATACTCTTTTTCAATATCCGGTATATTAGGGAACATCTCCTTTATCTTCTGTTCTAATCGATCATAACGTTCATCTGCTGCTTGTTCATCAAATATACCAGGATTAAAAGGTATATCCTCACCACCTGCTAAGATTCTATGATCTTGTGTGGTGCGATAATAGTGATAAGGATCATTATTATCTCGAATGAGTACCTTATTCATCCATCCCTCTAAGGTACTTACTGGTTTTGTTGCTATATTGTACGTTACTGTCTTCGTACCAAAATTTCTATTACTAAACCTACCTGTATCATATCCTGTGGCTAAGATAACCTTCTTAGCTTTAACCTTGTGTCCATAAACTGTTTCTAGTTCCACCCCTTCTGCTAAATAGCTGATTTTAATAACCTCTGTGTTTTCATAAACCTTTAATCCTTTTTGAGTACTTACTTCTAGTAGTTGATGTGTATATTGATAGGGATCTAGCTGAGCCCCTCCTTCATGTGAATAAACACCTCCCTTTAATTCAAAACTAAAAGGATTATTTTCACTACCTATAAAATCTACTGGTAATCCAGCCTCCTTTCTCACCTTATACTCTTCTTCCATTTGTGCACTTTCTGCTTGTTTGTTGGTGTAAAGAAGTGTATCTCTTTTTGCATACTCACACTGATTCCCATAAACCTGAATAAAGTTATCAATCTCTTTTAGTGCTTTTAAGCCTAACTTATAAGAACGAACAACATTTTGTAGAGATGTATATTGTTCTAGCTCTCTTGCATTACTATCTAACTCGTATTGCAACAAAGAAGTTGTAATACTGGTGCTTCCATGAGCAATACGTGATTTTTCTAACAACGTACATCTAATACCTGCTTCACTCATATAGTAGCTTACAATCGCACCTGTTACCCCGCCACCTATAACTACAACTTCTGTTTCTATATCTTCTGTTAGATAAGGATATTGCCGAGGTACTTGATTTACTTTTGTAAAAATAGCCTCTCCTTGTGCATAATGTAAGTCCATTATTATACGCCCTCTCTTTATATGATTGGTTTTATTTCTAAATCTATTATTTGTAAATGTTATATCTGTATGCTGTATAATAAAGGTAAAACTTTATAGTTTTTAAATAAAAACACCTCCAAGTTATCCATATACTTGGAGGTATTTCTATTATTATTTGTTAGGTAAAATAACTGCATCAATGACATGAATAATACCATTACTTGCCATAATATCTGTTGTAATAATTTGCGCATTGTCTATAAAAACTTTGCCATCTTTCACTTGTATCTTGGCTGGCTTTCCATTTACCATTTTAATTTCTTGGCCATTGAGTTTAGCTACTTGTTTGCTATCTATCTTGCCTGGTGTTACATGATAAGTTAAGATATCTACTAACATTTGTTTATTTTCAGGTTTTAACAAGGTATCTAATGTCCCTGCTGGTAACTTACTAAAAGCGTCATTAGTTGGTGCAAATACTGTAAATGGTCCAGCCCCTTGAAGTGTATCTACTAATCCAGCTGCCTGCAATGCTGTGACTAATGTACTAAATTGTTTGTCTGAAGATGCTATTTGTACAATATTGCTCTGTGGCTTTGCCCATGTAGCCCCTTGAATGGTTGCAAATAACATAACGATAGTAAACAAAATACTTATTTTTCTTCTCATGTATATACTCCTTTTGAAAGATTTATTTAGTATAAGTATTTGTAACTATCGCATTATTATACATCTATTTGTAGTTGCCAATAGCTCCAAAATCGTAGGTTTTATCATACATTGGGTCATTAGAAATAAAATGAATCAATACCGGAGTACTATCAAGATTGGGGTCTATCTCAAATAAAAAGCGATCTGCCCGCCATAGAGCCTGTAATGCTGTGGGCATTTCATTATAGAAGATTTTATTTCTAATGGCAGCATTTCCTTTTACACCATCACCAGATACTAATACAGATCCTATTAAAGTAAATCCCTCCCTATTCTTATTCCAAGCAATTCTTACCTCGTCACGCATGGAGGTGATTTGATCTTCTGCATAGTTTTCAGCTACAAAGACAAAAAGTTCGGCGGTAGTATCTGAGTGGGTAATCGTATACTTTCTATTTATAATAGGTTCATAGGGGCGTATAGTATCTCTATATTGTACAAATACCTTCTGAGGATTCAGTTTATCCACTTTTCATCACTCCTCTAAAATAATTACTTCTATTCTATTCGAGGAACGAAAAGGGTTATGCTACTATATAATATATTTAATTTGACCCTCTTTAAAAATATGCCCAATCTCCTCATTGAAAAATTCCTGGATCATCTTCATTTCATCTTTAGGATAAATCCATTTTCCATATCCAAATTGCCCATATTTAAATTTTCTTTCTTCATCATTCATAGGAAGAGTCGTTTCAGGGAATATCTCCAAAATGCGATTTTTAGCTGTTGTTGTATAACGATGAGAAATAATTTCAAAGGTAATGGGATAGTCTAATGTATTAGGCAATTTTTCTTTTAAAGTGTGTAAGACTTCTCTATACTCTTCTTGCCAGTTAGGATAAATAAAAACAGGGGCTATTAAAAAACCTACAGGATACCCTGATGCCATCATTTTGATACTTGCCTCTATGCGCTTATCCCATGAGGCAGTAAAATGTTCATATCCCTTAATAATGGTATCCGTATTAATACTAAACCTTACTTCTGTATGTCCATGATGCTCTAAATTGCAAAGGCTATCTACATCTGTATACTTGGTTACAAATCGAAATCTGTTATGCTCTTGCTCACCAAAATACTTTATGCACTCTGCTAAGGCGCCTGTATAGGGTTCCACAGGAATAGGATCTGAGGTGGCGGACCCTTCAAAAATAGTTATCTCGGGTAAACGCTCTACCGTATACTTCTTAGCTTGCTCCAAAATTTCTTCTATATTGACATGAACTTTTATAAAGGGTTTATCTCCTAATTGTGTATTCAAATAACAATATTCACACTGCCCCATACATCCTGATACCAAGGGTAATTGATAGTGGGCAGAAGGTTTACAAGTTTGAAATTTAAGACTCTTCTTTACACCTACTACCAAAGTCTTTTTACCACTTCGATATTGTTCATGTAGCGTATCTCCAGGAATATAAGATTTAATTTTGTTATTGCTCATTTCTACAATCTCTATTTTAGGACTACTTTGAAAATAATCTTTAATCTTGTTCGCTCTTTCATACTCTAAAACACCTTTTTCAAAAATAATGCGTTCTGGCTTAAACATAATTTATAGAACTCCTCTAATCATACAGTTATTCGTGTTATAAATAGCTTTAGCCCAACATCTCTTTACTATTCTAAAAAACACAAAAAACTACTTATTTACCCATGATCAGGTAAATAAGTAGTTTTTTATCTAGCATTCATAAATTCTATAATGGCTTCTACTGCAATATCTTGTTGTTCTTCACTTGTTATGGTTGCTACAGGGTCGCCTTTTTGCTGTCCGTAATTTCCAAATTGTGCATGGTTTCCCCCTTCAATTTCTACGATGTTTTCTGTATAATCTATATATTTTTCTAAATCTGAGTTATATGTACCATAGATCGTAAGGGTTTGATCTGGTGGGTAATCCCCATAAATATAAGCACCCAGTAATACCAAGCCTTTAACTTTATCTCTATTTTTTGAAGCATAATCACTTGCCATTGCGCCACCCATAGAATGACCACCTATATACCAGTTTTTGATTTCTGGTAGCTTATCAAATACTTCTTCAGCAGCATCTGCATCAAATATTGCCATATTAAGAGGCATTTTAACTAAAACACAGGTGATTCCATTTTCAGTTAATTTCTCTAATAGTGGCAAATAGGCTATATTCTCTACTTTTGCACCTGGATAGAAAATAAATCCCACATCACTTTTTTCTGGTGGTGATACAATGGTTAGGTTCTCATAAATTTCAACTCGGTCTTGCTGCTGCATGATTTGAATAGCGATTTCATCAGCTGGATAATAATCTGATGCGTAGATTAAAAAGCCTCCTATTGATAGTAAAATACCCATTACTAAAATGATTAAAATCGTTATTATATATTTTGTTTCTCTAGATTTGGTTTTTATCATATATTCTCCTTATAATATTCATTTATTAGGTACTTCTTTTAAATAAGATATATGATCATTGCTAAACTAAACATGATCATAAATCCAGCTATCATCAAGCTGAGCTTCTTAGAATAACCATATGGTGTTATTTTCCCCTTTTTGTCCAATCCTCTAATAATGGGGTAGAGTTTCCAATAAAATGAACCAATAGATAGTATTAGAGCCACTACACTCAGTATCTTGGTGAGTGAACTTCCCGTAAATAATATGACAAGAAGTAACACAATAAAGATTAGCTTTGTCCCTGCTACCCAATAGACTAAATATTTAACAAACTCATGCATATCTTTATCCTTTTTAGATTCCTCCCATCCATTAAATACAGCAACTCCATTGCCGAGTTTTGAGTCTGGCTTGAAATATAAAATGATTATATTGGATGTTTCTAATAGAATAAATACAATCATTACCAGTGATAAAATATCCATTTAATTTCTTCCCTTCATACCTATTTTTCGTTACACTTGTTCCTAATTTGACTGTATTATATAATTTAAAATAGCTGCAATCAATACTTTAAAGACTTGTGGTACAGGAGGATATAATATGTATCAGAAAAAGAGAGATAAACGGTCTATCCAGTCTAGTGATTGGATTTATGAAGCCTTAAAACAGCTTATGACTGAAAAAGACTACTCACAAATTACGATTACTGAAATTGTTAATACAGCTAATATTGGTAGAACCACCTTTTATCGAAACTTTGATTCCATAGACGATGTTTTAAGGCTCCGATGTCTAGATGCTTTTAGCCATTTCCGCGCTTACTGTATTGATTACTATCTTTTAAACCCTTTGGAGAGTAGAACTTTTCTTAAGCCTTTTCTCCGATACTGGTATGAGCATTCAGAGATTATAGAGCTCCTTGTAAAAGCCCATCGTGAAAACATCATTAAGGAATGCTTAGCTGCAGAAGTTGATTTTTTCATTCAATCTTCTACGATTAAAGAAAATGAAATTATTTGTACCCATCTCAATTATTTTATTGAAATGCGTATAGCAAATTGTATGAGTATTTTAACCGAGTGGATTAAAAACGGGAAAGATATTCCTCCTGATACATTAGCTGAAATCATTGAGTTACAAGTAAAAGAATCTTATAAATTCACCTTGTTTATATAATCTTTCTGATTTTTAATATTAGGTCTGTGTTCTAAACTTTTCTTATTGTGTTAGACAATTTTCAACTTTATATCTCCTTATAAATTGTCTAACACAATAAGGACCTTCTACTGTATATATCCTGTAATATATCCAATAGAAGGTCCTTATTAAAGTTGTATTTAAATTGACACCTATAGGATACCTAAAGGAATCCCTCTATGATACTTTCGTTCTCACTATAGGTAAATAGATATTTCTTAATAGTTCCCCTTGATTAAATACATTAAAAAAGGCATGTTCTACAAAATAAACTTTATCTGCAAACTCATACTCTTTTTCATATTGTTCCCATATACTTTTAACGATCGTTGGTAACTTATCTAATGACTCTAAAGTAGTTATAAGAAGTGCTTGAGGTAATGTACATGTAGATACATCTTCCGTGGTATCGTTTTCGTCACACAAATGGCCTATAATCATATCTGATAGATCTTCTCTATTTGTTAGAATCCAATTCTTACCTACTATCTTTAATTTTGAAATATGGTAAGTTCCTATTGTAGCATTTTTAGAGGCTGCCATTTTTTCTATATCACCCTTTTCATAATCAAATTGCCCTTTATGAAATTTGAATTTAACATCTTTAACAAGTGTAACTGCATTAGGATCTTGTTTATAATCCTCTAAAGCTTTTTGGAAATAACTAAGGAGCGTTTTTATATATGTCCAATAATTAATTCTTTGTGTTACTTTCTCAATTTGTTCATCTAGAAGTTCCCCATAAGAATCCCTATCTTTGCATTGTAGAAATCTTGGAATTTCTTGAATAGGTACCTCTATTGCTCGTAAAAATAAAGTAACATTTAAAATTTCAAGATCAGCAATAGAATAATATTTATAACCATTATGTTCATTTCTTTTGGGCACTAGAATGCCACTACTTTCATAATATCTCAAAGCATCTTTAGTCGTACCTAAAGCCTTGCAAACCTCTCCTATTTTATATCTAGGTTTAAAAAAGTATTCCTCTCTATCTAAAACCATCTACTATCCTTCCCTTCAGCATCTACTTTTCTCGCTCTAGGTCTAAACCCTACTTCTTGTAATTTCAATGGATAGTTATTGATAAACCTCTGCTTGACTTTTACATATATAAAAGTGATAAATATCACTTATTAATGCTCTAGATTCATCTAATTTGACTTCTATTTGATTATCTTCTAAGATTTGATTATTCATCAGAAGTTTATCTTCAATCATTGAAGTGATAATGAGTAGATTTTTGATACTATATTTACTCGCTTGCCCTTCCATTAAGAATTGGGCTTCTTTTTTCATTTCGTCAATTGTCGCTTGATACATATGAATAAGGTAATTATTATTATCTTCTAGGTTATAATGTAAAATCAGCTTATTAATAAGTGTTGCCATGACTAATCCTACAATAACAAAGATGATTCTATTTATGGTAAGCACCTGTATTTCTCCTGCTAAAGACGCCGCCCCAATAGCTAACGTTGTATACAAAATGCTTGTATATCTATATCTTGTAAAGTACATATTAATATATCCCACAAGTAATAGTAGTATAACCTTAGTCAAAGTATCTGTAAAAATACTAAATAGAATAAGTGCCAAAATACCGCCTGTAATTGTTGCAATGACTCTATCTTTAGATTTTTGTTTAGACACTTCATAAATAGGAACAACTAATGCAAGGATGGTAAATACCATCCATTTACCTTGCGCTAAATTAAAATACTGACTCATAAAGGTTGTCAGCGTGATTCCAATAGCTAAACGTGTAGCAAATGAAAACTTGACTGTATCTATCTTGATATATTTTTTGTTAAATAAGCACTGGTATCTTGTAGAAACCTCTTCCACATTCTTGACCAAGTTATATTTATCTTTATCTAACATATGCAGTTCTTGTAACGAGTCATTTAAAAAGGCTATGTTATAGCCCATCTCTACTGCAACCTGATCAGATACTTTTTCTTTATCATATTTACTTACTAAGTTTTTACCCAAATGATTGATTTGTTCTATTTTAGTTTTATCTTTAAAGACATCTTTTGCTAAATCTAAAAACTGATAGACATCTTCTACACATTCTTTTTGTAAATCTATATAATCCATCTTTTCTAAACTAAGAGCTATTTTTTCTAAGGCAACAGATAAACTAAGCTTAATTCTTGCTTCTTCTGTCAGATGCAGTTCATCTTTCCTTCTATCAGATATCATTTTTCTAAGCTCTCGCAATAATCCTGCGATTTCATCTTCGCTATCTGATATCCCCTTTCTCATATCTTCAATTTTCTTCATAAGGCTTTGAATAACTTGTTCTATGAGTTTATCCCCTGCTTGAGTTAATTTATTTCTATTTACAAGGATCTGTACAAGCATAATAATTAATGCACCTACAACAAGAGCAAGTAATCTCTTTGGTAATTGATTAAGAGTGATAGGTGTAAATAAAATAAATAAATACTGTAATATAAAAGGCATATATATTGGTTTTTTCAAATCATAAAGTAATGAATGTCCCAGTATAAAAATGAGTACTAAATTAATCGGTATCGCTAACCACAAATTGCTTGTAGCAATAAATGCAGCAATTCCCATTACTAGATTAAGTCCTACTAACTGTAAAGTATGTTTAACAGGATGTACGGTCAAGTCCCTTTCTAAAAGCATCAACATTAACGCAACAGACATGACACCAATTAATAGATTTTCATCTCCAAAGATCCCATTAAAGAGCATAATAGGGATGACGATTCCAATAAATGTTATTGTTTTGGATATAATATATTTTATATTCAAATCTATGCACTCCTTTTCTATTATTTCTATATTTTTCACATTAAACACCATCATACACCAGGGTGTTCCCCCCTAGTCAATTCATATTTAAATTTTCTATTTATTTTAAAATAATACAGATTAACTCGGATTAGTCATTCTTTCATTTTCTCTATTGACAATTAATTTTTATAAGAGTAGTATGTCTCACTGATAAACGACGTTGCTTATACACTTACAAAATTTACTTGAATTATAGAAATTAGAAAGGGATTCTCATGAAAGATCGTGCAAAAAATTTAATTCATTCTGAAGTATTTCCTGGTGTGCTACTTATCTTGGCAACATTGGTATCATTAGTATTAGCTAATGGTCCTTTAGCTATTCCGTATGAGCATCTACTTAGCGAGATAAAATTATTCAATCACTTTGACCTACATATGTTCGTTAATGATTTTTTAATGGCCATATTCTTTTTGTTTGTAGGACTTGAAATAAAAGAAGAAATCTTATATGGACACTTATCTAGTCTGAAAAAAGCTTCTTTTCCTGTAATTGCAGCTCTTGGCGGTGTTATTGTGCCTGCTATTATATTTATGGTATTTAATATAGGAACACCTTTTGAACGTGGTATTGGCGTGCCTATATCAACAGATATCGCTTTTGCTATTGGTGTATTTATGTTGTTACAAAACAAATTAAATCCTTCACTCAAAATATTCTTATTATCATTAGCAGTCGTTGATGATTTAATCTCTATATTCGTAATAGGTATTGTCTATTCTTCAACCATTCATTATAGCTTTTTCTTTGCAGCACTTATTCTTGTAGGTCTATTATTTATAATGAATCATATCTTTAAAGTTAATAAAATTACACCTTATTTATTAATAGGATTAGTCATATGGTTCTTAATCTATGCCAGTGGCGTGCACGCTACAATAAGCGGGGTACTATTAGCTATGACTATTCCTACACATATATTAAAAAAAGAAAAAGAATCCATGTCCCATAAGTTAGAACATATTCTTAACCCTATGTGTAATCTATTGATACTACCCCTATTTGCATTAGTTAATACAGCTATACGATTAAGCAGCAATCTTGATTTTAATTCTGCTGGTACATTAGCACTCGGTACAATTGTAGCCTTATCAGTGGGTAAGCCTCTGGGTATTATGTTGTTTACTTTTGTTGCTTCTAAGCTAGGCCTAACAGAAAAACCACAAGGTTCTACTTGGACGTCTATATTCTCAGTTTCTTTACTTGCAGGTATAGGATTCACTATGGCCATATTCGTAGCTGAAATAGCATTTCGCTCTACACCACAATTTATTAATATAGCCAAGATATCTATCCTTATAGCTTCTATTCTCTCTATCTTCACCACTTATATAGTTGCTACGTTTACCAGCAAGAAGGAATATAGCAGCAAGAAAAACCTGCTTACTCAAACCTCTCTTTTGGAATCTAATGAAGCAGCATAATATCTTGAACCACAAAAAAACGTATAGCACTAGATCAACGCTCTAATGCTATACGTTTTTTGTCTCTCTCTATCAGCTCATCGTATCATGAGCTACCTTTTTATCTTTGTACATATTATCATCAGCCTTTTTTAATAGTTCTCGCAGTGTACATCCTGGATAATCTATATCTAAGGCATATCCACTTGCATAACTTATAGCTACTCTAGAATCTTTTTCATTATATTTTGCTACAGCTTGCGCAATATCATGTAAGGCTTGATCTATAGATTGCTTATTTTCCTCTTTGATAACAGCAATAAATTCATCTCCACCATACCGGCCTACAAAATTTCGACTGGCTATATTGCTTCTTACTATATGAGCAAATTCTGCAATTAATAGATCACCTGTTTCGTGTCCGAATAGATCATTGGCTTGCTTGAGTCCATTCAAGTCAAACATAATAATTCCAAGTGGCCCTTGTATCACTTCATTTTCTTCTAGTATCTCATTACAACGACTTTTATTAGATAGCCCTGTATGCATATCTATATTGGCTTTTTGATTGATTTCATTAATGGAGATATAACCCATAGTAATAATATAAATCAAAACTGCTATAAGTGCACATAAAATGCCAGAGGAATTTCCCTGAATATAATAAACTAACAGATCTAGAATTGCACCTACTGCACATAGTAAAAGACATGCATAGAGTATTTTTGCTTTTTTAGTTATACGTACTTTTTTCCCTTCATAGATAGCCGCTCCCACAATGGTTACCACAATCACCCCAACGACTATATGGGTAATCCATAGTGTTTCTCGCAAATCTGCAATATTTGTCATTTGCAGTATCATAATAATCAGTGCCGCTGTACATGCAAGTACACTAATCCATTCTAATAAACTATAAGATTTCTTTAAAAATTGCTTTTTGATACTTAGCATCCAGGGTGCCACACCCACGGCGAGCATGCTTATAGAAATATAAGATAACACCAGAGGATTTTGAGGAAACATGAGTGAGGCAAAACGTATATCTGTCAGCTTCCAAAGTCCTATAGCAAAAGAAAAGATACCCAAATAAGTCAAGTTTGCATTCTCTTTCCCTCTATGTTTATGAAACATGGAAATAATAATAAAAACACTTCCTATTCCTA
The DNA here is from genome assembly GCF_027857615.1 of Holtiella tumoricola. NCBI lineage: Bacteria > Bacillati > Bacillota > Clostridia > Lachnospirales > Cellulosilyticaceae > Holtiella > Holtiella tumoricola. The sequence continues at coordinate 20,501 of NZ_JAQIFT010000021.1, forward strand.
TTGCAAGCAGACTTAATACAATCTGTGGGAGATCATTTTTCAACTGATCAAAATATATCCTAAATTTAGAGCCTACATAAAAGTTTACCGATCTATTGCGAACAACCTCATAAGCCGGCGTAATTGTTACACATATTTCTTTTCCCTCATCCTCTGGATAAAGCGGTATCATAATCCAGTTACTTGCAGTTGTTTTCCCTATTTTATTATCATCTCTTAACTTCAGATGATACATCAACTCTCCATCAAAATAAACTTCTACATATTGATGTACGACATAAAATGCCAAGCAATTTTCACCTGGCGAAATGGCTCCTTGTACCCATCTATACTCCCTCTTCATCCCTAGAGGGGTATCTTCTGCTATCACCATACGACTTTCGGTCTCTTGCATAACTGCATAGTCAGCATTAGACCTTGCCATATATACCTCTATATTTTGAGAAATTGATATACCTATTAAAAAAAGCACTGTGATCCCTATCACCGTAGCATAAAGTACTCTGGCGATCTTATCTGGTCCCACTTTACCTATCTTTCCATTCAGCCCTTTTCTTTTCATGGTTTTAGTTATATGTATACCTTTCTATATTAGTACAATTTTTTCTCTTCTATTTTATCAGAAATTTTTTAAAAAGCAACTAAGCTCCAACAAGATATATCAACATAAAAGAACCTATTCTGAGCTACAGAAAATTTACTCAGGTAAATCAAAATAGATGTCATATTATTTTAAAAGATGCAAAAAAATACCCATACTCCAATATTTTAGAGTATAGGTATTCTCATTAGATTAATATTTCATTATTAGAGAGTCGTTCTCTAAGATCAATTACTTTTTCTTCTATAAGTTTGGCTGTCTTGATGAATTCTTCATCAGTTTTTCCTGATGGATCTTCAAGTCCCCAATCCTCTCTATATCTAGATGGCAATGATGGACACGCCACATTACACCCCATAGTAATAACTACATCTACTTCAGGAATATCATTTAGCAATTTACTTTTTTGTGTCTCATTCATATCGATATTGTGTAAATCCTTAATAATTCTTACAGCATCTTGATTAATTTGTGGGCGTAATTCTGTCCCTGCTGAATAACTTTCAAATGTATCTGAAGCAAGGTGTTTTCCTAGTGCCTCTGCCATTTGAGATCTACAAGAATTATGAACACATATAAATGCAACTTTTACTTTACTCATTAGTTTATATTCTCCTCTTTATCAAACCATCCTCTGGTATTGTTTGCAATTTTAACTAAAATTAACATAACAGGTACTTCTACAAGTACCCCTACAATAGTAGCTAGTGCTACTGGTGACTGAGCACCAAATACAGCTATAGCTACGGCTACGGCTAATTCAAAGAAATTACTTGCTCCTATCATTCCTGCTGGTGCCGCAACACTATGCTCTAACTTCCATACTTTGGCCCAACCATAGGCAATAAAGAATATAAGGAATGTCTGAATAATTAATGGGATTGCAATTAATACAATGTGAAGTGGATTGCCTAATATCACATCGCCTTGGAATGAGAAGATAATAGTAAGTGTCAATAATAAGCCTATTATCGTTACATTGCTAAATTTTTTAATAAAAACATTCTCTAAGTAATCTTCACCCTTATGCTTAATCACTAAGTGTCTTGTAATCATACCTCCTGCAAGTGGAATGACTACGAATAATACAACTGATAAGAAGAGCGTTGCCCATGGAATGCTGATTCCTCCTATCCCAAGTAAAAATCCTACAATAGGCACAAATGCTATTAAAATGATGAGGTCATTTGTAGCTACCTGTACAAGTGTATAAGCCGGGTTACCTTTCGTTAAATGACTCCATACAAAGACCATAGCTGTACATGGTGCTGCTCCTAGAAGAACCGCTCCTGCTAAGTAATCTCTTGCTAAATCTGGTGGTATAGCACCTTTAAAAATAACATAAAGGAATATAAAAGCAATACCATACATAGTGAAAGGTTTAATAAGCCAGTTAGTCACCCATGTCACTACAAGTCCCTTAGGATTCTTCCCTACATTTACAATACTCTTAAAATCAACCTTGAGCATCATCGGATAAATCATTAACCAAATTAAAATTGCAATTGGAATAGATACATTGGCATACTCCATCTTATTCAAAAATTCTGGTATAATTGGTAAAAACTTAGAAATAAGCACACCTACTACCATACATAGAATAACCCATATCGTAAGATACTTCTCAAAAAATCCAATTCCCTCCGTTTTATTCTTTTTATCAGTACTCATTTTTCCCCCTCCTAGTCTTAAAATCCTTGTTTATTTCATCTAATGCTTTCGAAGATTCATAGAGATACTCATTGATACTTCTAGGACTACCATGAACTACCACAATTTCTGATGCACCATGTTTAAAATTTAAAGATTGTGGCAGTTCTCTAAGGTATGACCTATTTTCTCTCTCTAATATCTTCTAAAACACTCCTTAGTGCATCAATATTGCTATAAATATCTCCTATTACTGTAAATCTCATATATTATTCCTCTGTGTCTTTATCCCTACTTTAATAAACTTAATAACTTTTCATTCTTAATATCATCCATTTTCCAATCTATAATAGCAAAGTTTCCATTTGAAATCTCATTGACTTTATTAATCCATGCAACCTCATGACTTGCCTTCGCTTTCAAGACTGTATTTGTTGTATGGGTAGCATACAAACTTGAGTTAATCACCCACCAATTGCTGTAAATATTAGCTCTTTTTAAATCAGTTTCTAAACGTAGTGCTTCATAAACAGGAGTTGCCTCCGCCAACGTCACAATAATAACCTCTGTATGCTCCTTATTACGAAGCTTAGGTAACAATTGTTTAACTGATTCTGGGATATCCCCCTGTGAACGTTTAATCTCTTTATGGTAGCTCTGAGTAGAATCAAGCAAGAGTAATGTATGACCTGTAGGGGCTGTATCAATAACAACTACTTCATTTTCAGATCGTTCAACAATCTGAGCAAAAGCCCTAAATATAGCAATTTCTTGAGTACAAGGAGACCTTAGATCCTCTTCAATATACTCTATATCTTCTTCACTCATTGTCTCACGAGCCTTACTGAGCACTTCTTTTTTGTACTTTGCCAGTTCTTCTTTTTCATCTATTCTACTAAGTGTAATGTCCTTATTATCTTGTAATACAAATTTCAAATGGGCAGCAGGGTCTGTTGTTGTTAGATGAACTTTTTTACCTTTTTGTGCTAATCCTAGTGCAATAGCAGCAGCAATCGTCGTCTTTCCAACTCCACCTTTTCCCATAGTAAAAATAACTTTTTTATTGGAAGTCGCTAAATCTTCTACGATATCTTTTAAGCCGAGCATATCCTTAACTTGTAATGCTTCTGTTCCAAACTTAATATGCTCATCTGTTAGAAGTGCTCTTACATTCTCAATACCAGTTACATTATACGGTCTTAGAGGAATTTCAAATCTATTAAGTTTTCTTAAATCTTTTGGCATATCATTTAAGGCTTTTTGTTGTTTTGATGCAATGTGTCTTGAAAGTGAATCATTTGCTTTCTGTAAGACCCCATTTATAATGAGTATCTGATTATTAACACCTATCTCTTTCAATTCCCTAGAAGCTCTTTCAGCTTCTTTTAAAGGGGTATCCTCAGGTCTTGCTACTAAAACAAGTGTAGTTCTTTGTGGATTTGCAAGTGTTTCTACTGCCCGCTTATACACTTCTTTTTTACTTTCTAGTCCTGCTAATTGACCAAGACAAGATGCTCCATGTGTATTCTCACTAATAAAGTTACTCCAAGCCGCTGGAAGTTGTAGCATCCTAAGAGTATGGCCTGTAGGAGCTGTATCAAATAAGATATGGTCAAATTCCTTCTCCACTTTTTCATCTGTAATGAAATTAGAAAACTCATTAAAAGCAGCTATTTCAACAGTACAAGACCCAGAAAGTTGTTCCTCCATATTGATAATAACAGATTCAGGAAGCTTCTCCTTATAAGGTGCTATAACACTGTCACGGTACTCTTTTGCAGCATCTTCAGGATTAAAATTAGCTACAATAAGATTTGGCACCTCTTTAATAGGCGTCCCTTTATTATCCAGATCCGTAGAAAAAACATCTTGTAAATTAGATGCTGGATCTGTGCTCACAAGCATAATCTTCTTTCCTTGATCTGCTAAACGAATAGCAGTAGCACAAGCTGTAGAAGTTTTACCAACTCCACCTTTTCCCGTAAAAAATAGGTACTTTGTAAGCTTAAGGCCATTAGGATCAAACATTTTAACAACCCCCACCTTTACAATTGCATCCTTTAGATGCTTTTTGTACAGTAGCTTTTTTGACAACTGGTGCTAGATAGCTTTCAGGGACTCCTAAGTAATGGCTAAACTCTTCATTAGATAAATATCCCCCCATTTTAATCACTTCATCTCCTATTAAAGTTGCTGGTAAAACGCTTACTCCATATTGGTTTAAAAGGTGATTAATGGTTTGGTTGTGTATAAAAGCTTCTGGATTATGGCTTAAATTGTAACGTTCTATATTAATGCCATTTTGTTTCAAATTACTTAATACCGTTGAAACTCTTAAAAGTTCAGGATCCACTCCTGGCCCACATAACCCAGTTGAACAACACATTGTAGGATCAAAAATAATCATTTTTTTCATTTTACTGCCTCCTATTATTTGCATTCAGTATTCTTTTCATGATTACAGCTTTTACATATACAATCTTCAGTAGGTGTTATAATTTGCATAAGAGCTAAAATACTTCTATTTGCTTGTGCAATATCTAGTGAATATTTAGTCCAAGTGCCTTCTTTTCTACTCGTAACAAGACCACACTCCATTAATATTTTCATATGATGCGAAAGTGTAGGCTGTGTAAAATCAAACTTCTCCAAAATCGTGCAAGCACACTCTTCCCCACAAGAAAGAATGTCTATAATCTTAAGTCTATTAGGATCTGCTAATGCTTTAAGTATCTTAGAACTTTCTTCGTAATTTTGATTCATACTTACCTCCTTTTAAAACATATATAGATAATCTTCTATATACAATTATAGATATACATCTATATAAATACAAGTTTTATTTTGATTTTATATAGTTCTATTAACAGTATATATCAATAATCATCTATATATACCTAGTTTATTCTATTTATTTCAAGCTGTGAATGTCCTCAAAAAAAATATGCCATCTAGAGATGGCATATACTCATTTTAATAACCTAATAATTCTATCACTTTACTTGCAATCTTTCGTTCTATCCCCTTAGATGGATAACTATGAATATGAATAGCCGGATTAAAGTTTAGTTCAATAATAGCATACTTATTATCTTCACACTTATAATCTTCTATCATCATGTCTACACCACATATTCTAGCTCCTATTGCCTTAGCTGATTCTACTGCTATTCTCTTATAATAGTCTGGAATCACATCTGTATAGTCAATACTGTCTCCTCCTGTACTGATATTAGAGTTTTCTCTCAAGTATATAACTTCCCCCTTACTTGGGATACTTTCAAAGTTCATCCCTCTTTGCTTCAGAAATAGCCCTGCACTCTCATCTAAATTTATTTTTTCTAGCGGTGTCTTGTATCCTTTACCTCTAAGAGGATTTTGATTTTTAATTTCTACTAGTTCCCCTATAGAATGCAAACCATCTCCTTTAACATTAGCCGGTACACGATGTAAAATTCCTACTACCTGATCATCTACTACCAAGAATCGATATTCTTTCCCTGCTATAAACTCCTCTATCAGAACTGTTTGATCATGAAGAAAAGCAATGCGGACTGCTTGCTCTAAATCATCTTTAACTCCTCCTTCTGGGAAAATGCTAATACCTATACCAAAGTTAGTAGATTTAGGCTTAATTACAATAGGTTTATTGACAAAACCTTGAATAGCTTGCAATGCTTGTTCTAAACTGTCAAAACATGTGCCTTTTGGTACCTTAATTCCTTGTCTATCTAGTACCTCTTTCGTTACTGTTTTATTTTCCATCATCAGAACTGTTACATAGTTATCTTTAGAAGTCTTGGTCGCCTGTTTAACGTATTGAATATTCGTACCTTTTTCTAATCGGATAAAGTTTTCCTGTCTATCTACTATCTCGGCCTTAATACCTCTTGTAATAGCTTCTTTCATAAGAATCTGAGTAGACAGTTCTAAATCCTCATACCCTCTTAGCTTATAGCGATTATTATATGCTTCTTGCTTATATTGTTTAGCTAAATCTAAATGAGCTTCTATATAGCCCTTTTTCTTAACAGCTCCTATAATCTGATAAGCATAAGTTTGTCTATAATCCTTTATCTTTATCATCATTTGGTCTATCAGTACTTCTTGCCCAAGATCTAGTACTTTATCGATTTCTTTAATTTGCTCAAGAATTTCAATACCCCAAGTTTCTTTTTGAATCGATTCTCCATCTTTTAAGAGTGTTATATTCTTTTGGCCAAATCGAGCTATACTTCTTTGATTTTGAAGAGCTTCTTCTTGCCAATTGACATATTCACTCTCTTCTTTAAACAATAAGAAAAGATTGAAAAGATGCATAAAGTAAAGGTCATCTTTCTTAATTCCTGCTTTATCAAATGGATTAATATCTATACTTCTATACTCCAGATAAGCAATACCTTCTTCTTGTAATGATTCTAGAAACACTTTATTATTATGAGCTTTAAGTCTAATTTGGCTATATAGCTCCTTTGGACTTTCAATTAAGCTTTCTTCTATAAATGCTTTTACACTGACTATATATTTCTCTACGCTGTCATAATTGGGAAAGAGTTCGACTTTATTAGTATAGCCGCATTCACTATTGCGATATGACAAGGCCCCTTTGTTGCTGTAACTCTCCTCATTCACCTCTTCTAGTTGTTTAACACATTCTTCTACATAGCTTTCATGAATGACACTCGTACTTCCTAGTAAATAAATAAGCAACCATCTATAACGCAAATAATTTCTAGCCACCTTTAAATAGAGTTCATCCCGAAACGCTCTATAACTTTTATCTGTTGTAGCTTTTTTATAGAGTTCTTTAATAAGTTCTTCATCAAATGAGAAGTTATAATGAATACCTGATAGTAATTGCTTTTTCCCACCATACTTAGCTAATAATTTTTTTCGATAATTATAAGCTTCTTGCCCAGGTTTACATTCACAAAAAGTAGCAAGTGGAATTTCATTATCTTCCGGAATAATACATGGCATAGACTGAGGCCATATATATTCATCTTTAATTTCCATAGCCACGATATCATAAAGCCCCTCTAAAAATGCATACGTCTCATCTATTGATTGAAAAACAGGTGTTATTAGTTCAACTTGACTCTCTGAGAAGTCCGTTGTGATATAAGGATTAAGAAGTTTCTCTCCAAATACCTCTGGATGAGGTGTATAAACCAAATGTCCCTTGTCATCACATCTTAGCCCCTCTCTCTCTACTCCAAAGTTTCCTCTAAAAAAGTTGCGTGTATTAAATACTTGTTGGATTTGTTTCATCATTTTGATACCTCGTTTGTACTTTTATTTTATAAAATAAGTAGGCTACTCCACCTTTTAATAAACTAGAAAACGTAATGCTCCACCATATACCATTGATCCCCCAAATTTGTATAAGCATAAGTGCCATAGGTATACGAAGTACCGTAAATGCAATACTAATATTAGCAGATACTTTAGGTATACCTATTCCAGTAAACAATCCATTTGTAATCATTTCTAGTGCACTAAATACCTGGGAAAGGGCAATAATACGTAAATAACTACTTGCAATCTCTATTGTACTTGGTTCATTAATAAAAAGTTTTACAATAGCATTAGGTATCAGGAGGAATACTATTGTTGTTATGAAGGCATAAATACCGCCTATTCCTAACGCTGTCCTGTATCCTTTATGAATCCTATCATATTGCTTCGCCCCAAAATTTTGCCCCGTAAAACTCGCTACAGCTCCATTTAACCCACCTATAATCATATAGGTTACTGCTTCAATTTGTACACCTATCTTCTGAGCTGCTATAGCCTCTGATCCAAAAACTGCTATAATTCTTGCAAGTACAATATTAACTAGGGTAAACAGTATTCTTTGAAAAGCCATTGGAAAACCAAGTTTTATAATCTCTTTAATTTTTTCATAGGCTATCCCTACTTTTTTATCAAAGAAAAGTAGATTTTTCCCTTTATATAAAAATAGGAAGAACATAACAGCATTAGCAATAAGTGTTGCAACAGCCGTTCCTAAAACGCCCATTTTTAATCCATATATTAATAAAGGATCTAAAATAATATTGATCATAATTCCAATTGCACTAATTTTAAAAGCTTCTTTATTGTTCCCAAAACTCCCTAGTAATCTAGTAAAAAGTATATTAAAGAAAGCAAAGAACAGCATAGGTGCACTATAAGCTAAATAAAGATATGCATTTTTTTCTACGTTCATATTTCCAAGCTGTAGAAAACTAATGAAGTTCTTTCCTAATACAATCAAAATAATGGCATAAATAAATCCTATAATGGCATTCAGTGCTAAACTAGCATTGATATAGGCCTTTGTCTCTTGCTCATCTTGCTTTCCTATTGCATGAGCTACCTTTATACCACCACCAATAACAACTAAGGCATTAATAGAGTATCCAAGTCCAATAAAGAAGCTAGATGACCCAATACTGGCAACAGCATCTGTTCCCAGTCTCCCTACCCATAACATATCTACTAGGTTATAGGCAAACTGAAGAAGAGAACCACCCATAATAGGCAGAGCAAGTGCAGTTAATACTTTTAATACATTTCCTTTTGTTAAATCTGTCTTTTTCATTTTGTCTCCAGATTGATTTAAATTTTATATTTTTAGTATGTCAGGATTATTTAAAACTATTAAAAGGTCAGTTGAGCCTCTTAAGCCAACTGACCTATGCATTACTGCACCTTTCAATATAATTGATAATTTGATCCGGTGTAAGTAATTTTCCATATGATAGCGCTTTACTTGTTATATCTACTCCTACTATCGATAGCATCCATCCTATGACACTATTTAGCCATTGCATCCCTAAAATCTGATCTTGAATGAATTCCCATACTGCTATAACCCCATTCATTCGCTATTCCTCCTTATTGCTTATTATTGATCAAATTTTCTCTAATATTTCCCAACATATAGATGATTATCTATATCAACCTTAACATTCATATAGATGATTGTCAATATGTTTTGTATTTTCATTTCATCCTCTATTTCTCCTCAAGTTATTTTTGTGTTATTTATAGATAATCATCTATAAATAACATTCTCAATTCACACTGTTTCAAGATCTATAATGTTGATATATTAAAAATATTCTATATATACGTTTTGTGTGCTATTTTATTCTGGATAAAATAAAAGATAGGCATAATTTTATGCCTATCTTTTCTCTATACATTTATAAACATCGTTAATCATCATCAATCGCTCATTATTTACAGTATACTTCATCCAAGAGCCATCTTTTACCCCTCTTACTAACCCACATTCAGTTAAAATCTTCATATGGTATGATAATGTAGGTTGTGTAATATTAAAGGCTTCTAAAATATCACATGCACAAAGTTCTCCATCTAAAAGCATTTGAATAATCTTTAGCCTTGTCTCATCTGCTAATGCTTTGAATATACTAACATACTCACTATAAGTATATCTCACACCATTCACCTCGTTCTTTATTTTATCAGAGTGTTTTTATATCATTCTAATATCCCTTATTCTATCAAAAATTCTAATTACTATCTACTCAGTCTTGGAATTTTTCAAGATGATTTTTTATATATGCGCAATAAAAATATATAATAGATATACCTTAATGTCCATGGACAAGCTAATGCTCCCACATACTCTTTCTATAAATCCATCTTATTCAACATTTCTTTAAGCTGTACAAGCTCTTCTTTACTAAATGTTACACCTTTTCCCATTTTCTCATGTGCCGGATCCCATTCACGAATATCATATTTCGGTTCTTTGTCATTCCAAGAGATTAGGTTAAGTTCCTTTTTCCATCCTTTTGAACCCTCTGCTAAAACACCTACTGTCGCTTTGATTTCATATTTTATTCCTGCCATAATTATACGCTCCCTTTTATTCCTTATTTGCCTAAAAAAGGCTTCATACCTCAGTATTTCATTTAATCCTATTATATCAAACTTTGCCTTCTTTATGTTATTTTATACTCCCTTGAATAAGATAAAACTGGACACAAGATACACGAAAGTTGTAGACAAGTCATACTATATAGTATAACTACATTCTAATCTTCTTTCACTACAGATAGTTAAATATAAACAAGGGGGTAACATTATGGAATATCTAAGAAAAGAATCTTATAAAGGACACAAGTACTATAGCTGGTCTAACAGTAACTCCAACAGCAACTCTAACAGTCATTCTAGAAGTAACTCCAATAGTAACTCTAACAGTCATTCAAATAGTCATTCCAACAGTCGCTCTTTCAGTAGGTAAATGTGACAATAGATAAATGGAAGAGATGAGTAAATGATGGATAAATACTATGAGATAGGAGAGCGTATTGGAAATTACCAGATTACCAAAAGACTAGGTGAAGGACGTTATGGTATCGTCTATTTAGTGCGCAATCATCAATCACATCCGTATATCCTTAAACAATTGAAACAGGATATGCAACACATGAACTTAAAAAAATTATTTTATGAACCTGAAACTTTAAGGCAAATTAATGATCCTAGAATCCCTAAATTTATAGAGGAAATTAAAACTGAAAATCTACAAGCCTATGTACTTGAGTATATGGAAGGTACTGTCTTTGAAGATTTGATTATGCAGCAACACCATAAATTTAGCAGATCAGAGATCTATAATATTGCAGGACAACTTCTAGATATCCTTGAAATGCTTCATCAACATCAAATTGTACACAGAGACATTCGTCTTCCCAATGTCATCTTAAATCAAAACCAAGAACTCACTTTGATTGATTTTGGATTAGCTCGATTTATGAATAAAGAACGCTACGTCAAGCAAGTAGATTATTGGTATATGGGGAATTTCTTAATTCATCTCTATTATACTACCTACAATGAGCCTTATGAATTAGAAGAAAAACCTTGGTATGAAGAATTAACTTTAAATACAGATGAAGCAAACTTCTTGAAGAGACTAATGGGTATCGAAAAAGAATATGAAGATGGAGAAAGCATTAAACAAGATTTATATCATCTTACAGCATTTAAATGACTCCATATAGAGGCTGATAGGCAACTATTAGCCTCTATTTTAAATACAATCCAGATTATAGGAGGGAGGATATGTATACTACATGTATCTATAACCTTTACCAACAAAGTTTCATTGCAAATGTCTACTCTACCACTCACTTTAGGATGATTGGACTGATTGATGTAAATATCCAATATACCTACGGCATAGAGCGGGTCACTTTAGCCTTCTATAGTTCATCCGGAACGAACAACGGTAAGATAAAAGGACTATGGTATCCTATCGTAGGGATTAAACAGCATACAGGACGGTTTGTAGAATTTACAGATCGTATCAATGCCATATTAACTGAAACCTCTTTTAATGGTGAAGCTAAAAGAGGATGGCTTGCAAAGTCACCCTTTTTTTATAACAATGCTAAGGAAATGGGACGACTAGAAGGTTTTTCTAATGGCAGACATTATGAGACTCTTCTAGAAATAGGAACCTATCTAAGAGATGCTTATGAAAAAGGGCATTATCATAAGATGAATGACTTAAATGCACGCCTCCTCAATGAAAAAGTAACATCTGAAGTGATTTATCTCGGCAATCAACATACCCAAAAAGAGAACTTTGAAAATTTTATAAGCGATATCTTTAATAATCTATAAAACCAACAAAAGACCTACTTAAATGTCTATTACTAGACAAATAAGTAGGTCTTTATCTGTTATAAAACCTTTACCGTCGCATACGACTTAAGTCCTATGCGACTTACGTGTTAATTGGCTCGCCCTCGGATAAATTTCCTTCGTAAGCCTCAGAACTTTGAATGCTTTGGTTACTCTGACTTGACATCTTTGTTCCCTCCTACATTCAGTTTGGTTTTACAAAAGTAGTATGTGATGAATGAGAAAGATTTATTATTCTTTGACTACTTCATAGGGCCAGTCAATAATGCCACCAAAGTCATACACCTTTGTGTAACCCATCTCCACAAGCACTTTTGCTGCTGCTTCACTTCTACGACCACTTCTGCAGTACACAAGAATGACTTCTTCCTTGTCATATAATGTGATTTCTGCCTTATCCTTAATCTCATTATCCGGTAATAGGGTTGCGCCTTCTATATGGCCTTCATTATACTCCTCTAGAGTACGTACATCTAGAATCACACCATACTCACCCTTGTCTATCATTTCCTTAGCTTGTTGAGCAGATATCTTTTCATAAGCGGCATCCATGACTTCTACTTCTATAGCTGTTGCTTGTACAGGATAAGTTTCTCTAATCTCTGGATGGATTGTGACCGTAACGTTCCCCCCTACTACTAAATCACCTTTTATTTTAGCCGTGCTCAGTCCAACACTTGCCTTATCAAAACCTATGTCTCCACTGGTGGTTACCATCATACTCTGGTCACTCACAGATTCTATTTGTGCCTCAAAAGTTACGTTTTTTTCTTTTGTACAGCCCGTTAATACAAAGAGTAATATGACCAGCATTAAAATAAGCTTTTTCATTTCTATCGTCCTCTCTCTTCATCACTTTCTTATGTATTCTTGGTTTTGACCTTATTGTACACTAAACTTATTCGAATTTGAATGGCTTGAGTTGGTCATTTGCTTCTTTATGTGATTTTATTCTACAAATCCCTTACTTTCTAATGCATGCCTATTCATCACCCGATACCCTTTTCCCTCTTTTTGTAGTATCTTTTCTTCACATAATACTTTTAGTATCCTTAATAGATGTCTGTAGCTCATACCTATTGCACTGGCTACATTGGTTAGGGTTTCATCTAGTCTATCATCAGGTGTCACTTGTAAAAGATATGTACACAATCGTTTTTCACCATCATGTAGTGCAGTTGCTACACCTTTATTAGAGCATCTGATAAGTTTTGCAGCAAGCTCACGCCCAATGTGATTGAGAAAGGTAACATTCGTTTTTAGTCGTTCTGACCAGCTCTTAAAGGGCAGGGCTATACAGACAAAATCGGTTAAGGCAATCATAGTTGTACTTGCAATATATTGATCACTCATCAACTCTACGTCTCCTACAATACCATCTGCTACATAATAGCTCAGTAACAAGTCACGTCCATTAGCAGCACTGGCATATACCTTTGCTTTTCCTCCTACTACAACCAATAGATACGCCATAGGGAACCCTTCTCTTAAAATCTCTTCACCCTTTTTATAGGTGAATAACCTTATCTCAGATTCATCCTCTATGGTTATGCCATAAGTTAATAATTTTTCTATATGTCTAAGCTGAACTTTTTCTTTTTTCATATCTATCACCTCTTATTTATCTCAGTGTGACATCTGTCATACTCGATTGTCAATTTATTTTGTTATACTCGGCGAGGAGGTGATTAAATGTATACTTTTTTATCCTTATTTGTGGGAATGATTATTGCTATTATGGTAGCCATTAATGGTGAATTGACTGCTTACTACGGTATGTTTATGGCAGCTATCATCATTCATATTGTAGGTTCACTCTTTGCTTATCTAACGATGAAACTTACAAAACAAAACTTACAGCTTAATCAAAGGATTCCACTTTGGTTTTATCTAGGAGGTGCTTTAGGCGTTGTGACCACTTTTTGTAACAACTTTGCCTTTGGAAAGATTAGTTTAACCAGTATTATCGCGATTGGCTTACTGGGTCAAACCCTTACCTCACTACTCATTGATTCCTTTGGATTGTTTGGCATGAAGAAGTACCCTTTTCAAAAATATACACTTATAGGACTAAGCTTAGCACTACTGGGTATGATTATGATGCTAGATTCCTCTACCACAAGTGGATTGCTTGCAGTGCTTCTTTCCTTTATTGCTGGTCTATCTATTGTTGCATCTCGTACCTGCAATGCTAGACTTGCTGATCGTATTGGGATCTTACCAAGTTCTTTAGTCAATCATTTAGTAGGGCTACCTCTATGCATTGTGCTCTTTCTAGCCTTAGATACCAGTAAGCTCTCTAGCCTTGTCCCTTTTACACATAGGCCTTGGATCTATCTTGGTGGCGTACTCGGCGTTGCTACAGTACTCTTATTTAACCTTTTGGTCCCTAAAGTTGCCGCGCTTCCTTTAACCATTCTCTCCTTTATCGGTCAAATTTTTACGAGCATGGTGCTGGATTTAGTCTTATTACATACCTATGACGCTACTACTTTTGTAGCTAGTTTAGTGATTGCTTTAGGAATCGCAATCAATATGTTTCTCACTTTATTTCTATCTACTAAACAAAAAAATTAGCGATTTTTAATATCAAGTATCTTCTATTATATTAGGCATGGCAAAAAAGTTTTGTATAAACAGATTGAACTTTAAAGATAAGTTCGATAAAATAAGTAAATAGTAGCTTATACTTGGATAAATAGTTTTAAAATAGGAGATCACTCATGAAACGTACTAAAAGCCAATCATGGAAGCGACTAGATAATGCAGCCAAAATTTTCCCACCTAATAGTAATCGACACGATACAAAAGTCTTTCGCTTTTCATGTGGTTTAAAAGAGACAATTAATGCGGATGCGCTACAAATAGCTTTAGATAAAACTATTGTGGACTTCCCGCTCTATACATCTATTATTAGGAAAGGTCTTTTTTGGTATTACTTTGAGACGACACATCTAAAACCAGAAGTCAAACCTGAAAGTAAACTGCCTTGCAGTGTTATCTATGATGAAAATATAAAGTCTCTTCTTTTCGAAGTCACTTATTACAAAAATCGTATTAATCTAGAAATCTATCACGCTCTAACAGATGGTGCTGGTGCCTTACAGTTTTTGCGTACTTTGGTACTACACTACCTAGTTATACAACACCAAGAAGATTTTGCAGGTCATTTACCTAGCATTGATTACGATGCTTCACAAACCCAAAGAGAAGCAGATAGCTTTAAAAAATATTTTGATACAGGAGAAATCCTAAAAAAGAAGCCCATCAAAAAAGCTTACAAAATACATGGGGAAAAGCATGAAGGCTATAAACTACAAGTGATTAATGGGTCAGCTTCTGTTAAAGATGTCTTAAGAGAAGCTCACAAGTATAACACCACTCTAACCATCTTCTTATGTAGTATCCTTATTTGTGCCATAGGAAAAGAAATGTCCATAAGAGATAGGAAATACCCTATTGTACTTTCAGTCCCTGTCAATCTCCGCACTTATTTCCAATCTGCTTCAGCTAGAAACTTCTTTAGTGTTATTAATATCTCACATTCTTTTAAAGATGACGAAATGAGTCTAGCCCAAGTCATCCAACATTTAAATGAGATGTTTAAACAGGAATTAACGACGGAACATCTTCAAGCAAGACTGAACAAACTCGTTTCCCTAGAACGTAATTATGCAACACGGGTTGTTCCATTATTTCTAAAAAAACCTACATTGCGTATTGCCCATCGTTTAACGAATAAAGAAATTACAAGTGTCCTTTCTAATATTGGCCAGGTGCGTATGCCCAAAGAGGTAGAAGACTATATTGATTCCTTCGATGTATGCGTCAGTACGAACAATATACAAGTTTGTGTATGCTCCTATAAGGATAAACTCTCTATGAGCTTTACTTCTCCTTTTATAAGTACAGAAGTACAAAAAAACTTCTTTAGAGAACTGATTGCTATGGGCATTGACGTTACAATAGCCACCAATATAGGAAATGAAGCAAAGGATCAAGAAGGGTGATAATCTATGAAGTATTGTGAAAAGTGCAAGGCAAATGTAGTCGGAACCGCTACCTACTGCCCTTTATGCCAAAACAAATTAGTGATAACAGAGATTAAAGATGATGAGATTTTTCCAGTTTTACCACCCACTAAGGATAGGTACTCTCTTCTTTTTAAAGTATTAACCTTTTTCTCTTTGGCAGTCTCTATTCTTTCTATAACAATAAATTTTCTTCAGCCACGAGAAGGTTGGTGGTCCATTCTAGTGGTTGGAACCCTAGGATGTGTCTGGTTAAGTGTGGTCGTTGCCATCATCAAGCATCGCAACATCTTGAAATACCTATTATATCAAATTCTCATTATCCTTCTCTTTACCATTTTTGTAGACTACCGTATAGGTTGGTATGGCTGGTCCATTACGTATGTCTTACCTATTATCTTTACAGGCGCTATGATTGTTATGTATAGCTTATCGAAGATTTTAAAGCTAGAAACAGGAGATTATATGATTTATCTCTTGTTAGATGCCCTGTTTGGGATTATTCCCATTATTTTTATTGGCTCAGACATTGTACAAACTGATATTCCTTCTATGATTTGCATCATTGCAAGTATTGTGTCTGTTACAGCTTTGATCGTCTTTGAAGGACGCAATATGTATCATGAATTAAAGAGAAGATTACATGTCTAAAGTATAACAAAAGACCTACTTAAATGCCTATTGCTAGACAAATAAGTAGGTCTTTATCTGTTATAAAACCTTTACCGTCCCATACGACCTAAGTCCTATGCGACATAGTAATATTATTTATATTTACTTACTGTATAAAATGAGTACAATTTTAATTCATCTCATAACTTACAAATAGGTCCTCTTCAGCCCCCATAGCATTAACATCTAAATCGCCGCTATCAATAAGACTTTGTAACTTTTCTTTCTGCCCTTGTTTTGTTGATGGAATTTTACCATCTAACTGTCCCTGAATACTCTGTGCACGTAATTTACAAAATCTTTTTAAGGTATCTACAGCTGTATCAAATTGTTCAACAGAATACCATGCAGAAGGATCCTTTTTAACATAATCCCTGATGAGATTGTATATACGATTAATCTGTTCTTCAAATCGACCTGAATCAAAATAGGAAGATAAGAATTCCTTGTATTCTTTGTGATACTTATTTCGTATTCCATCTTCATTCATTAACATTGTCCACATAGGTCTTTTTTCATCTTCTGTAGCAAGTGGTGTATCCATTGGGTAGTTAACTAACATCGTGGCATCGTTACCATTAAACATAGAAAATGCCAGATTATAATCCCATGGCAACATAGAAAGTTTACCCTTTTTTTCATAAAGCCCATAATTATGTGGTGCATATCCTGTGTAGCTATCACTATTTAAAACAAAATTATGTGCTACAAAATAGCGTACAACTGCATCGATATCTACATAAGAATCTAGTTCCTTGCCTTCTGATAATTTTTTCAGTGCTTCTACCATACGTTTTTTCGCATCATCATCAGTTTTTGTTTGGTTATTATTAAATATATCAATATAGCTATCAAATGAATCATCAATATATGAAAGGTCTGCCCCTTTATACGATTGCATATCTATACTTCCTAGCTCACCTAATCCCTCTCCATCTTCAAACATAAATCTGCCTTCATCCTCCGGCTTATATAATGCGCCATAATCCATGCCAAAATTGCGCTGTAAGAAGGATTCATCTAAATCTTCCACTGCAAGATATAACCCATGAATTTTGCCATTAATTGACAGTTCTACATAACTACTCAAAGGGGCTGCAACCCCTACTTCCTTCATCATAGCGTAGGAAATATAATCCTTCATATAAGTTGCATCTACATGAAGGTTTTGAAGATTTAATTTATCTAAACCTCCATAAGTTTGTTCTTTGTTAAATTTATCAAAGATGATTTTAAAACTATATCGATCAGAACCAGAAAAGCCTACTTGTTCAAGAGATAAATTACCTTTAGTCGCAAATGACACAGAATCCATTGTATTTCCGTCAATCGTAACCGATACCTCATACTTGGTTTTTTGACCGGGCGTTTCTAGTAATTCCGCCCAATCTTTATCTGAGATGGTCACATCCATTTTATGAACAAAACTGTCATCAAATAAACCATTATAAACTGACTTGTTCTGTTCTTCTTCCGTGTTTCTATTACTGGTGCAACCAACAACACTATAAATTAAACTCATACACACCATTGTGACAATACATATTTTTTTCATATTACAATTTCCTTTCTTTTTCTACTACTAGTCTATCAAAGGTAAGGTTACGAAAAGGTTAAGATGCCTTTACATCGTAACATCAAATAGGATGATTTCTGGTATATTAAAAAAACGAAATGGAACTTTTGTATTACCTATTCCAGAACTCACATAAAACAATGTATTTTTTTCATTGTTTAATCTATAACTTCCCTTTAGATAATCCTCACACATATTTGTTTTAATAATTGGTCCTATAAATGGAAGATAAACTTGTCCTCCATGGCTATGCCCTGCAAATGCTATATCAATAGGATATTTTTCAAATTTGTTCATTACATCTGGTTCATGCATAAGTAACAAATTGATATTATTAGAATCTATTCCATCTAGTAATTCTTTTTGCTCTAAACCAATATCCCAATTATTCACTCCATAGACCATAATGTTATGATCCTTATAGGAAAATTTAATTGATTCATTCCTAAGTACTTTAAAACCTGCCTGGTTCATACTTAGGACAAAATATTCCTCTCCTTTTTGAAAATCACGATTCCCCATGATTGCAATTTTTCCTATTTTAGCTTCTATCTTACTTAATGCCTTAATCACGGCGTCTGGATTTTCATATTCGCTCATAACATCAAATAAATCTCCCGTAAATACAACTAAATCTGGTGATTGTTCATTGATTTTTTCCACAACTTTTTTAAATTGTTCTAAGGAGAAATACTTGCCCAAATGAGTATCCGAAAACTGAACAATTCGAAGGACATCTTGCCCCGTTGCTTCTAAAGGCACTGAGATATTTTTATTTATTATTAAGTGTCTTTCAAAATATGTAGCATAAAGGGTTATAAATGTAACAATCGCTATTATTATGAAAGTGATTTGCTTTTTATATTTATTTGCTTTTATATTCATCATGCCTCTTTCCTAATCTTTATAATTCATCTACTCCAGTCAATGGTCTTCCACACATAACTGTTAAATTTCCGTTTCTACATCTTATGGCATCAATAAATTCCTTTTGTGATTGCTCTTCTTTAAGAGCAATACTATATTCTAATTCGTACATACTCCCCATATTGGTAGTCTTTACACGATTTAGAATATACGCCTTTGTATATTGTTCAAATATATCATCAAAAATTTGCGTATAGTCTATATTTTCTGGTATAGTAATCTTCAAACTACATGTTGTGTTTTTAGCCATTCCAAAATTTGATTTACTTAGAACTACCATTCCGACTGATATGAATAGTGTTATCATACAAGCATACGTAATAAATCCCATACCCGTTGCTAATCCTACTACCATAGCAAAAAATATTGTACTAATTTCTCTTGAGCTTCCCGGTAAAGAACGGAATCGCACCAAACTAAACGCTCCCATTACTGCTACACTTGTTCCTAGGTTGCCATTAACCAACATGATTACCGACTGTACTAGTGCTGGTAGTAATACAATTGTAACTACAAAGTTCTTATTATATTTTCCTTGCAACATATATGCACCTGCGATAACAAAACCTAATAGAGCAGATATCACCGTACAGAATAAGGCTGTCTGAATTGATACTGTTCCTACACCATCTAACAAATTTATTACACTACTAAACATCATTTTTTCTCCATCCTATTTTTATCTTCTATTTTTCTCTTATAAAAGTTTCCATACTTTGAAAATGATACTGGATATAGTTGAAATTCTGAAAGAATTTTAACTAACCACATAGGATATGCACCTGCCATCTTGATCTCCATCAACACCTCTTCATTTTCAAATAATAAATCACCATCATCTCCTTTGGCCAAATCCAAATTAAATGCTCTGCTACGAATATTTTGATCAAATGTAATCCGAATACTCTCATCATTTTTTCCAGCCATTGCAAATCGATCATATGCTATATACATCTTTTTTACAGGCTTATAATATTGAATCAAGTAATCAATTTCTCTTAATATCTGACTTTCAAATTGTGGCTTTATTCCATACTCTAAATAATTTCTTGCTTCTTGCATTGTTAAAGATACTCTTCTTTTATATACAATTCCATTGACCTTTTTCTTAATCTCAATGAAGATATAATCGTGCTCACTTGGTATCCCATAGCTTCTTAGACGAAGTTTTTCTTTATAAATTGGCTTATTCAGTGACCTTTGTATCAAATCATAATTTTTTGTATCATAATAAACGTTACATATTTTGATTAAGCCATATCCATCTACTTTCATATAATCTTTTATCCTATCTTGAAAAGATTCAAACGTATCTCTGCTTAGCACATATTTTTTCTCATATCTTTGAAATATTTGGTTAGCATTTTTTTGCATGCTTATCACCTTCCCCTCCCTCATATCCTCTTTCTTGTTTTAGATAGGCTCAGATTGAAAATACAGATTGATACCTTCTACGATTCCCTCCGCTATTTCTTCCTGATAACGATCTGAACTTAATAAAGACCGTTCGTAATCACTTGTTATAAATCCACATTCCACTAAAACAGAAGGGGCATGAGTATTTCTTGTCACATACAGAGAGGTATAATCTTTGATGCCTCTATTTTTTGCTCCCGTAGCTAAAGAGGTTTGTTCTTGTATAAATTGTGCAAATTGCTTACTCGCTGATTTTCCACTTTCAAACCATGTTTCAATTCCATGTGTTACATTATCTTCTATTGCATTTTGGTGAATGGATACAAATAACTGGGCATTGCTCTCATTACTCAACTTCACCCTTTGCTCCAAGCTTACTTCCTCATCCTGCTCTCTTGTCATAACAACATCGTATCCTTGTTGGCTGAGTTTATACTTCACTTTATGTGCAATTTGTAAATTAATATGTTTCTCTAAAGCTTCGTCTACTATTGCTCCTACATCTCTTCCACCGTGTCCAGGATCAATGACTATTAACTTCTTCATTGTTGGCTTCTGAGCATACACTTGATTAGGATTTTTCACTTCTATATTTAATAGACCCATTACCCCCATTAATATTAAACCTATGTAAATAAAACTACTTTTTTTCCTCATTATTTTTATATCTCCTTCATTTAAAACTTCTCACGTATGTATGAGTTGATAATCACTTCAATTACATTACTTATTATAGGGAATTAAAGGTTAACATAAGGTAAATGTACTGGAACTTTAACACCTATTTTGTCATAAAAAATAAAGATAGGCTTATTTATTTAGTCTTAATGAAACATAAAAAAGTTGTCGATTATAAGATGCAACCGACAACTTTTTTGTATTTTATATTGAATACTTTAGACATATCCTATACTTGGTACTTCTACAAGTTCATCTTGACTACATGAACCACTTTCTAGTGACTGTAACCACATTAATTTCATTGCATTCCTGCCGTCTATTGGCCTGTATACTCGTAATTTGCCAATACATCCAAAATACCCTGAATAATCTCTGGGTTTTTATACTTTCTACCATCCATACCATGGACCACCGCTGACGTAAAGTTATCAGCAATACCTTCCTCTGTAGTAATCACATAATTACTGTTTTCACCGAACACCTCCCAGAAGTTTGACACCTGATCGATAGTATAATACTTATCTGGATTGTCATATGGCACAATTCCTGTGGATAAATTGTCAAATAAGTTCTGTCCCTCCTTATATGGGTTCTTTAAAAGTGTAACAACTACCGCCTTCGTCGGTTTGCCCTCTATGTTAAACATGGCATAACTGTCGAATTTCTCTACGTCCGGGTTAGATCCAAGTATAGCGCGTAGTTCGGGTGTAAAATCTGGCTCATCAGCAATGGTAAAATCTAATACACTATAAATCGCTTGTCTAAAATCAGCATCGTTTCGACTTAACACATGGAACAACTCATGAACAATCAACCCATCAAGGAGCCCTGGTATATCTTTCATAAACTCTAAGTTGCTACCCTCTAAATAAATTTGATTTTTGTGGGTATAGGCGACTGCACCAAATTCATCTCCCATCTTACTTTTTACAAACACAATCTCTGCACTTAACGGATAATCAAAACCAATTTCTTTGAATCGTGTCTGTATTCTGGCTAGTGAGTCCTCTAGTACCTGCTTCTCCTCTTCAGTAAAGTCTTCCCCCTGGTTTTGAGCCAGTGCTTTAAATTCTTCCAACGTTGCACCGCTCTTTCCAGTACGATAATCTAAATCATTTTGTGTCAAGTTGTCAAAATAATCGGTATTTGCCATACGTAGTTCAATTCCCTCTGCTGCATCTGCATATCGGTGAGGAATGATGATTTCAACTGTATCCATTTCCTGATTTACATTCTCACTTGTCAAAGGATTAGCATTATTTTGTTCTTTATTCGTTACATTTCCTGTACATCCTATCATTGTTCCCATCAGTACAAGCCCAATACTCATAAGGGCAATCAATTTTTGTATAATTTTTTTCATTACTCTACTCCTTAATTCTTTTTATTACTTTTTGAAAGCCGACCTTTTGTCTTCTTCAATTTCATATTTTACCTTCCCATAGGTTAAGAAAAGGTAAACAAAAATATTATAGTAAAGTAAAGGTTAAAGAAAGGTTATAAAATGGGTATAGATATAATAAATGTTGAGCCTTTCGGATCATTGGGTTGATATGCAACATTCCCTCCATGTTGTTCAATAATGTTTTTCACAATGGATAATCCCAATCCTGCCCCTCCTATTTTTCTTGAACGGGACTTATCTTCCCGATAAAACGCTTCAAAAATATGTTCAGCCGCAGATGGTGCAATGCCAATTCCAGAATCAGATATGTTTATCACACAATAATTATTTTTATCTTCTACTATAATGTTAATTTTCCCATTTTCTACATTATATTTTATGGCATTTTGAAAGATATTAGAAAGTGCATGTTTGAACATAACAGAGTTACCTATAACCTTACATGGTTTATTTTGAATGTGTAGACTAATATTTTTTTCCAATATATTAATCTTTTGTTCATTTACTATTTCATGGATTAACTTATCTACATATATCTTATCAATCATTTCGTATCCATTTAATGCATACATTGCAAATAAATCATCAACTAACCTTATCATTCGATCTGTTTGTTTTTCAACAATTTTGATTGTATCATGTAAATCTTCTATTGTAGGTTCCTCATACATATCTAAAACATCTAAATTAGTTCTAATAACAGCTAATGGTGTTTTTAATTCATGTGAAGCACCTGCTGAAAAGCTCTTTTCTCGTTCTAAAACAGACTCTATTCGATCAAGTAACTGGTTAAATGACCGTGCAAGTGAATCGAGTTCTACGCCATTTGATGTACTGTCAATACGTTTTGACATATCCGCACCATCAATTTCAGCAATATCTTTTCTTAATTGCTCAACCGGTTTAAGTGCAAATCCCATAATAAAATAAACCAGAATAATACCAGGAATCAGAACTGCTATAATCATTAATAAGCAGGTTCTAAAAAATTTTGTTTTACTAAGAGCTAAATATTCTCTACTCGTAGAATGGGGTGGGATTTCATTTTGTATTCCTCTTTCCTCTGTTGTGGAAGCATCGTTCTTTTGATTTATATCGACTTCATTCTTCATTTGACTAGGGTCAGAGGTGACAATCCACAGATTTACATTACTCAGAATAAAATATGATAAAATTAAACAAATGCATGTCATTGTTACTGCCGTAATCAATGTTACCCTCATTCGTAATGATAGTTTATGATTCATTATTTTCTACTCCTATTAAATACCCTCTTCCTCTTACAGTTTGTATAAGCTCTTTTCCAATTGCTTCTTCTATCTTTTTACGTAGTTTGCTAATATGAACTTTTACAGATACAGAGAATAAATCTACATCACTATCCCAAACGTGTTCTATTAATTCTTCTGCACTTACTGTTCGTCCCATATTTAATGCAAGGTATTCAAGTATTGCATACTCTTTAGGTGCAATATCTAGACTGTTATCATAATAAAATACTTTTTTTTGTGCAGTATCAATCGTTATTTCCTGAATTTTGATTACGGTATCTTTTTGTACAATTTCCCTTCGAGCAAGAGAACGTACCCGTGCCTCTAACTCCATAAAATCAAATGGTTTTGCAAGATAATCATTAGCTCCCATATCTAGCCCTAGTATTTTTTCTGGTACAGAAGAACGTGCAGATAGAATAATTACTTTTTGAAGCTTACTTCTATTTCTAATTTCTTCAAGTATTTCAAGACCATCTTTCCCTGGTAAGTTTAAATCAAGCACAATAACATCGTAGTTATTAATTTGAGCAAGATAAGAACCTTCATCTCCGTCCTCGGCTGTATCAACAACAAAACCTTTTTTTATAAATCCTTTTTTTAAAGCTGATAACATATCTAATTCATCTTCAACAATAAGTAATTTCATTCTATTACCTCCAATCTATATGAGTATATAACATCTTAGGTTAAGAAATAGTAAATAAATTTATACCTTATTATTACCATAAGTCACCGCTAAATTCTATTTTCTCTTTACTCTCTTTGTAGGTTACCGTATAGGTTGGTATGGCTGGTCCATTACGTATGTCTAAAATATAACAAAAGACCTACTTAAATGCCTATTGCTAGACAAATAAGTAGGTCTTTATCTGTTATAAAACCTTTACCTTCGAATAAATTTTTACCCTCATTTTATAATTTATTTTCTGTAGTACGCTTAAAGAAATTGTGTGTAAATTGTCATGTACCTGGAATTGTCATGTACCTGGTATCATTACAAAACTGTTAACAATAGATTAAAAAAGTCTTCATAGTTTTTGAAATTCGTCTTAGTTTAACAATTCTGGTCATCTCCATACCAATAGTTAGACCAATAGTCGTAGTAACATCTTCTGCAACAATTACAACAACAACAACAACAACAACAACAGCAGCAACAACAATTTTGTTCTGGATATGCATTCAACCTTATATTAGTCACCGTGACCTCATATTCTCCTTTTGGGGTAATCCTTGTCTTGTAACCCTCTACAGCCTCTTCGGTTACTGTATAGGTAACTTTCTTTCCATCTTTATATACCGGTAGGTTCTTCCACGTTGTCGTCCAGT
>NZ_JAQIFT010000023.1:0-3196 GCF_027857615.1 Holtiella tumoricola
AGATGACCTCTTTTAATTTTATAAAAAATTTAAATATGTTTTATTATTATAAGATGAAAGCGGATAAGGAAATGTTATAATAAGTTATAAAGTTAAATAGGAGTGATAGATGTGAATGAAGAATCTAATAAAATAGATAAAGAATCACACCAAGAAGTGAAAGATAAAATAATAGAAGAAAATGAAATAGAAGAAGAGATAAGAGAATTAGAAATAGAAAACGAGTTAGAAGAGGAAAAACAACGACAAAAACGATTAAAAAAACGAATCATTGCATGTGTTTGTAGTTTAATGATTATACTGCTTTTGATACCTTTTTTTGAGTATTTAGTGCCTCAAAATAATGGGGAAAATGTAAAGACAAGTTTAATTGATTTAACAAATTTGTATCCATCAAGTAATGCATGGGAGGAAGCTTATAAGCAAGTTACTCAAGATATTACAAGTTTTACAAATTATGAAGGCCAGTTAAAAGATGAAAATAAGTTACTAGAATGCTTAAAACTAGATGAACAAATCAGTAGGCGTATTCATCAATTATCTGTTTACACAGTATTAAAGACCAGCCTAGACCAGTCTGACCAAGAGGCCTTGGGACAAAAAGGAAAGATAGGGCAGCTACTTTCAGAGTATATACAAAAGAGTGAATTTATACTATTAGAATTAGGTGAATATGGTTTAAGTGATATAGAAGCATTACAACAAAAGGAAGTTTTTCAACCTTATAAAAAAATTTTAGAAGCTGCAGTAGAAATCTATGAAGAAGGTCTAGATACAAAGAGCTATACCTTTTATGTGAAAATGATGACCATGTTAGAACAGATAGATACGGTGTACGAACAAATTTTATATGCTGATAATGGAGAGGTTAAAGGGAATATAGACTATGTTAAAAGACTTAGGGAAAAACAATATAGCTTAGCTGCTCTTTATAATATGGAAGTATCTAAAGAAATAATCTTTAGTGAAGCATTAGGATATGACAATATTATAGAGTATCTAACAGATAAGCAAGGTGTTGATTTAGAAGTCTATGAAACAGCAAAAGAAGAAATTATGAAAATGCAACCTCTATTAGAGCGTTATTTAGAAATAAGAAAAAAGTTGAGTTTAAGCTATTCTCAAGATACTTATCATTATAACAAGGTACCTACCTTAATAGAGGAAGCTTATGGGTTATTTGGTACTGCATATACAGATGTTGCAAGAAGAGCTTTTGAAGAAAATTGGATAGATCCATTTAAAGAAGCGTATAAAATAGATGGGGCATTTACAATAGGAAGTTATGATACGCATCCTTATGTTATTTTAAACTATGAGGCTACGCCCTATGGACTAGGTGTTGTTGCTCATGAATTAGGACACGCCGTACACTATGAATTAGCAAGAGCAAATCAGCCTTATAATACATGGAAAGCAGATATTTTTGCTTCAGAGATTGCCTCTTTAACGGCAGAAAAGAGTGCTTATGAAACGATGTACCAGAAAGGGACAACCAATGAGCAGAGGAAGCAAGCTTTAATTCTAAAGGCAGACAGTTTAATGAATAGCCTTTTCTATCAAATGGTTATAGCAACCTTTGAAGAAAAAGCATATACTCTTGTAGCAGAGGGAGAAAGCCTTACGGCAGATCGTCTTAATAGTTTATGGAAAGAAGCAAATAGAATTTATTTTGGAGAAAGTAATCCGATTGAAGGAGAATGGGCAAGTATTTCTCATATCTTTGAGAATTTTTATACTTTCCAATATGCTACGGCATCAGTAGCATCGGAAATTATTATAAGTGAATTTATTAAAGGAAATGAAGAGATGCAGACCAATTGGATGCACTTTTTAGAAAGTGGAGGAAATAAGACAGGTTATGAGTTAACAAAAGAAATATTAGGAATGAATTTAGCTAGTCCAGAATATTATGAAAGGGTAGCAGATCATTTTGAAGCATATATTGATGAGCTTGAAACGTTTACAAAGTGAGTGCAGCATATTCTTTGAGATTACGGGGAAGACTCCAAGGATGATTGGCTTAAATTCAGACAAGACTACAAACTAGTAAAGAAGCTTGTTGAAAAATAACGGATACAGTGATAGATTAGAGGGTATATCAAACACTCGATAAGGAGAAAAAGCATGAGTGGAGCATTTATAAAACAAATACTAAAAGGGACAATTATTGGAGTAGCCAATATTATTCCTGGGGTAAGTGGAGGAACACTTGCAGTATCTATGGGGATTTATGATCAAATCATAGAGTCCATTACACAATTTTTTAAACAACCGAAAAAAAGTATTATTACACTTCTACCTTATGGGATAGGAGCAGTCATAGGAATAATAGGATTATCATTTTGTATTGAATGGCTTTTTAAATATTTTCCATTAGCTACTAACTTATTTTTCATAGGGCTTATTATAGGTTCGCTACCTATTTTGTATAGGAAGGTTCAAGGGCAAGGTAAAAAAGGAAGCCATATACTAGCTTTTCTTATAATGTTCGCAATGGTAGTAGGTATGTGCTTTATGAAAGATACAAAACCAACACAAGAGGTTTTAAGTATTAGTTTAGGTGGAGGTATTGAACTATTCTTTGTTGGCGTTATAGCTGCAGCAACAATGGTTATACCAGGAGTAAGTGGATCTATGATTTTAGCACTTATGGGCTTTTATTTACCTATCATAGAAACCATTAATAGTTGTATTAAAAGTTTAGTAATTTTTGATTGGGCTACATGTATTACTACAGGAATTACATTAGTACCATTTGGGCTAGGTATTGTTATTGGAACATTTCTCATTGCAAAGATGATAGAGTTCCTATTGAAGCGATGTGAGACACTGGTATATTGGGCAATTATCGGACTAGTAGTAGGCTCACCTATTGCGATTCTCATTACATCAGGAGTTGTTATAAATGGTATATTTAGTTTAGTGACAGCAGCTTTATGCTTTATACTAGGTAGCTTCATTGCATATAATTTAGCTCAGTAGCTTTTGGATTATTCCAAAAGCATATAGCGGCTTATTTCTTTAATGGTTAAAAAGCTAAAGACTTTAATTTTTGTATTAAAATGTCCATTATGACCTAGACAATAGATGGAATCGGGTATTTGAGCTAATATAGGTACTAGACTTAAATAGAAATAGTATAGAAGGTATAAAAATAATAGATCGTGTAGACTAAATAAAAAACACAGAGATC
>NZ_JAQIFT010000024.1:0-7918 GCF_027857615.1 Holtiella tumoricola
AGGAGAGATGAACTACTTAAGTAGTTCATCTCTCCTTTTTATATTAACGTGTTAAAGTTTGAAAAAAATATAAAAATGGTATAAATGATAAAATTTATCAATTAGTATATTGACTTCGGGTTAGTCTAGACTTACTATAAAAGTACGAAATTGAAAATTAATATCAAAAAGAGGTGGTGTTATGCCCTTGGCATTAGCTAGTTTGGGAGAGATTAGAACCATAGTAGGGTTCATAGGAAAGGATGAAATAAGGAAACATTTAAATAATCTAGGATTTATAAAGGGTGAGCAGGTACAAATTCTAGGAGAAAATCAAAGTGGAATGATAGTATTAGTCAAAGATGTAAGAGTGGCTTTAAATAAAGGACTTATGTCAAAAATTATGGTTGAATAGGAGGAAGAAAAATGACATTAAAAGAGCTTAAGCCTGGAGAAGAAGGTGTAGTTATAGGGCTAGGTACAAAGGGACCTATAAGAAGAAGACTTATGGATATGGGTGTAACACCGGGAGTAGCAATAAAGATTATTAAGGTTGCACCACTAGGTGACCCAATAGAAGTTAACATACGTGGATATGAACTGAGTATAAGAAAAGAAGAAGCAAGACAAATAGAAATTCAATAGGGGGATAGGGAGATGGCAATAACAATTGCATTAGCAGGCAATCCAAACTGTGGTAAGACCACACTTTTTAATGAATTAACGGGGGCTAAACAACATGTTGGGAATTGGCCTGGTGTTACAGTAGATAAAAAGCAAGGAACATATAAGAAGGATAAAGGTATTACAATTTTAGATTTACCAGGGACATATTCTTTGTCACCATATTCAGCTGAAGAAATTATTGCGAGAGACTACATTGTTAAGGAGAAGCCAGATGTAGTCATTAATATTGTAGATGGAACAAGTATTGAAAGGAATTTATATTTAAGCTTACAAATTGCAGAAACAAAGATCCCAATGGTAATGGCCATTAATATGATGGACGAAGTAGAAGCTAAGGGGGACAAAATAGACTTTAAGAAGCTTAGTGAACTTTGGGGAGGTATACCGATTATACCCATTGTAGCAAGAAGTGGAAAAGGTATTCATGAGCTTGTAGAGGCTGCTAAGCAAGTAGCAAAACAGACACAGCTAATAAAACGGTTAGATGTTTTTGATGAAGTAATAACACATGGTCTTGATAATATAGAAATGTTGTTAAGCCATTTAGATGAGAGGGAAAGGGAATGGACAGCAATCAAGCTCCTTGAAGGAGATGAGATTGTAACGCAGACTCTAGATAAGGCTTACAAAGCACAAATAGAGGCTGTTATCAAAGATCTTGAACAAGAAGAAACGTTAGATTTAGAATCTAAAATCGCAGATCTTAGATATCAATGGATTGGAAAAGTAGTTCATCAAACTGTTAAAAGAAAGTCTATTGGACACGTAGAAACAAAGTCAGATAAATTAGATAAAATACTTACCAATCGTATATTAGCACTGCCTATTTTCGCTGGAGTAATGTACTTATTATTCGCTTGTACTTTTAGTGAAAACTTCTTATTTATAGAAGGATTACCTAGTCCGGGTGTATGGCTTGCTGGTTTAGCCGAAAGTATATGGGAGACAATTAGTGGTGTTGTAGAGGGGTTAGTAGTCAGTGCATCCCCATGGGCAAGTTCTCTTGTAATGGATGGCATTATGGGAGGGATTGGAGCAGTTATAGGCTTTATTCCACTTGTACTTGTACTTTACATATTAATTTCTTTCTTAGAAGACAGTGGATATATGGCCAGAGTTGCCTTTGTGATGGATCGACTTTTTCGTAAATTTGGATTATCTGGAAGGTCTTTTATACCTCTTCTTATGGGGTTTGGGTGTGGAGTACCTGCGATCATGGCAACAAGGACGTTAGACTCAGAAAAAGATCGTAAGATTACAACAATGATTACTGGTTTTATGCCATGTGGTGCAAAGCTTCCTATCTTTGCAATGTTTGTTTCTATTTTCTTTTCAGACCAAAATAAAACATTAGTAACGTATTCAATCTATATGCTAAGTATTATCGTTGCTATTGTAGTTTCACTATTACTGAATAAGTTTGTATATAAATCAGGTACATCTAATTTTGTAATGGAGCTTCCTCAATATCGTATCCCAACTTTAAAAAGTATTGGAATTCATGGATGGGAGAAGGTTAAAGGCTTTGCAATAAAGGCAGGAACCATTATTCTTCTTTCAACAATTCTAATTTGGTTATTATCAAACTTTAATATAGATTCCTTTAATGGTGTAAATAAAGCTCAGAATGAAGATCAAAGTATTATGTGTGAAATGGATGAAAGCTTTTTAGCTTCAGTAGGAAATGTAGTTGCTCCAATATTCAAGCCATTAGGATTTGGAGAGTGGCGTCCGGCCGTTGGAATTGCAACAGGATGGATAGCGAAAGAGATGGTTGTTGTGACACTGTCTCAACTTTATGACGAAGATGTCACACCAGAATATTTAGAAAGCTACTTTGGTCAGTATAGTCCAGAGGAGTTGGAAGAAATAGGGTTTGAAGAAGGTATCTACAATGCAGAGAGAGCAGCAGACTTATATGCTGAAGTAATTTTATTTGAAGGTAATGATCAAAATGCATTGGCAACGTTAAAAAAGGATATTCCAACTAAAGCAGGAGCATATGCCTATATGATCTTCAACTTATTATGTATGCCTTGTTTTGCAGCTGTAGGAGCAATGAAGCGTGAACTTAAAACTTGGCGTGCTACAGGTGCAGCGATAGGCGTACAAATGCTAACAGCTTATGTTGTTGCACTTTTAGTTAATGTAATAGGAAGTGTTATGATCTAATGAAACAAGAAAAGCGAGAATGTATCATAGAGGCATTACGCGAGAAAGGACATCGTTTAACTTCACAAAGAAAGCTTATATTAGATGTCATTTTAGAAGATGAATGTTGTTCATGTAAAGAAATTCATTATAAAGTAATTAAAAAAGATCCAACTATTGGTATTGCAACAGTCTATAGAATGGTTAATACTCTTGAGGAATTGGGTGCTATTGATAGAAAAAACTTATATCATGTTTCTATAGAATCTTTAGAAGAAGACATATGTCCACAAATTGTCTTAGTAGATGAAAAACAAATTATACAATTAGATAAAGCAGAGTGGTATTGGATGCTTTTAGATTCACTTAAGTATAGAGGTTACCTAAAAGATGAATGTATATCTATCGTTATAAAAAAAGAATCTAGAAAGAAGTGAAATGAGTATGATTGATTATATAATAGGAATAGGTGTATTTAGCCTTGTATGTGTTATAGTTGTAAAACTTATTAATAGACATAAAAAAGGAGCACCTACAGGATGTGGCTGTGGATGTAGGGAGTGCCCAGTGGGAAAAACATGTAATACCAAGAGAAAAGTATGAAGGAGTAGAGATGATGAATCAAGCAGATAAAAGGTATTTAGAGGCTATTTACATCATCAGTATGAGACATGAACATACTCGAGCGGTTGATATTGCTAAGAAAGTTAAAGTAACAAGAGCCAGTGTAAGCCGTGCGATAAAAAGATTAGAAGAACAAAAGCTTATTTGTGTAGAAAATAAAAGTATTACTCTAACGAAGATAGGCTTAGAAAAAGCACGTAAGGTTTATTATAAGCAAGTATTGCTTGAACATTTTTTTGCTAAGGTTATTAATGTATCAGAAGAAGTTGCCCAAAAAGATGCAGAGGGTATCAAACATTATATAAGTGATGAGGTTTGTTTAAATATACAAAAGTTTTTATTAGACTGGTAAGTGAGAAATAATATCAATAAAGTTATTGATAACTGTTTTCAAAAAAGTATAATGATTATATCGCATATGACATACATTATATACGCATTACTAATAACCTCCATTGTTAGTAATCAAAGGCGCTAGCTATAACTAGCGCCTTTTTTTGTAAGAAAGTTATGTTTTCAATGATCTAAAACATAGCAGGAAAAGTATTATACTCTATCTGTATGCTAATAGAAATAAAGTGAATGAAAAATATAAAAATATACTTGACAAAACAGTAAATAAGAATTATTATTAGTTGTACAAATGATAACTAATATCAAAAAGAAATAAATATCAAGATTTATAATATAAAGGAGAATAGATATGTCATTAATTAATACAAGAGTTGAAGATTTTAAGGTACAAGCTTATCACAATGGAGCGTTCGTAGAGGTAACATCAGAATCTATTAAAGGACAATGGTCAGTATTTGTATTTTACCCAGCAGATTTTACATTTGTTTGTCCAACAGAATTAGGGGATTTAGCAGATCACTATGAAGAGTTCAAAAAAATTGGATGTGAAGTTTACTCTATTTCAACAGATACACATTTTGTGCATAAAGCATGGGCGGATGCTTCAGAAACAATTGGAAAAATCCAATATCCAATGTTAGCAGATCCAACAGCAAAACTTGCAAGAGCATTTGGCGTACTTATTGAAGAAGAAGGATTAGCTTTAAGAGGTTCATTTGTAATTAATCCAGAAGGACAAATCAAAGCTTATGAAATCCATGACAAAGGGATTGGTAGAAAAGCAGAAGAATTATTAAGAAAAGTACAAGCAGCTCAATTTGTTGCAGAACATGGAGATCAAGTTTGTCCAGCTAAATGGCAACCAGGTGCTGAAACTTTAACACCAAGTTTAGACTTAGTAGGTAAACTATAAGAATAAAATATGAGAAATGGATGAGGGGCTGTTAGATGAAACAGCCCCCTTATTTCACGATAAGATAAAAGACGCTATGAAGTTATATAGAGTACTACATAGATAAAAGGAGGATAGGAAAATGGATACTATTTATGATTTAATTATTATTGGAGGCGGTCCAGCAGGGCTTGCAGCAGCAATTTATGCAGGGAGAGCAAAATTAAAAACTCTTATTATTGAAAAAGATGAATGGGGTGGACAAGTAAATAAAACATATGAAGTGGCTAATTACCCAGGTGTTAGAGATGGAAAAGGGCCACATATGATGGAAGAAATGCGTAAGCAAGCACAAGACTTTAAGGTGAATTTTATGCGTGCAGAAGTAATGAATACACAACTTGAAAAGGATGTAAAAGTTATTCATACAGATAAGGGCGAACTTAAAACGTATGCACTCATTATTGCTACAGGTGCAAGTCCTAGAAAGTTAGGATTTAAAGGAGAGTGTGAGTTTACAGGTAGAGGTGTAGCTTATTGTTCAACTTGTGATGGCCAATTGTTTGAAGGACTTGAGGTTTTTGTTATTGGTGCAGGATTTGCAGCAGCAGAAGAAGCTATGTTCTTAACAAAGTATGCCAAAAAGGTTACGGTCATTGCCAGAGAACCAGAATTTACTTGTGCCAAGTCTATAGCAGATAAAGTACTTGCACATCCAAAAGTAGAAGTGATGTTTAATACAGAACTTACAGAAGTTGGTGGAGATGAGCTTTTAAACTATGCACATTTTATTAATAACCAGACACAGGAAAGATTTATGTATAAAGCAAATGAAATGGATGGTACATTTGGAGTCTTTGTCTTTGTTGGATATGCACCTCAAAGTGGTTTGTTTAAAGACGTGTTAGAGACAGATGAGTACGGTTATTTAAAGACGAATGAGCATATGGAAACAAGAATATCAGGTGTATATGTTGCAGGTGATTTAAGACTAAAACAATTACGTCAGATAGTAACAGCTGTTGCAGATGGTGCGATAGCGTCTACATCTGCCGAGAAGTATATCAGCAGCCTCAAAGAAAAGCTAGGAATCGTTACAGAGGAGGTAGAGGGAAATCAAGTATAAGTAAATGGAGCCAATCACTCTAATGCTATAGAAAAAATATCTAAACGTAGAAGCCAGTTATTAACAGATGCCTTATGTGAGCAAATAAAAGAGATTTTAAAACGTGTGGAAAAACAAGTAACACTCATAACCATTGTAGATGAGCAAAATCAAAAGTCTATTGAGCTAAGAGATCTTCTACTAGATTTAGCTGAGCTCGGTGAAAAAATTGAATGTAAAGTATATGCACGTGGAGAAAATAGTGAAGTAGAGCAAGCTATCCAGGCAGATAAATATCCGATTGTTGCCTTATTAAATGAAAAAGGCCAGTACAGTGGTGTCAAGTTCCACGGAGTACCTGGTGGACATGAACTCAATTCATTTATCCTAGCATTGTATAATTTAGGTGGACAAGGTCAGGCAATAACATCAGAGCAATTAGAGGTAATAAAAACATTAGATAAGCCAACTAATATTAAGATTTGTGTATCGTTATCTTGCCACTTGTGTCCAGATGTAGTAGTAAGTGCACAACGTATTGCAATAGAAAATGAATATGTAGAGGCAGAGATGATTGATCTAGCTAACTTTAAAGCAATCAAAGATGAATATAAGATTATGAGTGTACCAGCAATCATTATTAATGATGAAAAAGTATATTTTGGTGCTAAGAAGCTAGATGAGATTCTTAGTCTATTAAAGGATTAAGTGAGAAATAATATCAATAAATATATTGAAAGTTATTATCAATTATGCTATTCTAAGGGTGTACAAACATATGCAAAATATATTGAGATTATTAATACCTCCAGTATTAATAACGCTAAGTTAGGATGAGGAAGATTGCCCTCTTTCTTATCCAAGAAATTTGTGCAAATAATTAAACCAAGTTGTAAAAAGGAACAGTAGTCTATATGAGTGGATATAGACTACTGTTCCTTTTTTTGTGAATAAAAACATAAACTCTATTTTGTTAAATGAGAAAAAATATCAAAATGATTGACATTTTAATTGAGATGAATTATCATATTTAATATAAATGAAAATAGTTATCAAAATTAAGAGGTGGTAAAATGTCAGAAGAAATACTTGTAACACATTGTTCGCCAACACTTGCGGACATGAAAACAGGAAACTTATTTAATTGTAAATGTGATTCGGAATGTGAAGTTAAAGAGCAAATTGAACAATGGAATAAAGTATTAAACCCTAAAGGGGTAAGTATGACATTACTACGTACGATGAGAGACCGTGCTTTGGTATATGTATATCGCCCTAAGAGATTGGAGTTAGATATGAAAAGAGAAGAAGCACAGTGCTTTTTAAGAGATCAAGGTTATCAAAATCATTGCACAGATGCGTGCATCAAGCATTTAGCAACTAGACTCTGTAGTTGTGAGGAATTTCCACATGAAATAGGATTGTTTCTTGGGTATCCAATAGAGGATGTAAAAGGCTTCATTGAAAACAAAGGTAAGAATTGTAAATGTGTAGGCTATTGGAAGGTTTATTTTGATGAACAAGAAGCGCAAAGAACTTTTGAAAAATATAGAAGATGTACGAAGATTTATCGTAGAAAATTACAAGAAGGACGTTCAGTAGAGCGGCTTACTGTAAGTGCTTGAGAATGTTATAGAAAGGTTGGAAAGTATGAATAAAATTGCAATCGTTTATTGGAGTGGAACAGGTAATACAAAGGAAATGGCAAAATTAATAGCAGAAGGTGCTGTTAGTGAGGGATCTCAAGTAACCTTATATGAACCAATGGAATTTGGTGCAGAGCTTATTAAAGAATATGATGTAGTTGCTTTTGGATGTCCAGCTATGGGTGCAGAGGAACTTGAAGAAATTGAATTTGCACCTCTATTTGAGCATTGCAAAGACAGTCTAGTGGATAAAAAAATTGCATTATTTGGTTCCTATGGTTGGGGAGATGGTGAATGGATGCAAACTTGGGAGGAAGCATGCGATACAATAGGGGCTCACTTAGTAGTAGATAGCCTTATTATTAATGGTGAACCAGATGATGAAGGTAAAGAAGCATGTTTAGAAATGGGTAGAAGAATTGCCTACAATACTATATAGTTTTAAATAAGAGAATGTGATAAGAAAAAGCCTAGACTTAC
>NZ_JAQIFT010000025.1:0-68008 GCF_027857615.1 Holtiella tumoricola
AGGTTAAAAAAATGGTTATGTTTAGTTTTGAAAGTATAAAAAATTACTTGACATAGTTCAAGTGAAATGATATACTTATCAAGTATTCCTCGATAGCTCAGCGGCAGAGCATTCGGCTGTTAACCGAAGGGTCGTAGGTTCGAACCCTACTCGGGGAGTTTAATAAGGCCCATTGGTCAAGCGGTTAAGACACCGCCCTTTCACGGCGGTAACAGGAGTTCGATTCTCCTATGGGTCATTGTAAGTTAATAGCAACAGTTCACAGAATACGCCGACGTGGCTCAATTGGCAGAGCAGCTGACTTGTAATCAGCAGGTTATCGGTTCGAGTCCGATCGTCGGCTTCAGTGAGGGCCCTTAGCTCAGTTGGTTAGAGCATCCG
Organism: Holtiella tumoricola; assembly: GCF_027857615.1. Lineage (NCBI taxonomy): Bacteria > Bacillati > Bacillota > Clostridia > Lachnospirales > Cellulosilyticaceae > Holtiella > Holtiella tumoricola. The sequence continues at coordinate 382 of NZ_JAQIFT010000025.1, forward strand.
GCTCATAACCGGACGGTCCTGGGTTCGAGTCCCCGAGGGCCCACTGTAAAACTATTAAATTACATATTTCAGCAAGGCCCAGTGGTACAGTTGGTTAGCACGCCGCCCTGTCACGGCGGAGGTCGAGGGTTCGAGTCCCTTCTGGGTCGTTTTGGTCGCTTAGCTCAGCTGGGAGAGCACCTGCCTTACAAGCAGGGGGTCATAGGTTCAAGCCCTATAGCGACCATTAATATGCCCGAGTGGCGGAACTGGCAGACGCACAGGACTTAAAATCCTGCGAGCTAACCCTCGTACCGGTTCGATTCCGGTCTCGGGCATATTTACCAAAAAGATTAAAAATAATATTATGTGCGCATAGCTCAGCTGGATAGAGCGTCTGACTACGGATCAGAAGGCCGAGGGTTCGAATCCTTCTGTGCACGTTTCTTTTAATCAAATATAAAAGAATATATAATTAATATCATGTGCGCATAGCTCAGCTGGATAGAGCGTCTGACTACGGATCAGAAGGCCGAGGGTTCGAATCCTTCTGTGCACGTTATTTTTTTGCTCAAAAAGTAAGAAAAGTGCCGACGTGGCTCAATTGGCAGAGCAGCTGACTTGTAATCAGCAGGTTATCGGTTCGAGTCCGATCGTCGGCTTAATATAAAAGAGGAATTAAAGTAGAATTTACTTTAATTCCTCTTTTTCGTTTATCTTGTTAGTATTACTTTTAAGCCTACATCGAGAGAAAGTAAAAAAAATATATATTAAGGTCAATAAATTGCATTTCCAAGTATAGAGATTACCAGTATGATTAGAACATAAACTAAATAAATCTATATGAAGCATATGGAGGCCTATATGGAAAATACAAAGAGAATGGGAAGAGTTACAATTCCTACACAAGTAGGATTTGACCAAGAAACAATAGAGCTGATTGCTAGATGGGGAGCGGATGCAATAAGAGATTGTGATGGTACTAAGTTACCAGACTCTATTAAAAAGGAAGTTGAAAAAGTATATACAACTTACTTCTTAACTAGAGGTGACCAAGAATGGGCTTATAGTAATCAAGAAGATCTACAACAATTTTATTTAATGAGTGAATATACCTTAGCTGAAGGGAATACATTAGAAATTGATTTATTAAAGGGCTTTTTTGAGCAGCAAATTCGTATTGATGAATTACATGATGCTAAAGAATGGTGGGAAGTTATAGACCGTACAACAGAGGAACGTGTAGCAAAAGAAAGCTGGTCTTATAATAATGGAAAAGTAACCATTGAGAATGCTATTCCTTGGCATGAATATACAGTAAGCTTTTTATCTTATGCTATTTGGGATCCGACTCAAATGTATAATCATATTACAAATGATTGGGGCGATAAGCTTCATGAGATGCCATATGATGCAAGAAAACCTAAAACACGTGACCACATGCTTAAAATTCTTAAAGAATGGTTGAATGAAAATGAAGATTGTACAGTAGTTCGTTTCACAACATTTTTCTATCATTTCACATTAGTATTTAATGATTTAGCTAAGGAGAAGTTTGTAGACTGGTTTGGATATAGTGCAAGTATTAGTCCAGATGCTTTAGAAGCTTTTCAACAAGAAAGAGGTTACAAATTAACACCAGAAGATATTGTTAACAAAGGATACTATAATTCACCATTTTGTGTACCTTCAAAAGCCTATTTAGATTTGTTAGATTTCCAGCAACAATTTGTATGTGAACTTGCAGCTAAATGTGTAGAAATGGCACATGAAAGAGGTAAAGAAGCCATGATGTTTTTGGGTGATAACTGGATTGGAACAGAACCATATGGTAAACATTTTGAAAAAATTAAGTTAGATGCAGTAGTTGGGTCTGTAGGAAGTGGTGCAACACTTCGTATGATTTCAGATATTCCTCATGTTAAATATACAGAAGGGCGTTTCCTTCCATATTTCTTCCCAGATACATTCCATGAAGGGGGAGATCCGGTAAAGGAGGCCAGAGAAAACTGGCTTTGTGCAAGACGCGCGATTATGCGTAAGCCTGTTGACCGTATTGGGTATGGTGGTTATTTAAGCTTAGCTGCACAGTTCCCTGACTTTGTAGAGTATGTAGAGCATGTATGTAATGAATTTAGAGAAATCTATGAGAATATTAATGGAACAAAACCTTATGTAGCACCATTTAAAGTAGCGGTATTAAACTCTTGGGGTAAACTCAGAAGTTGGCAAACACATATGGTTGCTCATGCATTATGGTACAAACAAATTTATTCTTATATTGGAATTATTGAAGCTTTAAGTGGTATGGCAGTAGATGTAGAATTTATTAGCTTTGATCAAATTAAAGAAGAAGGTATACCAGAAGGAGTGGGTGTTATTATTAATGCTGGTGACGCCGGTACAGCATGGAGTGGCGGAGAAAATTGGAATGATGAGAAGGTTATTACTACAATCCGTGAATGGGTATATAATGGTGGAGGCTTTATTGGTGTAGGAGAACCATCAGCTTACTTAAAGGGTGGTCATTTCTTCCAGTTAGCTGATTTACTTGGTGTAGATAAAGAAGTAGGATTTACACTAAGTACAAGAAAGTACAATCAAACACCAATTAAAGATCATTTCCTTCTAGAAGATGTAACAGAGCCTTTAGATTTTGGAGAAGGTATGAAGAATATCTATGCTAAGCCAAATGCTACAGTTCTTAATATAGAAAAAGAAGATGTAGGATTAGCAGTTAATCAATATGGTAAAGGCAGAGGCATTTATATATCAGGATTGCCATATAGTGCTCAAAATACAAGACTGTTATTACGTGCATGTTACTTTGCAGCATCTAAGGAAGCGTTATTTAATAGTTGGAGTACGACTAACCCATATACAGAATGTACATATTATCCAGAGACGAAGAAAATGGCAGTTATTAATAACACTTATGAAGAACAAATAACAACGGTATATTTTGAGGGCGGCAATAAGCAAGAAATTACACTTGAACCAATGGGCATTAAATGGTTTAATATCTAAAATTAAATAAATAAGTAAATAGAAAAAAGAGAAAGGCTATAACTTAACAAAGATTAGGTTATAGCTTTTTTGGATTTATAAGTAATTTATAGAAAAATAAATATAAAATAATAAAATTTTGCTAATTTTAAGCTTATAAAGTATAATTAAGGGTGAATATAATTGTATAAAAGAATTTAAATTATATATAAATAGATTTATGTAAAAATGTATAACTTGGGGGAAGATACTTTGCGTAAACGACTTAAATTAAAATTGAGAAATATATCTATTGAAAAACGGTTAGCATATGCATTTTTTTTACTTTCATTAATTCCAATATTATTTGTAGGGATGTTATCAACGACCATAGCTAAACATTCTATTATTGAGAAGAGCACCAATTATATTGTTCAGCTCATGGATGCAGTAGAAGATAATCTACAAAACAAATTAAAAGGGTATGAAGGTTTTCTAAATGAATTAATGGTCAATTCATTAGTACAGCGTAGTTTTCAAGTGGATGATATAGCAACTAATGCAGATAAGGCGAAAATGAATAATCAAATTAATGACATGCTTATTACAAAGATGTCATCCTATCCTTATATACGAGATATGAAAATGATTAATCTAGGAGGAGAAGTCATTTATCAACGTGGCTATTTGTTAAATGATGATACACATATAAAAAGTATTGTTAACTCTATAAATCATATAGGTGGGGGTGTACAATGTTTCAAGCAATCGATTTATGGAGAAGACTATATTGTACTATCTAAAAAGATTAATTCAGCCTATACCCAAAAAGAAGTAGGATATATTGTTCTTATTATTAAAGAGGATGCTGTTAGAGTAATCTATGAGGAAATAGATTTAGGAAAAGGAGCAAATGTTTATTTAGTAGATAACAACCAACAAATTATTTCATCACAATATGAAGTAGAAGAAGATATATTTAGTGAAAGATTATTAAAGAGCTATAGAGAGTCTAAAAAGCAGGGACAGGATTATTTTGAGTATGTAGAAGGGAAAAACCACTATACTGTTGTAGGAGGAAGTATAAAGACATTTGGAATAGATTGTATAGCTACTATCCCTAATGATCATTTTTTAACAGAGATTAAAGAAATGGAAAGAAGTGTAGTGGGTATCATTATTATATGCTTTTTCCTATCCATAGTTTCGTCTAAGATTATTTGTAAAAGTATTATTGATCCTTTGAAAAAGCTAAAAGGTTATATTAGTAGTGCTATGGAGGACAAGTTTAATACAGCTTATATAGATGATAGTCCAGATGAACTAGGAGTACTTGGAAGAAACTATGTCCAGATTACTAATGAAATGCATGAGATGATTCAGAAGATTGCAAGGGATGAAAAAGAGCGTAGAGAACTAGAGTTAAATATGTTACAAGCTCAGATTAACCCTCATTTCTTATTTAATACATTAAATTCTCTAAGATGGATTGCTATGATGAGTGGGGCAGATAGTGTAAGTGAAGGTATTTTAGCACTTTCTGACCTATTAAAAAATACAATTATTCAAAAAGCACAGTACATAACTATTGCAAATGAACTAGAAAATGTTAAGAACTACATACTTATTCAGAAACTACGTTATGGTGATTCTTTTAAATTAGATCTACATGTAGATAAAGCATTAATGAACTATAATACATTAAAATTTATTTTACAACCTATTGTTGAGAATGCCATTATTCATGGTATTCGTTCAGATGAAAGTTTATTGACTATTAGTATAAGCATAAAAGAAGAAAAAGAAGGGCTATTTATTGAAGTAAATGATGATGGTAAAGGCTTTGATATCACACAGATGGAGGGTAGTGAAGGAAAGGATATTAGATTATCAGGTATAGGTATTAATAATGTTATTGATCGTATACGTATTAACTTTGGAGAACCATATGGCGTACAAATTAACAGTGAAATAGGAGAAGGTACACAGGTTAAACTATATATACCAAAACTGGGGGAGGTTTAAATGTATAACGTATTAATAGTAGATGATGAGAAGATTATTCGTATAGGTATGAGAACGATTATAGATTGGGAAGCTTATGGATTTAGGGTAGCAGAAATTGTAAGTGATGGAGAGCAGGCTTTAGAGATTATAGAAAATCAAGAAATTGATTTAGTTATAACAGATATTAAAATGCCTAAGATGGATGGTATACAGCTAGTGAAGGCACTTAAAGAGAGAGAGTTTGAAGGACAAATTATTATGCTTACAAGCTATGGCGAATTCGACTTAACACGTGAGTGCCTTAGATATGGTGTGCATGATTATTTATTAAAAGGAACATTACGTTCCTCTGAACTTGCTCAGGCCTTAGAAGCTGTACAGCCTAAGTTAAAGAAAAGAGTAGCGAAGACACAAGAAGTAGACCAAGAAGGAAAGCAAAAAGAACAAGAACTTATAAAAGAGATTATTCCAAAGGTACTAAAAGATACAACCTTTACACCACCAGTAGCAGCATTTGGAAAGAGCTATCAATTTTTAGTGATTAAACATATCAAAAGTAAGTTTGAACAAGAAAGAAATATGGATAGAACACTTAAAGATTATGGTACAGCTATACAAAATATTATATCAGAGGTTCTACCTAAGAGAGGCAAACCTTTTTTAGTATTTGAAGGGGATTGGTGCTTATATAGTTTGCCAACATCAAGTGAGATGAGTCATCAAGAGGTCCTTAAGATTAGCCTACAGATACAGAATTTGATTAAACTATATACTAACATAAAGGTTATAGGGGTAATTGGCAGGTCTATCTATACAACTCATGACTTGGTAGACTCTATAGAAAAATGTATGCAAGTTGCGGGAATGGCCTTTTACTGTGGGTATCAAGATGTATTAAAAGAAGAAAAAGTTCATGGACTTAAAGACTATAAATTTAAAGATAAAAGTACCTATGAAAAGCAGTTACATAGTGCTATGAAAAAGGGAAGCTATGCAGAAGCAATACATACGTTAGAAGCCTATATAGAGAAGTTAAGAGAATACTATATTCCGCAAAAACAAGTAGAGCAGATTCTAAATAATATCTTGCATAGATTTATATTAGACTATGGCATTTACTTAGATAAAAATAAGGAGCACTTAGAAAATATTATTGATAAATATAGAAAGAGTACCTTATTAGAGGAATATCATGCATTGATTAATGAACTTATTTATACTATTTGTACTTATATGGAACAAGTGAGGGATAAACATTATCGCAAAGAGATTGTAGAAATCATGGATTATGTAGAAGAGCATATTGGTGAAAAGATTACTTTGGCCTCTATAGCCAGCCAAGTAAATATGAATGAGAGCTATATAAGTAGGCTTTTTAAGAATGAAACAGGCATGAATATTATTAACTATATAAACATACGCAAAATGGAAAAAGCCAAGGAACTTTTAAGTGAAAAGAATATGATTGTTAAGGATGTAGCTTATGCATTAGGATTTGAGGAACAATCTTATTTTAATAGGATGTTTAATAAATACTTTGGTGTAAATCCAAAGGAGTATAAAAAATGTACAAATACATAACCATTATATGAAGTGCAGTGTAAAAATTATACAAAACGTAGTAAATAAAGTTTATTTAAAATTAACCTAATGTTTACTATAATCTAATTAGAAAAGCGAAACAGCTTCATCTAAGGAGGAAATTACTGTGAAAAGAAAATTTATTGCAACTTTAATGGCAACAGCAGTTATGGGATCAATGTTTACAGGATGTTCAAGTACGACACAACCAGAGACACCAAGTCAAACTCCAGATACACAAACAACTCAGGAAGCTCCAAAAACAGAAGAGCCAGCAGATTCAGCAGAAAAACAAGTATTAGATATTGCAGTATTTGAAGGTGGATATGGTAGAGCTTACTGGGATGCAGTAGCAGAAGCTTTTGAAAAACAAAATCCAAATGTAGATGTAGTAGTAAATGCCAATCCTGAAATTGGTGAAATCATTCGTCCAGACTTATTATCAGGCAATGCACCAGACTTTATCTACTTACCATCAACTAATAAATCAGGTATTACAGATGCATTAGTAAAAGATAAACTTTTAGCAGATCTTTCAGACGTATTTGCGGATTCTGAGATTAAAGATAAAATGTTACCAGGATTTATTGATAACGTAGCAACACAACCTTATGGAGATGGTAAAGTTTATTTAGCACCACTTTATTACTCAACAACAGGTCTTTTCTATAACAAAACAGTATTCGAACAAAATAATTGGGATGTACCAGTAACATGGGATGAATTCTTCGCTCTTGGAGATAAAGCGAAAGAAGCAGGACGCTCACTCTTTACATACCAAGGTCTTGCACCAGGTTACTTAGAAGCTGTACTTTTACCAGCTATTACAGCTAAAGTTGGTCCAGATAACTTTATCAAAGCACTTAACTATGAAGATGGTGCTTGGGAACAACCAGGTATTGTAGAAGCAATGGATAAAATTGCTCAGATTGCAACAGGTGGTTACTTAATGGATGGTACAGTAGCACTTAGCCATACACAAGCTCAACAACAATGGTTAAAAGGAGATGCTCTTTTCATTCCATGTGGTAGTTGGTTAGAAGGTGAAATGGCAGATTCTCCAAGAGAAGATGGATTTGAATGGGGATTCACAGCTGCACCAGTATTTGATAAAAATGATACAAAATATGTATTTACTACAGTAGAAGAAATGTTTATTCCAGCAGCATCTGATAATGTAGCTCTTGCAAAGGAATTCTTAAAATTCCAATATTCAGATGAAGCAGTAGCACTTAATGCACAAAATGCTAAAGGTATTCCACCAGTAAAAGATGCAGCAGAACAACTTAAAGATGTTGTATCACCAGCAACTTATGAAACATACAAATTATTTGACCAAGGGTATGAACCATCTATCTTAAGATTTGGTAGTGTTCAAGGTACAGAAGTTAGCCCAAGAAATGAATTATTTGGTCAAGCAGCATCTGTTATGAATGGTGAAATGACAGGAGCACAGTGGGCAGCGCATATGGAAAGTGTATCTGATTCAGTTAGAGATTACGTAGTAAAATAACAATAATTTATCGGAGCAAGTAACGGGAGAGGTATGTTTTTTGCCACCTCTCCTTTTTTTGCCCAGAATACTAAGTTTAATGGAGGAGATAGCGATATGATCAGTCTAAAAAAGCTTATGCCTAAAAAACAACGTACTCGCAATAACATAGCCATTGCGCTATCATTAATACCTGCGTTATGCCTCTACACTTTATTTGTGATTTATCCAACGTTTGATGTATTTAAAACCTCTCTTTTTCAATGGAGTGGATTATCACCAACTAAGACTTTTGTAGGATTTGATAACTTTATCAGGCTATTTAATGATCCCAAATTTTGGTTAGCACTTAAAAACACATTGTTCTTATTAGTCGTATGTACGATTATTACAATGTTTTTATCTTTATTTTTTGCAGCAGCACTTACACAAACAAAACTTAAGGAGAAAAATTTCTACCGTGTACTTTTCTTCTTCCCCAATGTTCTATCTATCGTAGTTATTGGTGTACTTTTTAGTAATATTTATGAACCGAATACAGGAATCTTAAATTCATTATTAAGAGGGATAGGACTAGATAACTTAGCAAAACCATGGTTAGGATCAGGGAGCACGGTACTGTGGGCAATAGCAATTGCTATGGTATGGCAAGCAGTTGGCTACTATATGGTTATGTACATGGCTGGTATGGACGGTATCTCACCTGAGTTATATGAAGCTGCAGATATTGATGGAGCTGGTAAAGCAACACAGTTTTTTAAAATCACCATTCCAATGATTTGGAGTATCATTCGTGTAACTATGGTATTCTTCATTACTTCAACACTTAATATGAGTTTCTTATTTGTAAATGTTATGACAGATGGTGGGCCTAATAGTCAATCAGAAGTACTTCTTACATATATGTACAGACAGGCATTTACAAATTCAAACTTTGGGTATGCGATGGCAATTGCAGTAATTATCTTTGTAATCGCCTTTACACTTGCAATCATTAGTAATCTTTTAACTAAAAATAAAGGGGCATAGGAGGTGACCTTATGGAAAAGAAACAGACACATAACCTTGGGAGAATAATGAATACCACACTACTTCGATGTGTGCTTATTATAACAAGTGTACTTGTCATATTGCCTATTACTTGGGTAATCTACACGTCTTTCAAAACAAGTGCAGAATTCCTCAAAAATCCTTGGGCACTTCCAAGCACACTGAATTGGCAAAACTATGCAAATGCTATTGATAAAGCAAATATGGGAAGCTATTTCATCAATTCTATAGGGGTTACATTAGGGTCATTAATCTTATTATTTATCCTAATAGTACCAGTAGCATATGCTTTGTCACGATTTGAATTTAAATTAAATAAATGGATTGTCATGCTTTTTATGGCAGGGTTATTCATTAGTTCCAATTATATTGTTGTTCCAATCTTTATGATTTTAAAAGATCTTGGTGGATTAAATAAATTATGGGTTTTATGTTTTGTATATGCGGCAACAACCATGCCGTTTAATACCTATCTTCTTACTGGATTTATGCAAGGTATTCCAAAGGAGTACGAGGAAGCGGCACAGATTGACGGATGTGGTTATTGGGGAACTTTATTCAAGGTAATTATTCCAATGTCAAAACCAGGTTTTGTAACAATAGGTGTTTTTGCATTTATGTCTTATTGGAATGAATACATTATGGCATTAACTGTACTTAAACCAGACAAATATACTTTACCTGTAGGGCTTAAGAACTTGATGGAAGTTCAAAAGTATGCAACAGATTGGGGTGCAATGTTTGCAGGACTTGTAATAGTTATGGTACCTACTATGTTATTCTACGCATTGGTACAAAAACGACTAACATCAGGTCTTAGTATAGGTGGTTTAAAGGGTTAAAACAGAATTAAATAGGTATACAAATAGAGGTATGAAAGGAGACTTTCATACCTTATTTTACATATAAGTAAAAAACACTAAAAAAATGAAAAAAAATTTACTTAATGAGTAGTAATTTCAGATTAATTCAACTATAATATAAGAGAGGATGAAAGTAAAAAAACAAATCCTCCTTTAGTAAAGGTAAGTTCAGATCAATTTGAGAGAGGGAATGAAATGACAAGACCTAATATTATACTAATAGTAGATGACCAGCACCGGGGTGATTGTCTAGGGATAGCAGGACATCCAGATGTTAAAACACCTTACATCGATAGTTTAGCTCAGAGGGGGATATTGTTTGAGAATGCTTATAGTGCATGTCCAACATGTATACCAGCTAGAGCAGCACTTATGACTGGAATGTCTCAGGAAAATCATAAGCGTGTAGGCTATCAAGATGGAGTAACATGGGATTATGAACATACTTTAGCAGGAGAACTTTCAAAAGCGGGTTATTATACTCAATGTGTCGGAAAGATGCATGTGAGTCCATTAAGAAATTTACTAGGATTTCATCATATAGAATTACATGACGGATATTTACATCATAACCGTTATGCATCAACACCTTATTATGAAAATCAAAAAGTAGCAGATGATTATCTTTATTGGTTAAAAGAAGAAAAAGGTATTTCTTGTGACATAATAGATACAGGTATTGAATGTAATTCATGGGTAGCAAGACCTTGGATGTATGATGAACAGCTTCACCCAACCAATTGGGTAATCAATCGTTCATTGGATTTCTTAAGAAGAAGAGACCGTCAAAAACCATTCTTCTTAATGACTTCATTTGTACGCCCACATCCACCATTTGATGCACCACAATGTTATTTCGATATGTATAGAGATAAAAAACTAGCCACACCATATGTAGGAGAATGGGCAGATCAAGAAAGCTATAAGAAATGGGGAAGAGTGTATGATTCTTCAGAAGGTATTGCCGATCCAGAATTATTAAGGCAGGCACAAGTAGGATATTATGCATGTATTACCCATATCGATCATCAAATAGGTAGATTGATTCAAGCCTTAATAGAAGAGCAAATTTATGATAATACGATAATCTTATTTGTATCGGATCATGGTGAATTATTAGGCGATCATCATATGTTTAGAAAAACAAGACCTTATCAAGGAAGCATTAAAGTACCATTTATCTTATCAGGACCAGATTGGCTTGTGCCAAGAAATGGTGAAGTTACGACGAACTTAGTTGAACTAAGAGATGTAATGCCAACATTACTTGATTTTGCTGGAGCGGATATTCCAGATAGTGTAGATGGAAAAAGTGTCAGAATACAACCTAAAGACAAGGTAAAAGAAAGTAAGACATCCTGGAGAACTTATATTCATGGTGAGCATTCAGGTGGTCATATGGGGAATCAATATATCGTTACAGAAAGTGATAAATATATTTGGTATACCCAATCAGGCAAAGAACAGTTTTTTGATTTAAAAGATGACCCACATGAAGTGGTTAATCATATAGATACACCTGAGTATCAAGAAAGAATAGGACAATTACGTAATATTCTCATTCAAGAGCTCAAAGATAGACGAGAAGGTTATTCAGATGGGACTAGGCTTATTGTAGGATGTCCAGAAAAAGCAATACTTTAAAGTATACCAAGGGAGGAAGAAACAATGGAAAAACAACCTATTTTAGTAATCATGGCAGCAGGGATGGGAAGTCGTTATGGAGGATTAAAACAAATTGATCCAGTAGGAGCACACAAAGAACTTATTATTGATTTTTCTATTTTTGATGCTATTCAGGCTGGATTTAAAAAAATTGTATTTATTATTAAAAAAGTAGATGAAGAAGCATTTAGAGAAGCTATTGGAGATCGTATTGAAAAATACATAGAGACAGAATATGTTTATCAAGATTTAGAAAATATACCTGCAGGTTATAGTGCACCAAGTGAGCGTACAAAACCATGGGGAACAGGTCATGCTATTCTTTCTTGTAAAGAAAAGGTAGATCAACCTTTTGCAGTTATTAATGCAGATGATTACTATGGACCAGAAGCCTTTAAGAAAATCTATAATTTCTTATTAGAAGCAGAAGATGATGACAAATACCGCTATGCAATGGTAGGATATACATTAAGTAATACACTTACAGAGCACGGTCATGTAGCGAGAGGGGTTTGTAGCTGTATAGGGGACCAACTTGAATCTATTTGTGAACGTACACACATTGCTTATCATGAAGGGCAATCACAATTTTTAGAAGGTGAGACTTGGACACCAGTAGATAAAGATTCTATTGTATCTATGAATTTATGGGGATTTACACCAAGTATCTTTAATACTTTAGAAGAAGAGTTTATAAAGTTCTTAGATAGAGAGCTTACAAATAATCCTCTTAAATCAGAATTCTTCTTACCTTCTGTAGTGGATGCACTTATTCAAAAGGATCAAGCTACCGTAACCGTATTACACTCAAAGGATAAATGGTATGGTGTAACTTACAAAGAAGATAAACCAGTTGTAGTAGCAGCTATCCAAGGTTTCCAAGCACAAGGCATTTATCCTTTAAAACTTTGGGAGGAGAGATAGTATGAAAGTAGAAGTCACATCAGAAGTTCTTAATCAAATGGTAAGTAAATTTAAATTTGAAGGTACTGTTAAGGGTACAGAACCAACAGGAAATGGGCATATCAATGATACTTATTTAGTAACAATGGAAGATGGCACAAGATACATTCTTCAGCGTATCAATCACCATATTTTTAAACAACCTATAGAACTTATGGAGAATATTGAGAAAGTATGTAATCATGTACGTGCAAAAATCGAAGCAACAGGTGGAGATGTATCTCGCGAGGTACTTACATTAATTCCAACTGTAGAAAATAAAACTTACGTTCAAGATGAAGTAGGCTACTATTGGAGAGCATACGCATTCATCACAGATTCAGTATCTTATGATGTAGTTCCAAGTAATGAAATTTTCTATAACTGTGCAAAGACATTTGGTACATTCCAAAAGCTTTTAACAGATTTTGATGCATCAAGTTTATATGAAACAATTCCTTATTTCCATAACACAAAGAATCGTTTCAAAAACTTTATGGCAGCTTATGAAAAAGATGCACTTGGACGTAGTGAATTTGTAAAAGATGAAATTCAATTTGTGCTTGATCATAAAGCAGATACAGAAAGACTGTTAGATTTATATGAAGCGGGCAAATTACCACTTCGTGTTACACATAACGATACAAAAATTAATAACGTTATGGTAGATGAAACAACACATGAAGGTATTTGTGTAATTGACTTAGATACAGTTATGCCAGGTCTTGCAGCTTATGATTTTGGTGATTGTATCCGTACAGGTGCAACTTCTGGAGAAGAAGATGAAAGAGATTTAAGCCTTATTAGATTTATGCCTGATCGCTTTGAAGCCTTTACAAAAGGATTCTTAGAAGCAGTTGGAGATAGCTTTGATAAAGAAGAAATCTATTCATTATTAGTAGGATCAAAAGTAATGACATTAGAATGTGGTATGCGTTTCTTAACGGATTACCTTGAAGGGGACCATTACTTCAAACTTCATAGAGAAAACCATAATTTAGATCGTGCAAGAACACAATTTAAATTAGTTCAAGATATGGAAGCACAATGGGAACAACTAGAAAATATCATTAAAAAATTCATGTAAACTTAAGGAGTGAATCAAATGGCAATTCTCGTAACAGGTGGTATGGGTTATATCGGAAGTCATACAACAATACAACTTATTGAAGCAGGATATGATGTTGTAATCTTAGATAACTTATGTAATTCAAAAGTAGAAGTATTAGACTATATCGAACAACTTGCAGGTAAACGTCCAGCCTTCTACAAAGCAGACTTATTAGATGAAGAAGCAACAGAACAAGTATTTAAAGAAAATAAAATTGATGCAGTTATCCACTTTGCAGGTCTTAAAGCAGTAGGAGAATCAGTACAAATTCCTTTAACTTACTATCACAATAACCTTACAGGTACATTAATTCTTTGTAAAATGATGCAAAAATATGATTGTAAAAAAATCGTATTTTCATCTTCAGCTACAGTATACGGCATGAACAACGAAGCACCATTCGTAGAAACAATGCCACTTAGTACAACTAACCCTTATGGAAGTACTAAACTTATGACAGAAATGATTCTTTCAGATCTTAATGTAGCAGACAAAGATTGGAGTGTTGTATTACTTCGTTACTTCAACCCAATCGGTGCACATGAGTCAGGTTTAATCGGGGAAGATCCAAATGGTATTCCAAATAACTTACTTCCTTATATTGCTCAAGTAGCAGTAGGCAAACTTGAAAAACTTAGTGTATTTGGAGATGACTACGAAACAGTAGATGGTACAGGTGTAAGAGATTACATCCACGTATGTGACCTTGCAGCAGGCCATATTGCGGCAGTAGACTATGCAATCAAACACACAGGTGTAGAAGCAATTAACTTAGGTACAGGTAATGGCTACAGCGTACTTCAAGTAGTTAAAGCTTTTGAAAAAGCTTGTGGACACCCAGTAAATTATCAAATTTCTCCAAGACGTGCAGGTGACATCGGTACATGTTATGCTGATGCTACAAAAGCAAAAGAATTATTAGGTTGGGAAGCTAAGAAAAATATCGATGAAATGTGTGAAGACACATGGAGATTTGCTTCTAGACATTACCAAACAAAATAAGCAGGTAAATGAAAAATTCCCTAGTTACAGGTCTATATAGAAGTGTAACTAGGGATTATTTTATAGAAGCATTTAATGTGCTTTTTTGAAAGGCTCATCTTGTACATAAATGCCAGCTAGCTTCTGAATACCGCGAGGAAGGGCATCTTGTGAGTTTTTCCATGGAGCAGATGCATTACGGTAGTCGTTTTTGTCGATAAACCAACCAATTTCATCTTCAATACGCTTAAGATTTTCTTTCATCATTTTTTTACTTGTTTCTAAGAAGAATGTTTTATTTTCTCCTTTTAATTGTGAAGGTGCCATTTCAAGAAGCATAGTGAAATGCTCTAGACACATCCCCTTACTATTTAAGAAGAGTGCTTTAAACTCATCGTTCGTTTGTAAAAGGTGGAAGAAAGTTTCCATATAACGTGTAAAGTTACGGTCAATACGTTCACAAATATAGCAACTATCTAATTGTTTGTGTAAAGAATCTGTAGTAGGTGAAGAAGCTGGCGTTGAACGTTTCATACGTTCAAAGAAACCAGGGCTTGGCAGCTCAGTGCTACTAAGAAGCTTATCTAAATCTTTTTCGAGCTTTTGATAATGAGTGTGCAAAATAAAAGCTAGACCTAAACGGTTACCATAGTCATAAAGTTTTTTATAATGGTCTTTGCAAAAGCCTAGGTGATCTGTTTCAGCACGTATATCATCTTCCATATAAGAGGCACCTAGAGTAAAGCTAATGGCATCTTGTTCAAGAGTACGATGAATAAAGCAAAAAGGGCACTCATCATGAGCAGTAAAAGCATCTGTTAGAGGTATGGTATAAAGGTTATCTTTCATAAAGGTCTCCTATCATAGTATAATAAACAGAGTTTGAGTAAAGTAAGTATATTAATCTGCTCTAGAACTCAACTCTATATGGTATTTAGGGTATAGCCCTATTATAACATATTGAATAGACTTATTAAGAATATTAAAGTCAAATTTAAAAAAGATTATTTTGGATAAAAGAGTAGTAAATGGTAATAATATGAAAAGTATTTTCAAGCATTTTACTGAAGGATGTGAGTCGATGGTAAGTAATCTAATAGTAGAACAAGTAGAGTGTTTTGATATTGGACAGATATTAGAAAGTGGACAGGTTTTTAGGTTTGAACAAATTAATGAAAATAGTTATATCCTTATAGCTAAGCAAAAGCGCATTAAGTTAGTTCAGCAGCCAGGTAGTAATAATCTTATGATCCATCATACAACAGTAGGTGAGTTTGATGAGATTTGGAAAGCATACTTTGATTTAGATACGGATTATAAAGGAATAAGTAAAACGTTATCTGATAAGGATGCTTATATGAAAGCCGCGATAGAATTTGGTTACGGTGTCCGTATATTAAAACAAGATCCTTGGGAAATGCTTATCTCATTTATCATTTCTCAAAATAAAGCAATTCCTCATATCAAGCAATGTATTGCTAACATTACAGAACGCTATGGTGATGAGATTGGTTATGACCATGATACTGATAAGACTTACTATACCTTTCCAACACCAGAGCAACTTTTAAGAGCTACAGAGGAAGAACTTAGAGAATGTAAGGTAGGATTTAGAGCACCTTATATTGTAGATGCTTGCAAGAAAGTAACAAGTGGTGAAGTAGATCTTAATGAACTCTATATCTTATCTGCTAGTGAGGCAAAAGAGAAGCTTATGCAAATTAAGGGAGTGGGACCTAAGGTATCCGATTGTATTTTACTTTTTGCCTACAGTAAAATGGATTTGTTCCCTACAGATGTATGGATTAAGCGTGTTATAGAAGGTATGTACTTTGAAGGGAAGGAAATTTCTTTAAAGGCGATTCAAACTTTTGCAAGAGAGTACTATGGTGACTTAGCAGGCTATGCACAACAGTATCTCTTCTTCTATGGTAGAGAGAACAACTTATATAAATAAGTAATGAGATAGCTTAATCATATATGTAAATATAGAATAAGGTCTACGCTTTCTAATAAAAGTAGATTTTTATTCAAAACCTAGCAGAATACCTATGTTTTTACAGAAGTTATATCTATTAAAAATAGATATAAACATAAAAAATTCACGAAAGAATAAGAGAATTAAAGGAAGCCATAGTAAGAATGAAAAATTGTAGTAAATAAATTAGAAAATAATTAAATTTAGACTTGCAATCTTTGAGAGAATGGCATAATATTATAGATGTAATTAGCACTCTAGATAGGTGAGTGCTAACAATTAAAAAATCATATACTTTATCTATAGAAGGAGGGTATTTTTATGAATTTAAGACCATTAGGCGACAGAGTCGTACTTAAACATTTAGAGGCTGAAGAAAAAACTCAATCAGGTATTATCTTAACAGGTGCCGCTAAAGAAAAACCACAAGAAGCTGAAGTTATTGCAGTAGGTCCAGGTGGAATCGTGGACGGTGAAAAAGTTGAAATGCAAGTAAAAGTAGGCGACAAAGTTATCTATTCAAAATACGCTGGCACAGATGTAACTTTAGATAAAGAAGAGTATATTATCGTTAAACAAAGCGATATCTTAGCAATCGTTGAATAATTAATCTTTATTATATAGAAAGAGCACAGGGAGGTACTAAAAATGGCAAAACAAATTCGTTTTGGAATGGAAGCAAGACAATCACTTCAATCAGGTGTAGATCAATTAGCGAACGCAGTAAAAGTAACACTTGGACCAAAAGGTCGTAACGTTGTATTAGATAAAACATATGGTACTCCACTTATTACAAATGATGGTGTATCTATTGCTAAAGAAATTGAGTTAGAAGACCCATTTGAAAACATTGGTGCACAACTTGTAAAAGAAGTTGCAACAAAAACAAATGACGTTGCTGGTGATGGTACAACAACAGCTACAGTACTTGCTCAAGCAATGATTACAGAAGGTCTTAAAAATATTACAGCTGGTGCAAACCCAATCATTATTCGTCGTGGTATGCAACAA
The DNA here is from genome assembly GCF_027857615.1 of Holtiella tumoricola. Classification (NCBI taxonomy): domain Bacteria; kingdom Bacillati; phylum Bacillota; class Clostridia; order Lachnospirales; family Cellulosilyticaceae; genus Holtiella; species Holtiella tumoricola. The sequence continues at coordinate 18,027 of NZ_JAQIFT010000025.1, forward strand.
GCTACAGCAAAAGCTGTAGAAGCTATCAAAGGTATGAGCCAAACAGTAAATAGCAAAACACATATTGCAAGAGTTGCTGCAATCTCTGCTGGTGATGATGAAGTAGGTAACTTAATTGCTGATGCTATGGAAAAAGTATCAAATGATGGTGTTATCACAGTAGAAGAATCAAAAACTATGACAACAGAACTTGATGTTGTAGAAGGTATGCAATTCGACCGTGGATACTTATCTGCTTACATGGTTACAGATACAGAAAAAATGGAAGCTGTAATGGAAAATCCATACATCCTTATTACAGATAAGAAAATCACAAACATCCAAGAAATTTTACCAGTTCTTGAACAAATCGTTCAATCAGGAGCAAAACTTCTTATCATTGCAGAAGATGTAGAAGGTGAAGCACTTGCTACATTAGTAGTAAACAAACTTCGTGGAACATTCAACTGTGTAGCTGTTAAAGCTCCAGGTTTTGGTGATAGAAGAAAAGAAATGCTTCAAGATATTGCAACACTTACAGGTGGTACAGTAATTTCTGAAGAAGTAGGTCTTGATCTTAAAGATGCTACAGTAGCACAACTTGGACGTGCTGCAAGCGTTAAAATTACAAAAGAAAATACAGTAATCGTAGATGGTGCTGGAAATAAAGAAGAAATCACTAATAGAGTAGGTCTTATCCGTCGTCAAATCGAAGAAACAACTTCAGATTTCGATCGTGAAAAACTTCAAGAACGCCTTGCTAAACTTGCAGGCGGTGTAGCAGTTATTAAAGTTGGTGCTGCAACAGAAACAGAAATGAAAGAAAGAAAACTTCGTATTGAAGATGCTCTTGCAGCTACACGTGCAGCTGTAGAAGAAGGTATCATTGCAGGTGGTGGTAGCACATACATCCACATCATTAAAGCAGTAGAACCACTTCTTGAAGAAACAACAGGTGATGAAAAAACTGGTGTACGTATTATCTTAAAAGCACTTGAATCACCACTTCGTCAAATCGTTGCAAATGCAGGTCTTGAAGCAGCTGTAATCATTGACAAAGTTAAAGCTTCAGAAGTAGGTGTTGGTTTCAATGCCCTTACAGAAGAATATGTTAATATGATCGATGGTGGTATCATTGACCCAACTAAAGTAACAAGAAGTGCACTTCAAAATGCAACATCTGTAGCAGCTACATTCCTTACAACAGAATGTATCGTTGCAGATATCAAATCTGATGAACCAGCTATGCCAGCAGGTGGCGGAATGCCAGGCATGGGCGGAATGGGTATGATGTAATAAAAGTAAAAGGACTGTATAATACAGTCCTTTTTTTGTGCAATCATTTAGATTAGAGAATGAGTAATTGTATAAATGATTCAGAAGTGATACCATGTGGTAAAGAAATGTTTACTATAAAATATATCTTAGGACGAATTGAGAGATAGCAAAATTATATTAGTAATATAATAAGGGGGAAGATAAAATGGTAGAATTAAGAGTATTTACACCAGATAAAGTAATAGGTGGAGATACCTATGAAATAGCCTATGCACATTCTTATCCTAAGCAACATTGGTCAAAAGACTCTTTATATTTTGCAGATGAAGAAGATGGAATAGGTGTACTTAGCCCGTATTTTGATGATATTTTTAAAGTGTATGCGTACTATGGTGATCAAAAGATAACTCTTTTAGAATGGCAAGAAATTGAGAAAAGATGTAGAGCAGATTATGAGGATAATGCATCAGTAGATAAATTCTTTACAACGATTACAGAGTGGATAGAGAAAGGGAATAGAGGGGCCGAATATTTTTGGATATTAGGAATCTGAATAAAGTGATTAATAATCACAAGTAATATCATATAAGATGAGTCTAAATTATATACAATACAGCAAAGAGGAGGGATGACATGAAAGAATTGGATATTAGGCAAATGGTGAAGTATATTGATGAACATATAACCGACCATATTTCTTTAACAAATGTTGCTCAGCATGTTAATTATTCACCTTATTATTGTTCAGTATGTTTTAAGGAGAGCATAGGAACTTCCATAAAAAGTTATATTTTAAAAAAGAGATTGCAATATGCTGCAGAATCCTTATGTAATACCAATTTAAGAATTATAGATATTGCATATCAATATGGCTACTCCTCTCAAGAAGCATTCTCAAGAGCGTTTTCAACTTTTTATGGCATCTCACCTTATGAATATAGACAAAAAAGAAGACCTATTTCTAGATACTATTCTAAGTATGTTGGAACTAATCCAGATGAAGGGATGAAAGAAAAAATGATCACTACTTATGTAATTGATAAACTTCAAGAAGACGTAGAGGCAAAGTACTCTAGTAAGGTATTACATATACTAAATGGCGGTTGTATGTTAGAACGGTTTCAAAGAGAAGGTAAAATGCGAGAAGGGTGTACATATATCTCATTTAATGAAGCCATGTGCTGGGGAGAAGCTGATGAAGTCATATTTAGTGAGGCCTTTATCAAGAATAGAGTAAGGTCTTTAAAGGGAACCAAAGAACAGTATGAAGATATTGTACTCAAACCATTAGAACCGCTATTTAAAGAGAAGTTTGATACGATAGTCTTATGGTTTGGCGACGATATGTTTTGCCAAATCAATATGTTGACAGTAATAGGTTTTTTAGAACAAATAAGTTATACAGGTGATTTGTTGCTGTGTATGGCTTGCGAAAGTATGGATGAAATATTACCAGAGGCTTATGAGCTTGAATTAGAAGGAAGTCTAGAACGATATAGAGATATAGTATGTAAGCGCAAAATGCCAGCTCTAGAGCTATTACCTGTTACCTATCAAATGGTTAAGTTATATTTAGAGTATAGGGATGAAACAAGTGAAATAAGTAGATATATTATCAAAAACATCAATAAAGATACAAAGGAATTATTAAGGGAATTGTTAACAACATTTTCTCAATATGGACTTGGAGATTTACAATATGAGATGATGATAGAAGAACTTAGACGCAAGAATATAGATACCAATAGCTAAGATGAGTAGCAGATAGTAAGAATAGTTAGAATAAATATGAGAGGCAAGAGAACACTTATAGAAAGTGTTAGCTCTTGCCTCTTTTATGGAGATGGTATTGCTTGGGGACTTATTAATATGTACTGTCTAAATAGCAAGAAGACCAAATAGACCGGCAATTAGCACAACAAATGCAAAGATAATACGATAGAAAGCAAAGTAACGCATTGGTTTCTTCTTAAGGAAGCTTAAGAAGGCATCAATGACAAGTAAGGCAACGATAAAGGATACAATAAATCCTACGCCTAAGGCTCCCCACTGACTCGCATTAAGCGGTGTAGGCATTTTAAGAAGCTTAATAAAGTGAAGAAGAGCTTGACCTACCATCACGGGAATAGCAAGGAAGAAAGAATACTCAGCAGCGGCTACAGTAGACATACCACATGCCCAACCACCAATGATAGTAGAAGCAGACCTAGACATACCAGGAATAATTGAGAGAACTTGGAAGAGTCCTACACATAATGCTTTTCCTGGTGTAACAGGTGTAGCAGATAATGGTGTAATTGTATTTCCTTTAAATTTACCTTCAGCGTAAATCATCCAGAGTGCACCAAAGAATAGGGTACAGGCTACAACAGGAGGATTAAAAAGATACTGCTGAACCATATCATCAAAAGGAAGACCAATAGCAGCTGCTGGAATACATGAAATAAGAATCATACCCCAGAAATATAATCCACTTTCAGCTAAAGGCGTTTTAGATGATGGAAAAAGGTGAGTCACAGTAGACCAAATCTTTTTCCAATAATAAACGACTACTGCAAGGATAGCACCCAATTGAATAATCATGTTGAATAAGTCTACAAAGGCTTTATCAGAGTGCTTATAGAAGTCAATAAGATTAGAAAAAATAATCAAGTGACCAGTTGAAGAAACAGGTAAAAACTCTGTAAGACCTTCTACGATTCCAAGAATGCCCGCTTTAAGCATCATTAGAAAATCCAAGTTATAACCTCCTTATGTACATGTAACTTAAGCAATATCACAGAACTCAATTTTAATGTTATGTGATGTATAAGTTGCTTGGTAAGGATAATCGATTTCTATATCCCCTAAAGTAGGAGTAGGTAGCTGAATGATAAAAGTAGTACCTTCACCTAATACACTTTCACAGTGAATAGATCCTCCCATGAGGTGGATAAGATCCCTTACTATAGATAAGCCTATGCCGCAGCTATGTTCTTTAGAACTAGTACCTTGGTCAGCAGTGATAAATCTATCAAAAATATTATCTATTTTATCAGATGCAATACCAATACCAGAATCTTTGATATGAATTTCAATGTTTTCATTTAAATCTATTATCGCAATAAATAGTTCACCATTATTAGGTGTATATTTAATGGCATTAGAAAGTAGATTGAAAATAATACGTTCAAATGCAGCAGCATCGGTACGGATAAATTTCTCGTCTAAGTCAGTATCAAAAACGTACGTAATATTTTTTTCTTGCATATACAAATAAGACATTTCACAAAGCGTTTCCACGGCATCGACTACATTAAATATTTGTGGAGCGAAATTAATCATGTTATTTTCAAGTTTGGTGACATCCAAGATATTGTTAATTAATTTGAGTAATCTAAGAGAATTGGCTTGCATCATATCAGTATAATGTAAGCATTCAGTCAATGTAGTAGCATGAGACTGCATTTGAAGTGCACTATAAATAATATTAATAGGCATCTTAATATCATGAGAAATATTAGAAAAGTAGCTTAGTTTTAAGTTTTGTTTTTCAAGAGCTTTTTCTGTTAATGCTTTTTGCTTTTTCTCTGTAATGTTACGCAAAATACATACTATATTTATAGATTCATGCAAATATGTAGTTGTAAACAAATACTCAATGTCGTAAATTTCATTATTCAAAGTAATAAGAGAGGTTTCACCTTTTAGAAGGCTACCGGGATGAGCAGGAAGTTGTTTATAGGCTTCTAACAAATCATCATCTAATTTCAAATAACTTAATAAGCTACTTCCTGTTAAATCATGTTTATTAACAGAATGGAAAAGATCTAAAGCAGCTTGATTCGTATCTAAAATTTTATCATCTATACAAAGAAGAAATGGCTCAGGAAATAAGCTTAGTATACGTTCATAATGAGTCGTTTTTGCTTTTAAATTATGTTCTAGTTGTTTAGCGTAGATAGAATATTGATAAAGTTCTTTATGTGTGTCTTCTATATCTTTTTCATGTATCTTATGTTCAGAATATAGTTCTTTAAAAGGTCTTAAAATACAGCAATCAATTTGACCAATGATAAAGAGGTAAAGTGTAGAGATTTTGAAAAGATATGGAATAATACGGGGTGCAGTTAAGGGTTCAAAATATAAGAAATCAATAAGTTCCATAATACTAGCAAGTACTAAAAAGATAATCATAATCAATTTATGCGTATATGGAAATTGGTGGCGTAAAGGAAATAAAATTTTAAAGGTTATAAAGAGTGCAACAGGTGTAAAGAGATTAGTTAGTAAATTAAAGAAAAGTGCACCTAGAGAATTTCCTTTAATAAATAGAATAAAGTTGTCTGTCATCATGGCAGGGATTGCTACAATACAAGTAAGAATAAATACTACCATGAGGTACCAACTTACCCGTTCTAATTGATCTTTACGATGTACATAATAATAGGCAAGCAATACGAGAATAAAAGCAAAGCTTAATCGCCCAGCATGATAAGTTGCCATAGATAGGTAGTAGCTATTGACTTTTACGCCTAAAATAGAAGTCAAAATAAATTGAAGTCCTTGTAATGTATTAATGGCACCATAAAATATAGATGTATATGAAAGAAATGGGTTTTGAGTGATATGTCTAGTTGAAAGTGAGTTAATAAGTAAATAGATTGCCATAACAAACATAATAAACTTACTGGTTGATATAAACAGTGCTGAATTAAAAGTATAAAGAAAAATAAGTAGTAACGTAAATGTGGTTATAATCAATAGATGTCTATGTAAATAATTATTGATAAATTGATCGTTTTCCATTGTAAATTTGGACATGACTACTCCCCTTAAAAATATTTAGATATTAAACATCTCTTATATTATAGTATAAAATTACTGATTTTACGACATTAATTTTAAAAAGTTTAAGTTTTTTAACATCTTTATTTCGACAAATTGTAAAGGCAGAGTAATTTGAAAAAAATATAAAGCTATGGTAAAATAAAATAATAAAAAACATAGTAAAATAAAAGGAGAAACAGTAATGGGTGATGTTTTTAAAGAGCAATTAGTACCGATGACAATGAGTAAAAATGATAAAGCACAAAAAGGAATTATATGGACTGTTGCAGTTTTAGTATCTTTAATTTTATTTTTTGTACTTCCTATTTTTATGGCACCAATCTTAGTTTTAGCAGTACTTTGGTTAGCAACATTTTTATCAAGTAAATTAAAAAAAGAGCATGAATATAGTTTAACTAATAATCTTTTAGATATTGATGTAATCTATAATAAAGAAAAAAGAAAACGTGTTATAGAATTAGATTTAAAAGAGATGAATGCTATGGCTAGTATTAAAGATGAACGTCACCAAGATGAACTTGCACGTGGTCAAAAAGTAATTAATGCAAGTGATGGTAATGGAACAAAAGAAACTTATGCGATTATGTACCCAAAAGATGGTCAATTACAAAAAATTCTTATTACACCAAATGAAGAAATGCTAAATCTTATGTACAAACAAGCGCCTAATAAAGTTTTTAAATATAGAGGTTAATAAAAAGAATAGTTTGAAAAATTTAAGAAAAATATGGACTAGTTGTATATAGTCCATATTTTTCTTGTATAAACTTGTTATTATTATATTAAAAAACACTACTAACATTTTTACAAAGGATATGCTATAATAGTCGATAATAAAAACAGAAACAACATTTTTCGTATATACTTGGCAATTGGGCCGAGAGTATCTACCCACTTACCGTAAATAAGTGGACTACGAGGAAGTTAATAAGGTATACTGTAGCTTATAGGGTTAACATAAGTTGCTGGTTGCCTGTACATTCCTCTAAGCACGCTGGAGGAATTTTTTTATATCGTCTATTATTACAACAAACACTAGGAGGAACTTCACATGTCAAAAATTATTAAAGAAGGCATTACATTTGATGATATTTTACTTGTACCTAATTACTCAAATGTATTACCACATCAAGTATCACTTCAAACACAGCTTACTAAAAAAATTACACTTAACGTTCCAATCATGAGTGCAGGGATGGATACTGTAACTGAAACACGTATGGCTGTTGCAATTGCTCGCCAAGGTGGAATAGGTATCATTCACAAAAATATGTCTATTAGCCAACAAGCAGAAGAAGTTGATAAAGTTAAACGTTCTGAAAATGGTGTTATTACAGATCCATTCTTCTTAACACCAGACCACTATGTATATGATGCAAATGAACTAATGGCAAAATACAGAATCTCTGGAGTTCCTATTACCGAAGGTACAAAATTAGTAGGTATTATTACAAATCGTGATTTACGTTTTGAAACAAATCATAATCGTAAAATCAAAGAAGTTATGACAAGTGAAAACCTTATTACAGCAGAGGAAGGAACAGATCTTGCAAAAGCAAAAGAAATCCTTTCAACACACCGTATCGAAAAATTACCTATTGTAGATCAAGAAGGTAACTTAAAAGGACTTATTACAATTAAAGATATTGAAAAAGCTATTCTTTATCCACAAGCAGCAAAAGATGAGCAAGGTAGACTTTTAGTTGGTGCAGCTGTTGGTGTAACAGGCGATGTTCTTGAACGTGTAGACGCTCTTGTAAAATCAAAAGTTGACGTAATTACAGTAGATACAGCTCATGGACACTCACAAGGTGTTATCAATACTGTTAAACTTATTAAATCAAAATATCCAGACCTTCAAATTATTGCAGGTAATGTAGCAACAGCAGAAGCTACAGTAGCACTTATTGAAGCAGGTGCAGACGCAGTTAAAGTAGGTATTGGACCAGGTTCAATCTGTACAACACGTGTTGTTGCAGGTGTAGGTGTTCCTCAAATCACAGCAGTAGAAGATTGTGCAAATGCAGCTAAACCTTACGGTGTACCAGTTATTGCTGATGGTGGTATCAAATATTCAGGAGATATCGTTAAAGCAATTGGTGTAGGTGCAAGCGTATGTATGATGGGATCAATGCTTGCTGGTTGTGAAGAAAGTCCAGGAGCTACAGAACTTTACCAAGGAAGAAAATACAAAGTATACCGTGGTATGGGATCTATTGCAGCTATGGAAAACGGAAGTAAAGACCGTTACTTCCAAAATGATGCGAAAAAACTCGTTCCAGAAGGTGTTGAAGGACGTGTTGCATATAAAGGTCGCGTGGCAGATACAATCTTCCAAATGATGGGTGGATTACGTGCTGGTATGGGTTATGCAGGTGCAGAGTCAATCGAAGAACTTCAAGAAAAAGCTACTTTCGTACGTATTACAAGTGCTGGTCTTAAAGAAAGCCATCCACATGATATTCATATTACAAAAGAAGCTCCAAACTACAGTGTAGAATACTAAGAAAACATAACCTAGGCACATAGGTGCCTAGGCTATAGTTTGTTAAGTAATATAAAGATATAGACAACAAGAGATTAGCACATATTCTGAGGAGGAAATAGAAATGAACCACGAGTTAGTTATCGTTTTAGACTTTGGTGGACAGTACAACCAACTTATTGCAAGACGTGTTCGCGAAAACAATGTATACTGTGAAGTACATCCTTATAACTTAAGTATTGAAAAAATCAAAGAGATGAATCCAAAAGGGATTATCTTTACAGGGGGACCAAATAGCGTATACGCCAAGGAGTCACCAATCTGTGATAAAGCGATCTTTGAACTAGGCATACCAGTACTTGGTATTTGCTACGGATCTCAGCTTACAGCACACCTTTTAGGTGGTAAAGTTGCAACAGCACCAGTAAGTGAATATGGTAAAACAGAAGTAAAAGTTGATACAACATCAAAATTATTTGAAAATGTTTCTGACTCAACAATCTGTTGGATGAGTCATACAGATTATATTGAAACAGCACCAGCAGATTTCAAAATTACTGCACACACACCAGTATGTCCAGTAGCTGCAATGGAAAATGCTGAGAAAGGGCTTTACGCAGTTCAATTCCACCCAGAAGTTATGCATACACAAGAAGGTATGACAATGCTTGCTAACTTTGTAAACAACATTTGTGGTTGCAAAGGTGACTGGAGAATGGATTCATTTGTAGAAACAACAATTGAAGCTATTCGTGAAAAAGTAGGTAACGGAAAAGCATTATGTGCATTATCAGGTGGTGTAGATTCATCTGTAGCAGCAGTTATGCTTTCAAAAGCAATTGGTAAACAGCTAACATGCGTGTTTGTAGACCATGGCTTACTTAGAAAAAATGAAGGTGATGAAGTAGAAGCAATCTTCGGACCAGAAGGTAACTATGACCTTAACTTCATCCGTGTTAATGCACAAGAAAGATTCTACGAAAAATTAAAAGGTGTAGAAGATCCAGAAACTAAGAGAAAAATCATCGGTGAAGAATTCATTCGTGTATTCGAAGAAGAAGCACAAAAAATTGGTGCAGTAGACTTCTTAGTACAAGGAACAATTTACCCAGACGTTATCGAAAGCGGTCTTGGTAAATCAGCTGTTATCAAATCACATCACAACGTAGGTGGACTTCCTGACTGTGTAGATTTCAAAGAAATCATCGAGCCACTTCGTCTTCTCTTCAAAGATGAAGTACGTAAAGCAGGACTTGAACTTGAAATTCCAGAATACTTAGTATACCGTCAACCATTCCCAGGCCCAGGTCTTGGTATCCGTATAATTGGTGAAGTAACAGCAGAAAAAGTACGCATTGTACAAGATGCAGACTGGATTTATCGTGAAGAAATCAAAAATGCAGGTATCGACAAAGAAATTGGTCAATACTTCGCAGCTCTTACAAACATGCGTTCAGTAGGTGTAATGGGTGACGAAAGAACATATGATTACGCTATCGCATTAAGAGCAGTAACAACAAGTGATTTTATGACAGCAGAATCAGCTGACCTTCCATGGGAAGTACTTGGGAAAGTAACAACAAGAATTGTAAACGAAGTTAAAGGTGTTAACCGTGTACTCTATGACTGCACAGGCAAACCACCAGCAACTATTGAGTTTGAATAGTCGCGAAAGCTACTAGCAACGCGCTGACAAAATAAAAAAGTTCCAATGAGAGCTAGCTCTCATTTGGAACTTTTTTATTTTGTCAGCATAGGGCGAAGCCTGTGCACTCAGTAATATTACATGATTTTTGTAATATTATTGAGTGTGAGCAATATGACTTTGGAAAGTATATGACGCTAGCTATCATGAGCGTAACGTAGTCTAGCGAATGGCATTACTTAATAATTGGAGAGTAAATATTTTAGGGGTTCACTCTTAAAAAATCCTTGTCTTTTAGTTTTGAGAGTATATGGATTGAACCATCACCAGTGGAAAGAAATTGATACAAGTTATGAAATAATGCATTATAAAAATTTATATGATATATTAAAGTAAATGTATTTTAAAAATATACTACAATATATAATTGCATAGTGTAAGGGGGATAAAGCCATGATTTATGTCATGAGTGATATACATGGGGAATTAGAATTATTTGAAAAAATGCTAGAAAGGATAAATTTAAAAGTAGATGATACATTATATATACTAGGGGATTTAATAGATAGAGGAGAAAAGTCTATAGAGACCCTTAAATTAGCAATGGAGCATCCCAATATAGAATTTATTATAGGTAACCATGAAGATATGATGCTTAGTCTATATACGGGAGAAGAAAAAATCTTTAATAATTGGTTAAGAGATTGTAATGGTGGGCAGGTAACATTAGAGCAATATAATAGGCTAAAAGTAGAAGAAAAAGAAAAAATTAAAGATTTTTTAACACAGGCTGTTTTATATAAATTCATAGAAGTGAATAATAGAAAGTTCTTGCTAGTACATGGTGGAATTCGTGCTTTTGGTGAGTATGAATTGGAAAAGGCTATAGATCAACAAAGTAGAAGGGATATGATTTGGATAAGGGATGAGTTTACTCAGGCCCCTTGTAGAAAAGATATAACAGTTATATTTGGTCATACTTTTACCCAGTCTCTATGTAATGAACATAAAATATGGTATAGCTATATAGAGGATGATGAAAAACAATATAATGATAAAATAGGAATTGATTGTGGATCATATGAATCTAAGAAACTTGGCTGTCTAAGATTAGATGATATGATGGAATTCTATGTAAGCAATTGAAAAAATTATTTATAAAAAACCATTTTATCACTTTAAAAAGAGCAATAAGAATATTGAGTATTAAAAAGCATAAATCTACATGGATTTATGCTTTTTAATATTTCTAGTACTTTGAAGTAATATGTATTTGGGAGGTTCAATACCATATATAATCATTTCATCATATAGATACCATAGCTTAATACTTAAAAATACAATAAGTAGGATAGAAGTAAATAATCATAAGTTGTATGCAATCGTGAGGTTTAGTATAATAAAAATAATAAGTTTATAAATAGAATACATAAATAATATAAAATGTCTAGTTCTTAACCGTTAAATATAAAGGCGTTCAGTATATAACCATAAATATGGAATTTGACTAGAGGATACTATAAAAATGATAGAAATACAAAATATAAATAAAATAAAAGAAGCAATACAATATATGGAACCGTTTTTTGATGTAGTTCGTCTTGTTGACACTAGGGAAACAAAGGTAATGTCCTTTAGGGCAAAGACAAAGAGTATAGAGAAGACACATCAATGTTATAAAATGTGGAATAAGGAAGCACGCTGTGAGAATTGTACAAGTATGAATGCTCTCTTAACAGGAAGTCCAAAAGAAAAATACGAATTTCGAGATGATGAAGTTTATCACGTTGTTTCAAGACCTGTTAAGGTAGTGGATGAAACGGGAAAGGTCCATGAGTTAATATTAGAAATTGTTAATGGAGTTGCAGATCATTCACTGTTTGAAAAGTTTGGAATGAGTGCTGAAGGAGATAAAACAATTATTGAACTTATAACAGATACCTATCGTAAGATTTATGAGGATGCGCTCACTTCAGTATACAACCGAAGATATTTAGAAGAATTCCGTTTTCTTTATCACAATAATAATGAAGTATCGAAGCAAGTAGCATTTATTATGGTAGATTTAAAGGCATTTAAGAAAATTAATGATACAATGGGACATGAAACAGGAGATCATGTATTAATAGAAGTCGCCTCTCTATTTAAGAAAAATATAAGAAGCCAAGATTCTGTTATTCGCTTAGGTGGGGATGAGTTTGTAATAGTATTAGTGAATTACCCAAAAGATCAGATTGTTTCTAAAATGAAATTACTACAGAATGAAATAAGGAAGATACCTCTTGAATCTAAGGAACAAAGTCATGTAGATATTGACTGGGGGTATACCTATACAGAAAACTTTAAAATTTCGAAGAAGTACCTAGATACAATATTAAAACAAGCTGATGATGCCATGTATATCATGAAAAAAGATCAATTATAATAAATTACTTATGGAGGGGATTATGGAGAATAATAAGCTAACAGTACTATGGGTAACAAGAGACAAAGAAGTAGCCTTGCATATGGTATTTATGTATGCTAAAAATGCAAAACTTCAAGGATGGTGGGAAGAAGTAGAAGTGATTATATGGGGGCCATCGGCTCAACTTACAGCTATAGATGAAGATATTCAGTTAGAAATTCAAATGGCTAAGCACGCAGGCGTAGAAGTACGTGCATGTGCAACATGTGCTTCTAGATATGGTGTAGAAGCAGAATTAATAAATCAAGGTATAGAGGTGATTGGAATGGGGATTCCATTGACAGAAGCTCTAAAAGCAGGAAATAAGATTTTATCAATTTAAGTAGACTATATAAAAAAATAAAGAGAATAGAGTAAGCCATCCTAAAAATAACATTTTAGGATGGCTTTTATAGAGTGCAAAAATGATTAAATTATATTATGGGATAGGATAGAAATATAGCACTTATTAGAGATACTATGTAATGATATATTTTTATTATAAACAAAGTTTTAAAGATAGATATTTTAAACATATTGACATTTATCTATATGTTGGATAATATATTGATATATAGATGGTTATCTATGTGTTTTATACACAGGAGGAATGATGATGAAATATAGTTATAGTGAGTATGTCCCTTTACTCAAAGCACTAGCTGATGAAACAAGATTGAGGATTTTAGATATGCTTTCTTGTGGTGAACTTTGTGCATGTAACCTTTTAGAAGGATTGAATATTACACAGCCAACCTTATCCTATCACATGAAGATGCTTACACAATGTGATCTTGTTCTTGCGAGAAAAGATGGGATATGGATGAAATATAAACTTAATGAAACTAAAGTGACAGAGTATAAAGAATTTATGGATGAACTATTATCACATAAAGAACAATGTAGTTGTAAGATAGAGGAGGGGTAATGGTGTTTGAATGGTTCAATGAACAGTTGCTCCAGATGAAGTGGTTATATAATTTGATACAATGGCTAGTAGAAGATGTATTTGAGTTGGATATGGCAACACGAGTAGGCGGTAGTATACACTTTTTTGTATATGATACTATAAAAATTTTTATTTTGTTAGCAGCACTAATTTTTATAATTTCTTATATTCAGAGTTATTTTCCACCCGAAAGAACTAAAAAGATTCTAGGTAGATTTAATGGTATTGCCGGGAATGTTATGGGTGCTTTATTAGGAACAGTTACTCCATTTTGTAGTTGTTCGAGTATTCCACTTTTTATAGGGTTTACACAAGCAGGATTACCAATAGGGGTGAGCTTTTCATTTTTAATATCTTCTCCATTAGTAGACTTGGCATCGGTGTTATTATTAGCCAGTATTTTTGGATGGAATATTGCCATGGCTTATGTAATCGTTGGGATTATCTTAGCTGTAGTAGGTGGAACTATTATTAGTAAGCTGAAATTAGAAAAGTACGTAGAGCCTTTTGTCTTTGAACATGTGGAAGGGAGAATAGATATTACACTCCCTACTTTGACAAAGAGAGAGAGACTAAGTTACTCCAAAGACCAAGTAAAAGAAATTTTTGTGAGAGTATGGAAGTATGTACTAATAGGTGTAGGAATAGGCGCATTAATTCATAACTGGATACCTGAATCGGTAATTTCAGCAGTTTTAGGTCAGGAGAATATCTTTTCAGTTCTTATTGCTACACTCGTAGGTGTTCCAATGTATGCGGATATTTTTGGAACCATACCTATATCAGAGGCTTTACTCTATAAGGAGGTAGGGCTAGGGACAGTTTTATCATTTATGATGGCAGTAACAGCATTATCTTTACCATCAATCATTATGCTAAAAAATGTAATCAAGCCCAAGTTACTTACTATATTTGTAGGGATTGTTGTAATAGGTATCATGATGATTGGTTATGGATTTAATGCTTTTTCATTTTTAATCATGTAAATAGGAAAGGTGATAGGGATATGAATATTAAAGTGTTTGGGGCATGTTGCTCAAAATGTACAATGATGTATGGTTATGCAGAAGAGATTATTAAAGAGCAAGGCCTTGATGCAACCCTTGATAAAGTAACAGATATTAAAGAACAAATGAAGTATGGTATCATGAGTTTGCCTGCGCTGATGGTCGATGAAAAGGTTATTTCATCAGGAAGAATGCTTTCAAAGAAAGATATGGAAAAAGCAATATGCAAAAAGTAAAAGTAGCATTTATCTGTGTACATAACTCATGTAGGTCTCAAATGGCTGAAGCACTTGGAAAACATTTAGCAAGTGATACATTTGAAAGTTATTCTGCAGGAACCCAGCTTAGAAGTCAGATTAACCAAGATGCGGTTAGAATTATGAAGCAACTTTATAATATAGATATGAATGAAACACAAAGAAGCAAACTTTTAGAAGATATACCAGAGGTAGACATTGTTATTACTATGGGGTGCAATGTACAATGCCCAAACTTACCATGTAAGCACAGAGAAGACTGGGGGCTTGATGATCCATCTGGAAAAGAAGATGCTGAATTTATTCAAACAGCAAGGATGATAGAAGAGAAAATATTAGATTTAAAGTGTAGAATGGAAGCAATTTTACGATAAATATAAGAAAATATAACCTCCTCTTAAGGGATTATCTTAAGAGGAGGTTATATTTTCTTAGTGAGTTTATATTTATTGTAGGATCTCGATGGTACAGTGTTTTAATTGAAACAAATAATATTTATAATCATTATAATTATGGATAACCATATCAGTAGAATAGGAATAGAGTAATACCACTTTTTAGGCCTCCCATTTTTCCAGATCCCCTTAGCCTCTAATTTACATCGTTCAAAGATTTCATGAGGTATGAAATGTAGCGTAAGTGTAACCAGTACAGGAAGTAAAATTAAATCATCTAGACATCCAAGAATAGGGATAAAATCTGGGATTAAATCTATGGGTGATAATGCATATCCAACAGTAATAGCTGCAAATATTTTTGCAATTATTGGCGTATCCTTATCTTTTAATGTCATCTTTATTTCCTTTCGAGAATTTAACATGGTTCGCTACAAGATTATATTAATGCCTAGTACTAGGCATCAAGTTGATGATTACAACGATAGAGTTTTGGCGTAGTACCCACAGCTTCTTTAAAGAGCTTACTAAAGTATTTTGGACTTTCATAACCTACCATTTCACTAATATCATAAATTTTGAAATGAGTTTCACGAAGAAAGTATTTAGCTTTTTCAATTCGAATATGAGTAAGATAATCTATAAAATTTTGCCCTGTTTTTTCTTTAAATAACTTACTTAAATAAATAGGATGGATAAAGAGTAGGTCTGCCAAAGTATTAAGTGTAAGATTCTCGGCGTAATGCTCATGAATATAATTTTGAGCTGTCTTAATACTATCTCCTGAGCAAGGACTTATATCTTGTATGTATTGTTTTTGATTTTCAATATAAAGTAATGTGTAATCAATAATATCCTCAATATTTTCTCTAAAGATAAGTTGTCTTAATAAATCATGAATTTCGTCATGCACCATTTCTGAATGGTGATTTTTTAAAAAGTTATGGATGAGTAGATAGAGCTCAATACAAAAGGAGTAAACAAGGTTCAATGTATCGCTGTGCTCACCAATATGTCTAATCTCTTCTATAACCAGTTGAGTAAGTGCAGAAATATCTTTGAGAAGTAAATAATGGAGTAACTTTTCTCTTAGCTCATAAGACATGACATCTTCCACATAAAGGATATTTTCAATCTCTTCAAATGCAATAATAAGAGAATTTTTTTTAATAACTTTATAGTCTAGAGCTTTACCAGCTTGAAAGTAGGCGGCATGAAAAGCATTTAAATGGGTAAAGCTTTTGCTAAGTCCTATAGTAACTAAATAAGGTAGATCCTGGGTGAAAGACTCTAGTAAGACTAGGCCAACTTCTTGAGGAAGATCGTAGATGATTAAGGTTACTTCATTAAGTGTATTATTAAAACTTATGTAGTAAGGCACTATTAAGATAGCAGAGAGTGTTTGCCTTAAGATAGATTTAGCCTTAGTCATATCCTCATCATCCATATGCTCTATTCTTATTCTAGCAACTTGAAGCATATTTGAGGTAAGGGGAATTTCTAGCTGCTTTGCAAGCAGAGGATCTATTAGTGCATTTTTACGAGTAAGATTATTCAAGAAAGTTGATTTTCTTAGTTCTATAAATTCTTCATCTTCTTGACGCTTAGTCATATCCTCCTCTAAAACTTCATTTAGACGCCTAAATGTTTCATGGAGTGTATTAAAATTAACTGGTTTTGTGAGAAAATCAAAAGTACCATATTGAAGCGCACGCCTAGCATATTCAAATTCTTCATAGCCACTAAGAATAACAGTTTTTATAGCTGGATAATCTTTGGCAAGTTGAGCAATTAGATCGAGTCCAGTTTCATATTCCATACGTATATCTGTTAAGACTACATCTACAGGATTAGACTCAATAATTTCTAGGGCTTCGGCCATAGAATGTGCAGTTCCAACAACTTGGAAATTAAGTATATTCCAATTAACATATTTAGATAGACCATTAAGGATGATATCTTCATCATCTACAATAATAAGATTAAACATGATGAGCCTCCTTTGTTTGCATAATACCGTTAAGAGGTAATTTAAGCTCTATTGTTGTTCCCTTTGAGGGACTCTCTGCAATACATAAACCATACTCAGCTCCAAAATATAGTTGGATACGCTCACATACATTATATAAGCCAATACTTGTTTGGGATGAAGTATGAATATGAGATAGATGTGTATTTATTTGATTAAGACGTTCTAATGGCATACCAACTCCGTTATCTGTAATATAGAGAAGTAACATATCAGTTGTAATATGACTTGTTACAGTAATGATTTTATTATCTAAATGGCCTTTAAACCCATGTACAATACAATTTTCTACAATAGGTTGCAAGGTAAGCTTAGGTATATAAAGATTTAAGGTATTATGGTCTAAATTATTACATAATACAACCTTAGATGTATAGCGATAGTTAATAACTTGGAGATAGCTTTCAATATGTTTTATTTCCTCGGAAATTGTAACCAGTTCTGAATGTTTAGGGATACTAAGTCGAAGAAATGCAGAAAAGGATTCAATCATTTCACTGACCTTACCATTGCCTTCTTCTAGAGCAATGACTTCCCAACGAATAATGTCTAAAGTATTATAGAGAAAGTGGGGATTAATTTGCATTTGAAGAGCATTGAGTTCGGCCTCTTTCTTTTTAAAAGCTAAATCTTTTGCTTGTATTTCAGATAAGTAGACCTTATGAATGAGATCTTGAATTTGCTTAACCATTGTATTGAAATGTTGACCAAGTATACCTATTTCATCATGATTAGTATCATTAAAGGTAGCATTAAAACTTTTACTAGGTAATTTATCTAAGGTATGTTTAAGTTTATTAAGTGGAACAGTAATACTTAGTGTTACGATATAAGCAATTAAAATAGAAATACAGATAACAATTAGCATAGATAAAAGAGTGAAGTTTCTAATACTTTTAGCATTTTTTATAAGAGCATCATAATAGGCAAGGTTAAGAATGTAAAAATCACTATTAGAAAGCTTTTCAAAGGCAACTAAGCAAGTACTATCATTTATTTCTGTATAAAAGATGCCTTCAAGCTGATCGCCTATTTCTGAAATAAGTTGTGGCACATTAGTTGGAATAGGACCTTTTAGCTTAGAGTTGATAGAAGCTAAACTACCCTGTGGACTAACCAGTACGAGATGTCCACTTCTGTTAAGTAATGATGCATTAATATCTTCAATAATCCCATTTAGATAAATATTCATTACAATGACACCTACAGAATCCTTTAAATAATAATTAGGAATAGATTGCATAAGAGAAAGTGAGTCAACTATAGGCCTATTAACTGTTTGTCTATAAAAGAGATTATCTTCTAGTGTGGTATCAAACCATATAGGATGGCCTTTAAAAGCTTTGGCCTTTGTATAATAAGATGAATTAACAAAAGTCATAGGATCTTTAAGATATCCTCCTCTTTGGCTAGAAGAATAGGAGGTTTGGGTAAATTGACCTTTTGGAGTAACAATTTGTAAGTTCAATATTTTACTATCTGAGTTGGGAATATAGGAATAAAGATAATTATTAATTGTATCTTGTATAGACTGTTGTTCATCAAATGACAAATTATCAGCTAATGAGTCAATTACAAGCTGCATAAGGTTATCATCTAGATAGAGATTATAAACTAGATTTTCATAATGCTGCATTTGTTTGGTAATAGATTGAGCTACATTATGTGTTGTATAAGATAAAAGTGTAGAGATATTGTTTTCAATTTCTTCAGTATATGTATTATAGGTAATGATGGTAATGGCTAAGGTTGGTAAAGTAATAAGGATAAGAAAAGAAATAATCAGTCTCTTGAATACATTTACTTTACGAATTTGAAAGATAAGCTTGTACATTGTAAAAGCCAATCTATTTTTGGGACTAAACATAGCTCCTCCTAGTAGAGTTGTAAGTAGATTTTGATAACATTATAACATTATAAAAAATAAAACAAAAGGTACATCTATAAGTCCAAACTATAGATGTACCTTTTTGTATTAATAAGAGGAATTATTTATTTTCTAGAATAGCTTTATTAAATTCATTAACAACTTCTTTATATGCAGCTTCTTGAGCAGCTGTAAATTCTACAAGAGGATCAGCGTTAGGATCAGAAAGAAGTTTTTGAACAACACGATCAACATAGGTTCCAATAATATCTTTACCATAGAATTCTAGACGTCCACCTCTAGCAGCTTCAATAACAGGAGCATATTCAGGGTTAAGAGATGTAACAGAGGAAATATCAAAATCAGTATATGGATAAGTAACAGCATTTACAGCGCCCTTACTTTCTAGATTTTTAAGTCTTTTTTCAATAACTTCTCTAGAAGTGTAGTACTCAATGTATTTCCATGCAGCATCTTTTTGAACTTGAGTGGTAGTTGCATTGATGACATAGCAAGCACCAAGATCTGTTGTTACAGATTTACCAGAGGGACCAGCAGGAAGGAGAGCAAGGCCGATATTATCAGGATCTGCACCAAGAGATGTTGCCCAAGATATCCAGTCACCTGCAAATGGCATCATAGCTAGTTTACCTTGTGCAAATTGTTGAATCATATCATCAAAAGTAAGGGTAAGATCAGCTTGCATAACTTTTTCACGTTTAAGTTGTTGGTAGTACTCAGCTGCTTGAATAACAGCAGGGTCAGTAAAGGTAAGCTCTAATGTATCATCTGGATTTTGAACGGTTAAGTCTCCACCAGCTTGCCATACATAGTATTGGAAGAACCATTCGGTCCACTGAGAAGAAAGGACACCATAGCCATATTGTTGTTTGTCAGGATTAGTAAGTTTCTTAGCAACGTCAAAGGCTTCATCCCAAGTAGTAGGAGCAGCAGTAATGCCAGCTTCTTCAAATAGTGCTTTATTATAGCCTAGATAGAAAGTACTTGAGAGAATCGTGATACCATAAAGATTATCATTTTTAGTAAAACGGTCTACATAAAGGGGATTATAGCTATCTTTTTCATCCCAGTTATCAAAGTATGTATTAAGTGGCTCTAAAATGCCAGCATTGATGTATTTATCCATCATAGTGAAAGAAGTTGATACTAAATCAGGTGCATTGCCAGCAGCTACAGCTTGATAAAATTCGTTGCCAGGGTCTCCTTCTTTGATGACTTTATTCAATTTAATATTAGGATTCTGCTTAAGAAATTCTTCTTCAATGCTTTCCTCTACATCATCTTGCTCTCTACTTGTAAGCCAGAGAGTAAGTGTAACAGGATCATCTTGAGAAGTTGAATCATCGGAATTAGTAGAGGATTGATTAGTATTTGGGTCTGCTGTTGGAGTAGATGTGGTATTAGTAGATGCACATCCAGTAAATGCCATACTTGCAATGAGTGTAGCTGTTAAAAGTGCAGTTGCTTTTTTAAACATAATATACCTCCTAAGTAAATGATAATAATATTATAAATAATTTTGAATAATAAGAGTGACCTAGATAATTAAGTAAAAAGTATCTTAAATTAATATCTTCACTTATAAAAAGAATTAGATTAAAAAGAGATACCTTTTTCTTTAAAATGTACCATTAAAGATAAAATTAAAAAAATATATAATGTTATTAAACAGATCTAGGAATATGGGAGGAATATAATGAAAAAGTCTAGTTACTTAAAAAGAAAAGATCTTTTTTCGGCAGCAGCATTTTTATTACCAGGTATTATTTTTACAGTTTGGTTAAGATATTATCCTATTTTACAATCTTTTTATATGTCTTTGTTTACGTATGACCCTGTTAATCCACCAGGAAAATTTGTAGGACTACAAAATTATCAAAATATTTTTCAGTCAGGATTTTACTGGGGTGCATGGAAAAATACTTTTATTTTCTTACTTTTACATATAGGACTTATATTCTTTATACCTCTAGTCCAAGCTATCTTTTTAAATGAGTTGACGAAAGGTAAGAAGTTTTTTTCAACAGTGTATCTGACTACAGCCCTTATTCCTATTTCAATTAATGTTATCATATGGAAATGGATTTGGCATCCTGACTATGGTCTTGCCAATCAAGTTCTTAAATTCTTTGGAGCAGAGCCACAAATGTGGTTAAGTGATCCAAGTCTCACCAAGTTTGCAATTATCTTCCCAGGTATTATAGGTGGAGGTGTAGGCGTACTTCTTTATTTAGCTGCTATACAAGGCGTGTCTTATGATATATATGAAGCTAGTGAGATAGATGGTTGTACAGGATGGCAGAAAATTGCTCATATTACTTTACCTAACATTAAGTTTATCATTATTATTCAATTAATTCTTGCTACGATTTCTACAATGCAAATCCTTGATTTACCTTATCAATATACTTCAGGAGGACCAAGTGGTGCTGCAACCTCTATGGGGATTTATATCTATGATATGGTCAATAAGGACTTGTCTTATGGTAAGTCTACAGCTGCAGCTTGTGTACTTTTCATCGTAATAGGTATTTTAACAATTGTTCAAATGAAACTTGATCAATCAGAGGTTGAATAGGGGGAAGAATATGAAAAAATCCAGTTTGACTATTACATCATATATTGTATCAATTCTTTTTGCATTATTAATTTTGTATCCTTTAATTTACATTATAAGTAATTCAATGAAAGATAATGTAAAGATTTATGATATACCACCTAAACTATTACCAGATACTGCACAGAGTTTAACCATAGAGATAGACTACTCGGTCTTCGAACATTTAACAGATGATCAGCTATTAGACAAGATTCAGCAGGATCAAATTTTGGCTATGTTTTCGTCTGTTTATGAGTTAACAAGAGATTCTTTATTTGAACTTAAGTTTGTAGGCACTATGAACGGAGAGAATATATTCTATTCAAGGGCACATCGTATGAAATTAGAGCTAGAAAAAGATACAGGTGTCTATGCCAATGCAAGTATTAATAGAAAGGTTTTATTATATGAAGACCGTTACATACGTGCATCAAATAAGATAGGCTATACATTTGATAGAAATGGAATTCAAAAGGTACATAATATTACCAATGTAGAAAAAGATGAGATCTATGATAAAGTATCTAAAAATTTAGCTGATAAATATGAGACGAATGGTGTATTAAAAGGTACTAAGGTGAAGAAAAATAACTTACTTCTTTTAGAAAGTTTTATTTATTATTTCCAATTACCTTCATGGATGTACCCCAAAAATGAAGCAGTTGCTAAGTATAGCTTTTTAATTTTTATTATTAATACTTTAATCGTAGTATCTTGGGCAATTATTACTCAAGTGGTGCTAGGTGCTATTACAGCATTTCCTCTTTCTAGGATACTCAGTAAGAAGGCAGCAAACTTCTGGTTACTGTTCTTCTTAGGAACAACAATGATTCCCTTTGTATCAGTTATGATTCCTCAGTTTACTATGTTTAAACGACTTGGATTTTATGATAACTATTGGGCACTTTTAGTGCCACATTTATTACCTTATGGTTTCTTTGTATACCTCTATAAAGGCTTTTTTGATCGTATACCGAGTAGCTTGTTTGAAGCAGCTCGAATAGATGGTGCTTCTAACCTTTATACATTTACAAAGATCTGTATGCCACTTTCAAAGCCCATTATTTCCATTGTTGCTTTACAAACCTTTCTGTCTAACTGGAGTGACTTCTTCTGGGCGTGGATGGTGACAGAAAGGCAAAATTTATGGACATTGAATGTGGCACTCTATAATATTTCGCAAAATAAAGCAGTTAAGCAGAACTTTGTCATGGGATTATCGGTATTAACAATACTCCCTGTACTCTTTTTGACAGTGATTTTTTCAAAACATATTAAGGCGAGCCTGGCATCGTCAGGAATTAAAGGATAGGAAGGTAGACAGCTATGAATATAGGCGTTATAGGATATGGATTAAGAGCAGAATATGTACTTAGAAATTTTAATGATTTTGAGATGGGGGTTAATCTAGTCAGTGTATGTGACCCTTGCGTTGACAAAGCTAAGGTACGTATTCAAAGCAGCGGTTATAAGGCACAAGAGGTTACTTTTTATGACGATATAGATGAGATGATGCAAAAGGAGAAATTAGATGGTGTGATGATTGGTACACTTTGTAAGTCTCATACAGATATTGCAATTAAAGTCATGAAGTACAATATTCCTATGTTCTTAGAGAAGCCAGTAGCCATTAGCCTGGAACAAGTTAAAGCACTAGAAGAAGCCTCTAAGTCATATACAGCAGAGGCAGTAGTCTCCTTCCCACTTAGATTAACACCTATTTGTCAGTTGGCAAAAGAAATCATAGATAGTGGGAGATTAGGACGTATTGAACATGTAGAGGCAGTCAATAACGTGAATTATGGTAGAGTGTACTACCATGATTGGTATCGTGATGAAAGCTTAACAGGTGGCTTATTCTTACAAAAGAGTACCCATGATCTGGATTATATTAATTACTTACTTGGGACTAAGCCTGTTGCAATTTGTGCGATGGAGTCTAAGCAAATCTTTAAGGGTGATAAAGACGCTGGTATTACTTGTAGTAAATGTGAAGAGTATAAAGTATGTCCAGAAAGTAGTTATACCATTAGACATCAATATCATGATGGAGTAGACGGAGAAGGGTGTGCCTTTGCAAAGGATACTGGAAATCATGATAGTGCAAGTATATTAACACGCTATGAAACAGGCATGCACACTGTATATACTCAGAATTTTGTTGTAAGAAAGAAAGCAGGAAAAAGAGGGGCAAGATTAATAGGTTATAAGGGTACATTAGAATTTGATTTTGCAACAAGTGAATTGACTGTATTTTCTCATACAACTGGTACTGTAGAAAAGCATTATGTTGATACATCAGGGCTTAACCATTTTGGCGGAGATAAGGCATTATGTGAGAACTTTGTGGAAGTAATGAGTGGTACAGGTGTATCGAAGGCGTCACTACAAGATGGTATTTTAAGTGCATTGATGTGCCTATATGCAAGAGAGTCAGCAAGTCAAGATAAATTTTATAACATTGAGTTATAATTAAACTAATAACTAAAAAATATATATAAGAAAAGAGAGAAACTAAAAAATGTGGTATAAAGAAGATTACAGACGTATTTTTATGGATATGCATTTAGATGATTCACAACCAGAGGAGTATTTATCTAAATTAGATATAGACCATTTTGTAGGAACTTTAAAAGAAGCAAATGTAAACAATGTGGTTGTAAAGGCAAAGTCACATGTAGGCTTACATTACTGGCCAAGTAAATATGGTAGAATGCATGAAGGACTCAAAAGACGCGGGCTTGACTATGTAGGAGAAATGATTAAAAAGTGTAAGGAAAATGATATTAGTGTTGTCGTGTACTTCTCACAAATATATGATAATTATGCTTATGAGCAACATCCAGCATGGCGTATTGTAAATAGTGAAGGTACAACTTCAAGAGAAAATAATACAAGATATGGGCTTGTATGTCCTAATAATCTAGAATACCGTGCTTATGTGCGTGAAATCTTACAAGAGTTAGTAGCTACCTATGATTTTGGAGGGATGTTTTTAGATATGCCATTCTGGCCAGGTACTTGCTATTGTCCAGCCTGTAGAGAACGTTACTGGAAAGAAACAGGGACTTATATTCCACGTAGAGAAGATTGGAATGACCCACAATGGGTAGATTTTGCAAATAGAAGACAGGCATGGCTTGAAGAGTTTGTTGCAGAAAGCACAAGAGCCATAAAAGAAGTCAAGAGTGCAGTTAGTGTGGAACATAATTTTGCAGCAGTAGGTTGTGGGTGGATTCATGGTGATACAGAAAACTTACTTGAATCTTGTGACTATGCAGGAGGGGATTACTATGGTGGCTACCTAGAACAGACCTTTATGTGTAAATATTATAATAATGTTACACCTAATAAGCCTTTTGTATATATTACATCTAGATGTGATCCAAATCTCTATGCCCATACTGTAAGTCGTTGTGAGGAAGACTTGTACATCCATGCAATGAATGCATTAGTACATAATGGTGCATTTTCTGTGTGTGATGCGATGAATCCAAATGGAACGATTAATACAGAAGTTTATCACGATGCTATTGGACCAGTTTTTAGAAACAGTTGTGATTATGAGCAGTATGTAAGTGGAGACATGATCGCGGATGTATCTATTTGGTATAATACAAACTTAAAGGCAAATGACAATTTCATTCAGTCTCCATTTGCAATTGCAAGAGTACTACAAGAATATAATATGCTCTACGATGTAGTAGGTAGTAAAAATTTGAAAGATATAAAGACAGAGGTACTTGCTATCAATGGTGCATATTCTATAACAGATGAAGAGATGGATGCAATCGAAGCCTATGTAAGACGTGGCGGTAAAGTATTTATTACAGGTAAGCTTGGACATAAGCATTTTGAAGAATTATTAGGAATTAAAGAATTAAAAGGAAGCGAATATGGCTATACCTATTTAAATCCTACAGAAGCAGGCAAAGGTTTATTTGAATCCTTTAATGCAAGTAGTCCTTATCCAATAGAGAGAAGAGCAATAGAGTGTACGCTTAAGGAAGAGGCAACAATCCTTGCAACACTTACCTATCCATATACAAAGGCTGGAGATAAAGAGTTTTCTGCAATCCATTCTAATCCACCAGGGATTCATACAGAGATGCCAGCAGTTATGGAAAAACAAGTAGGGGAAGGGAAAATTCTTTGGGTTGTTACACCTCTAGAACTTGCTTATGCACATTACTGCAAAAAAGCAGTATTTAGTTTAATTAATTCATTAGTAGAGAATAAAAAGATTGAAAGTAATGCACCAGCCTTTGTAGAACTTACACATTGGCATAAAGAGGATAAAGACTATGTAGGGATCATCAATCAACAAACAGTATCACCAGTATATCCAATTGATGCAATTACGATTACATTACCATTTGCATGCAAGGACGTAAAACTAAAAACACCTTCAGAGCAACTTATACATGTTGAATATGAAGATGGTAAAACAATTATTTGCTTACCTAAGCTTCATATGTTCCATCTAGTAGAAATAAGTTATTAGTTCTAATTAAATAAGAGGTCTTAAAGGAAAATATGGTATAAATTCAGCTAATGATTTTATATCATATTTTTTATTTTAAAAGAAATATTGATTATATTAAACTAAGTTAAAAATGCATTATAAAGTGGAAAGATGGAAATAAAAGTATTATATAAGCATTGAATGAAATAGAAGAAGTATGATATTCTTAAAGATACCTAAATACTGGGAAAAAAGAGAGAATGCAATATGACTAAAAGAAAAGTAATCATTATTATATGTTTATTAATAATTGTATTAGGGGGAAGTTTGTATCTTAGGGAACAAAAAGAAAATAGCATTGAGAGAGTACAAGAAATATATAGGTATAAAGCTTTAGCAGAAAGTAAGATACAAGAAGGAGCGATACAAGAAGCGCTAGAATATATAGATAAGGCTTTTCAAGAATTCACTATAAGTGAATATAACAGTAGCTATCAAAGTATATGGGATATTCTAATGGTATTAAATAAGATTCCTAATAGTAGCTATAAGTTAATAGACTATTTAGATGTAATCTTAATCACAAATCAACTAGATAAAGATGCAGAAATATATTTTTTAAGAAAAAAGGCAGGCCTATGTATTTTAAACGTGAAATATATAGAAGCAGTCGAATGCATTGAAGAGATATTAGAACTTAGTGAAATGCCAGAACAATATTATTATAGAGGCAAGGCATTAGTCGATTTATCTATTGTTGCGAACCATTTAGGTGCAATGGAGACAGCAGTTGAAATATTAGAGAATATTCAACTAGATACAATAGACGAACTTAGGCAGGCAGACCTAGAAATATATAGGTTACTTAATTTGGTGAAAAATAGAATAGAGTTAGAAGACTATGATAAGGCACTTAACGATTTAGGACAAATAGATAGATATATAAATCAACTTCCATTAGAAAAAAGAAAGGAAATTGCCTGTTTTAGTACCTTGAATAAAGCTAAAATCTATATAGGACAAGGACAAATAGAAGAAGCTGAGGTATTATTAGATGAATTACAGGTTTCTAATATTTGGGACCGTACGCAGGCATATCAAACATTCCAAACGGAGTATGTGACTGTACTTGCCAGGCTCTATACAGCTCAAGGAGATTATGATAAGGCAATTGAAAACTATAAACAGATTTTAGAGCAAAGATTTAGGGGTAGCAGCTATGGTGATTATCAAAATGCCATTAATGGCATAAAAGAGATTTACCTAAAGAAAGGAGATTTTGAGAATTACTATTTATATGAAGAGTATTGGGAAAAGCTAGGTGAAAAGAGGAAAAAAGGCCAAGCTGAAATGCTCTATCAATATGTAGATAAAAAATGTGAATTAGCACAAATGAAACAAGCTAGTAATAGAGTGAATATAAAAAATCAGGTTTATCTGGTAATCTTATTAGGTATTATTCTTCTATTGACGAAGATCAGTCTATTACCAATGGGGAAAAGAGCATATAAGCAAAGAAAAATTAAAAGATTTATGAAAAATAATAATTATTTTTTAGTCTATCAACCTATTGTAAATCCAAAAACAAATCAGATTATGGGGTTAGAGTGTTTGTTAAGATTAGAGGATAAAGGCAAAATGGTCTATCCAAATATATTGATTCCAGATATAGAAGAGACAGATATGATGGAAGAAATAGTACTCTGGGAAATACAGGAGATCACAAAGAATTATTCTATGATTAAAGGAATAGAAGGCTATGCAAAAGATTTTTATGTGTCACTGAATATATCTTATAAAGAAATTGCTCATAAAGAATTCATTGATATTCTAAAAAAAGAAGCAGAGCTATTACGAAAGAGAGGAATATGCCTGTGCTTAGAACTTACCGAGAATACAAGTATTATAGATGAGCAATGTGTGAAAGAACATATTGAGGAGTTAATAAGAGTAGGCTTTCTCATTGCTATTGATGATTTTGGTGTAGAATACTCTAACATTTCTTTGTTAGATTCCTTTGATTTTCATAAGCTTAAACTAGATAAACATTTTATTGATAATATAGAGCAGTCAGTAGTAGTACAGAATGTAATGAAAGTAATCAATGAATTATCTATTGAACTATCAATAGCAGTAATAGTAGAAGGTGTAGAAGAAGAATGGCAAAAAGAAAAAATAGAAAAATTTGCATCTGATAATTTTTCTATACAAGGATACTATTATAGTAAGCCACTAAAAATAGATGAGATTAAGAATTATCGAGTGAAAGAATAAGTAAAAAACTTAAGTAGTTTATTCCAAATAAAAGAAAACAGCATATAACTATAAAAATTGCTCATATTAAAAGTGTAAGAAATATAATATGTGAGGTGATTCTTTATGGTATTAACAGAAAAAGAGACAGCTGCAATTAAAGATTTACAAACTCAAGAACAAGCTTGTATTGAAAAATACGATAAATATGCAAATGAAGCAACAGACCATGTGCTTAAAGACTTATTCACTACTTTAAAGCAACATGAAGAAAAACACTATCAATCTTTAGGGCAAGTACTAAATGGACAAGTACCAAGTTGTGACTGTAATGATAGTAAAGGGAAAATGTATACTCCTGTAGCAAGCTATGGAGCAGGTGTAGAATCAGATGCTAAAAAACATGATTGTTTCTTAGCTACTGACAGTATAGGAACTGAAAAATTAGTTTCTGGTGAATATAATACAGATGTATTTGTATTTGGAGACTCTGATGTACGTAAATTATTAGCTGATATTCAAATAGAAGAACAAAATCATGCTGAAATGCTTTATAAATATAAAGTAGCAAATAGCATGGCATAATCAATCTATATAAATCTTTAAATAAAAACATGGTATAAAGTTAATCAATAACTTTATACCATGTTTTTTCTATATTAACTTACTTGCTTAATGAATGACTATTGCACTTGCATCTAATACATTATCATAAATCCACTGCGCATTTTCCACTGCAAGTCGGATACATCCATGGCTTATAGCTACTCCTAAGCGATCATCAATAACTTCTGTTCCGGCAGCATTAAATAAAACGGTGTGATAATAATAGCTACCTTTAATTCGAGTGGCATATTTGGCTCTGTAATTATCCGTACCAAAGTAAGGCTTCCTCCCACTTACATAAAAAGTACCTTGTATAGTAGGTGTACTAGGTTTACCAACAGTACATAACCATTGATAAAGTAATTTCCAAGAGCCATCGTTAACTTTTTCAAAGACATAGGTAATCTTATTTTCTAAATCCGTTGTAATCAAGTTCACAGTAGGACTTTGAATATTGTTTTCATTGACAAACCTAGTCATATTGGTATTGAAATAAGTATAGTCGTATTCAGCTGGAGGGTTTCCATCATCTGTCAAAAAATAATTAAAGATATAGCCCTTTACACTGTTATACATAACAAGACTCCAAGCTCCAGTTACAGATAAAACTTCTACTTCAGATTTAGGAGGAAGTGACGCTATAGGATTAGATTCGGCAGAAGGATAGGAACGTAATAATACATCTAACCAGGTATATTTGGTAGTTGATAAGCTAGAAGCAGGGACGTATCCTGTTTGATCATCATAGGTTACTAAATACCAGTCTTCAGCACTATCAACAACTTGGACAAGAGCATTGGCAGGTATGACAGCTATAATGGGGGCTGTAAAGGAAGCACTTTCTAGAAGATTAGTATTAGACAAGGTATATTTAGAAGGATCAGAGGGCTGTGCTTGAGCATTGTTCATGTTTCACCTCACACGCATTTATTATTTTTATATTATGAAAGAGTTAGGCTATTGGTGCTAGATAAAGAGTAAAAATATTCTGAGATATAAGAAGTGATGAAATACAAGTCTTTAACCCTAATGATAAACAAGAAGAAAATTTATTTATTAAATCGATGGAGTTGAAGGAAAACGGGGAAATCATTACGAAGTTTAAAGATGGTTCACTAGTAGAGAGTGAAGAAATTTATTGGAGTCAAGATATGGTTGTAAATCAGTATGAGGATACAGTATCTAAGTGTATCATTAAGGAAATAGAGGGAGAAACATATATGTTTTATGAATTCAAAAATGGAGATTATATATTTAATGGCGCTAGACCACTTTATTATGTAATGAAAAAACAATAAAAAATAATAAAAGTTGAGCAAATAAAAGTGATTGGAAAGTACAGCTAATTAAAGGCATTACTTTCTAATCACTTTTTATTTTAAAAAATTGTGTTGACAAATCAATCAGTCAATAATATTATTGTATTAAGTGATTAATACAATAAAGAGGTGATACAATGCCATGGGATTTTGATACAACAAGACCTATTTATATGCAACTCGTAGAACGTATCAAACTAATGATAGTAACGGGTGAGTTACCAAGTGGAAGTAAGCTTAAATCTGTAAGAGATTTAGCAGAAGAAGCTGGAGTCAATCCAAATACAATGCAAAGAGCATTAGCAGAACTTGAACGTGATGCATTAGTCTATAGTCAAAGAACGAGTGGAAGATTTGTAACAGAGGATAAGGAGTTATTAGCAAAAATGAGAGATGAATTTGCAGAGGAAAAAGTCAAATCATTTATTGAGTCATTAATGCAACTTGGATACAAGCAAGATGAAGTGATCACATTGATCCAACATTATTTAGGGGGAATGAAGTAATGCAACCTATATTAGAAATTATCGATGTAAGAAAAAATTATGGTAATAAGGAAGCGCTAAAAGGTGTTAGCTTAAGAATAGAACCAGGTAAGGTTATTGGATTATTAGGACCTAATGGAAGTGGTAAAAGTACATTAATTAAATTAATTAATGGGCTTATCCAACCAACAAGTGGTGAGATTATAGTAGCAGGCAAGACACTAGGAATTGAAACGACAAAAATGATTTCCTATTTGCCAGAAAGAACATACTTAAATGATTGGATGAAAGTTAAAGACTTATTAGGATTCTTTGATGATTTCTATGAAGACTTTGATAAAGATAGAGCACGTGAAATGCTTGGTGTACTTAAAATTGATGAAGAGAGTAAGCTTAAGACGTTATCAAAAGGAACAAAAGAAAAAGTTCAATTGATACTTGTTATGTCTAGAAAAGCAAGACTATACATTCTAGATGAACCAATTGGGGGTGTAGACCCAGCTGCAAGAGATTATATTCTTAATACGATTATTAAAAATTACTCTGAAGATAGTTCAGTTATTATAGCAACACATCTTATTCAAGAAGTGGAAAATATTTGCGATGATATTATTTTCTTAGGTTATGGTGAAGTGATGTTACAAGGGAATGTGGATGATATTAGAGCAGAAAAAGGTCAATCTATTGATTCATTATTTAGGGAGGTATTTAGATGTTAGGGAAATTAATGAAATATGAATTTAAGGCTACAGGAAGAACTTTCTTACCTTTATATGGGGCAATTTTGGTAGTAGCTTTATTAAATAGATTCTTAGGAAGAAATACACAAGGTGTATTTGAAGAACTCAATAAAGTAGGTGACTTCACAGTTGTTGCTTTAGTAGCATTATTTATAGCATTAGGGGTCATAACTATTGTTGCAACAATCCAACGCTTCCAAAAGAATCTTTTATCAGATGAAGGTTATCTCATGTTTACCTTACCTGTTAAAACAAGAAGTTTAATACTTTCTAAAATGATTGTAGCTATAGTATGGATTATTTTAAGTGGATTAGTAGGAATAGCAGCTTTTGGAATCTTATTTATAAGCAAAGAGTTTATAACAGAACTCATGCCTCTTTTATCAGAGTTTATGTCAGAAGCTATATACCTTCTACAAGAAGAAGTTGGTAGGGTGAGTATACTCGTTATTGTACAATTTATCGTTGCAGGATTTTTAAGCTATATCCAATTTATTGTTTCTATTTACTTAGCATTAGCTATTGGACAGTTCCCTAACTTCCAAAAGCATCGTACAGCAGCATCATTTATTGCTTTCTTTGTGATTAACCTAGTAGTCAACTGGGTATTAGGCTTAGCGATATTTGCAGGAGACTTTACAGCGAATGTTAATATGAATATGTTTATAGGTAATCTCATTGTATTAATACTTACAGTAGGTATGTTTGAAGCAACAAATTATATATTAAGAAATTATCTTAATTTAGAATAAATCGTAATAGAGGTTGGTATGAAAACATCATTTCATACCAACCTCTATTTTTATAAGTAATTGGTGGACATAAAGAAGAATAAATATATTTTAATTGTAAATATGAGGAAAATATGAAAAAATTGTGATTTTCACTAGATTTTCTACGTAAGATAGAGATGTATCTAGATTGATATAATTCTGTCATAGAGGTGAAAAAAAGATGAAGTATCCAAAGCTATTTGAAAAAGGTAAGATTGGAAGTTTAGAACTTAAAAATCGTATTGTAATGTGTTCGTTAGCAATGGGGATATCAGATGATAAGCAATGTGTAGGTGAGGCATTTCGTACATATTTAATGGAACGTGTACAAGGTGGCGTAGGTATGATCATTTTGGAAAATACCAGAGTAGATGATGAACATGGCGTTGCAGCGCCTTGGCAGGCGAGCCTTGCACGAGATGAGCAAATCGCATCCATGAAGCAAGTTGTAGAAGAAATTCATAGCTATGATGTAAAAGTACTGGCACAGTTACATCATCCTGGACGTGAAACATTTTCTAATTTAAATAGTAATGAGCCAGTATGGTCTTCTTCAAATAAATCTTGTGGTGTATGTAATCAAGAAACGCATGAGATGACAACAGAAGAAGTGGAACAAGTAATAGGGAAATTTGTAGAAGCAGCAAAGCGTGCCACCCAAGCAGGGCTTGATGGGGTAGAATTACACGGTGCACATGGTTACTTAATCTCACAATTTTTAAGTCCTTATACCAATCAACGTACAGACCGTTTTGGTGGTTCTTTTGAGGGGAGATTTCAGTTTGTAAAAGAGATTTATGAAGGTATACGTACTGTATGTAACCAAGATTTCGTAGTAGGTGTTCGTCTTACAGTGGATGAATTATTAGCTCCAAATGGGGTAGAAGAATATTTGAAATTAGAAGAGGGTATTAAGGTATGCCAGGCATTAGAAAGCTTAGGAATAGATTATATCAATGTATCAAATGGTATCTATGAATCTTTTAACGCACTATCAGAACCTATGACTTATCCTCAAGGTTGCCGATCATCACTTATTCAGGCAGTTAAGGAAGCCGTCCATATTCCAATCATTGCAGTAAATATGATTAAAGAACCTTGGTTTGCAGAGAAGATGTTAGAGGATAATTTGGTTGACTTTGTTGGGCTAGGTCGTGCAGTAGTTGCAGATCCAGAGTGGGCAATAAAGGCATTAGAAGAGCGTGAATGTGAAATTAATAGATGTATTTCTTGTACCTTCTGTTTTGAAACCTTAGTAAGTGATGCTATTGCAGGAAAGGGACCAGTAAAATGTGCAGTGAATCCAAGAGCAGGTCGTGAATCACTTTACCCAGCCTATAAAAGAGATGGGGATGGACGTACGGTCATTGTTGTTGGAGCAGGAGTAGCTGGATTAGAAGCAGCAAGAGTGTTGGCAGAGAGAGACTTTAGAGTTATCCTAGTAGAAAAAGAAGGTAAAGTGGGGGGACAGATTAATATTGCTGATAAACCACCTCATAAGAGAAAGATAGATTGGATTGTAGAATATGAACTTAACCAACTTCAAAAGTTAGGGGTAAGTATTGTATGCAATACAGAAGTCACCGAAGGGGTACTAGAGGCATTTAATCCCTATGCTATTATATTAGCAACAGGTGGAGAACCTATTAAACCAGCCACTATTCCAGGTATAGAACTAGAAAAAGCTTTGACCTTTAAAGAAGTGCTTTGCCAAGATAAGGAGTTAGAAGGCAAGAAAGTAGCTGTTATTGGATCTGGGGCAACAGGACTTGAAACAGCTGAATTTCTATGTAGTAAAGGTAATGAAGTTACTATAGTTGAAATGCTAGACTCTATTGGTAAAGGTGTTTATGTACAACATTATTTAGATGCAATGGATAAATTATCTCATTATAATGTAACATATATGCCAAAAACAAAACTCATATCTATTCAAAAAGAAGGTGTACTTTTAGAGAATATAGAAGAGAACAAACAAGCAATGTATCCAGTGGATTATGCAGTGCTTGCGCTAGGTGTACACTCTGTTAATCCATTAGAAGAAATTACAAAGGGCATTTGTAACCGTGTCTTTGTCATTGGAGATGCCGCTAAAGTTGGCCGTATTGAAGGGGCAGTAAGGCAAGGATTTGAAGCAGCTTATACATTATAGAAATCAACATATAAGATTATTTATATTCATCAATAAAAGAAGGTACCTTCCGTAATGACGAAGGTGCCTTCTTTTTATGTTACAAATACACTTACGCTGGCGTATTTAACGTTTCTGGTGTATCTAATGTTTTCATATGATTAAGTTCTTTTCTAACTAAGAAGATAGCTACAAAGAATGCAAGCGCATCTGCTATAGGAGCTGCAAATAAGATTCCATCGATTCCAAAGAAAATAGGAAGAATGAGAATAAGTGGTATTAAGAAGATTACCTGACGAGAAAGTGATAAGAACACGCCCTTAATAGCTTTGCCTGTTGCAGCAAAGAAGTTAGAAGTAATAACTTGAATACCATTGATGAGAACCATAAATAAGAAGATCCTCATGAATTTTACAGCAAACTCAAAGTAGAGTTCATCACCTGTTCCAAATAAGGAGATGACTTGTCTTGGGAAAAACTGAAAGGCAATAAAGCCGATAAGTGAAATCACCAAGCTATAACAGATGGCTAACTTATAAATGCCTCTTACGCGGTCATACTTCTTAGCACCGAAGTTAAAGCTAATGATTGGTTGTGAGCCTTGAGCAAGCCCAATAATAATAGAAAGTAAGATAGCATTTGTCTTCATAACAATCCCGCTACATGCAAGAGGTACATCACTACCATAGATAGATAAGGCACCATAGTATGTAAGAGAGTTATTAAGAACAATTTGTACAAAAGTAATGGCTAATTGGTTAAGGCTATTACTCATACCTAAAGAAGCAATCTTGAGACATTCTACTTTTTGTAATTTAAAATGTTTTTTCTTTAAGTCAATATGTTTAAAGCGGCGCACATAACTAATAGCCATTAAGAAAGAAATAAATTGTCCAATAATAGTAGCAAGGGCAGCACCTTCAATCCCCATATTAAAGACAAAGATAAAAAGAGGGTCTAAGATGGTATTGATAATTGCACCAACGATCATACAAGTCATGGAGAATTTAGGACTTCCATCAGCTCTTGCTAAGTTGCTCATCCCATTTGTAATAATAAGGAGTGGCATACCAATGGCAGTAATACGTGTATAGCTTCTGGCATAAGGCATAACATCAGGTGTAGTACCAAATAAAGTTAAGAGTGGATGTAAAAAGAGCTGAATAAATACTAAGTAGACAAGTCCAAATAGGACCATCATACTAATAGCATTACCTACAGCAAGTTCTGCCTTTTCTTTTTCTTTTGCACCCAATGCCATAGAAAAGCGAGCAGCACTACCAACACCAATTAATAAGGCAATGGCAAGACAAATGGTGGTAAGAGGATAAGCTACATTAGTTGCAGCATTTCCAAGGTATCCAACACCTTGACCTATGAAGATTTGGTCAACAATATTGTATAAAGAACTTACTAACATAGCTATGATACTAGGTACAGCGTAGTTTCTTAAGAGCGTAGGAAGTTTTTCATAACCAAGAGGATTTTCGGATTTTAACGTGTTCATAATATTTCCTTTCTTATTTATTGATTTTCTATTTCTTTTGTTACTTCAAGAATAGCTTTTTTTCCTGCTTTATGAAGAAAGGCAAGGAAAAGTTCTCTTTCTTCTGGAGAAAAATCGGCAAGAAGTCGTTCATGCCAATTACTTTGTATATTCAAAATATCAGCATAAGCTGCTAATCCTTTTTCAGTAGGATAGAGACAACAGGTACGCTTATCTTTTGGATGGGGTTCTTTTCTAATGAAATCAGCCTTTTCCAAATAAGCAATAGAACGTGTTACATTACTTGGATGAATGTAAAATACATTAATAAATTTATCTTGTGTTATACCTGGTTCCTGACAAATTTTCAGAATATACATATGCTGACTACTATTAAGTCCGAGAGGAGCAAGTTCACGGTCTAGATGCATTTTAGTATAGCGGTCAGAAATAGAAAGCCATTTTAAAAGTTCCATATAATCACCTCGATTGTTAATTATATACCTAAAAGTTTGCGTGCGCAATAATTAATTTGCGAGCGCAAATATATACTTCTTACGAAAACTTAAGAATAGTATTTGTAGAGATTTAAGAAGTGAAAGATAAAATGTAGATATAATAGATGGAAAAAGAGGTATCCTATGGAGAAGAAAAGCCTTAATGTAGGTTTAAAAATATTGTTTGTTATTTATATCATTGCTATGACTTGGATTATCGTTTTTAAAATGTCATTACCTTCTAATTTACATGAAATAGTAGGTGTAAGAAGTTTGAATTTAGTTCCATTTAAAGGAACAGGGCATATGAATGAAGCGCTTAATAATATTATTATCTTTGTACCTTTAGGAATTTATATAGGCATATTGTGTAAGAAGTGGTCATTTAGGAAGCAATTAATAGCTTGTATAAACCTAAGTTTGTTATATGAAATCAGCCAATTTATATTTGCAATTGGTAGAACAGATATAACAGATCTTCTTATGAATAGCTTAGGAGGACTTATTGGTATTGGGTTTTATATGATGATTGAAAAAGTTCTGAAGAAAGAAAAGCATATAGCACTATTTATTATGATTTGTGCCACATTTGCTACCATACCGACGGTTGGGCTATTAACTTTGCTAAAAGTATTAAATTAATTTCAATTGTGGCAATAAGAAGAGACAATATGATATGATGAAAAATAAGAATAATCTATGATTTTTCAAGAACTTTAAGCTGAAAGTAGAAAGGGATACATGATGATAAACTATACACAAGAAGAATCAGTAGCTTTAATTGAAGTATTGTCTAATGCCAAAGGGGCACCAGGATTTGAAGATGAAGTAGTAGAGATTATTAAAGAAAAATATGGGCAGATCTTTGATATTCAAGAAGATAGCATGCGTAACCTTGTTATTTATAGAAAGAATCATTCAGGTAATAAGCCTGTTATTATGTTAGATGGGCATTCAGACGAAGTGGCTTTTATTGTGCAAAGTATTAGACCAAATGGTACGCTCAAATTCTTACCTTTAGGTGGATGGGTAGCCCAGACAGTACCTGGGCATAAAGTATGGATTAAGAATAGTGAAGGTACATATATAGAAGGTGTAATAGGTTCTAAACCACCTCATTTTGGAGGCGGAGATGGGCAGAAGTTAGAAGATATGATTATTGATGTAGGGGCTACAAGTTATGAAGAGGTAGTTGAACTCTTTAAGATTG
The DNA here is from genome assembly GCF_027857615.1 of Holtiella tumoricola. Lineage (NCBI taxonomy): Bacteria > Bacillati > Bacillota > Clostridia > Lachnospirales > Cellulosilyticaceae > Holtiella > Holtiella tumoricola. The sequence goes on from NZ_JAQIFT010000025.1 coordinate 55,779, forward strand.
AAGCAGGTGCGCCTGTGACACCAGATGCGACTTTTAGTTATAATAAAGTAACAGAAGTGATGTTGGGAAAAGCTTTTGATAATCGCTTAGGGTGTGGATGTGTTATTGAAACATTACTTGCATTAGAAGGGTTAGAACTAGATGTAGATGTAGTGGGCTCTATTTCTGTACAAGAAGAAGTAGGATGTAGAGGTGCAAAGGTTAATGTAAAAACGATAAAACCTCATTTAGCGATTATATTTGAAGGCTCTCCTGCAGATGATACATTTATGGACAGCTACAGTGCACAAGGTAGCTTGAAAAAAGGAACACAGATTAGACATTTTGATAGGAGTTTTATCGCCAATCCACGCCTTATACAACAGTCTAAAGATGTAGCAAAAGCACATCAAATTCCATATCAATGTGCAGTGCGTAGTGGGGGTGGCACAGATGCTGGTCCAATTCATTTAGAATTAGGTGCGGTACCTTGTTTAGTGCTTGGTGTACCAGTACGTTATGCACATACACATTATGGGTATTCAGCAATGAAAGACTACAAAGCATCCATTCAACTTGCGGTAGAGTATATTAAGACGTTAAATCAAGAAGTAATTAGTAGATTATAATAGGAGTGAAATGGAATGAATCTAACCATCAAAAGAGAGCAAGAAGCAGACTATAGAACGGTAGAAAACTTGACAAGAGAAGCTTTTTGGAATGTCTATAAACCAGGATGTGATGAGCATTTTATATTAAATCAATTACGTGGTCATGGGGACTTTATCCCAGAATTAGATTTAGTTGCAGGGCATAAAGGGGAAATAGTAGGACATATTGCATATAGCAAAGGTACAATTATTGATGATAAGGGGAATGCAATAGAATGTGTTGCTTTTGGACCATTAAGTGTAGCGCCAGAGTGCCAAGGTAAAGGTGTTGGTGGAAAGCTTATAGAACATTCTCTAGAGGTGGCTACCCAGTTAGGTTATAAGGTTGTGTTTATTACAGGGAATCCAGCATATTATCATAAATTTGGATTTGAATCAGCAAGTAAATATGGAATACATTTAGAGGACATACCACAAGAAGACGAAGCACCATTTTTTATGGTGAAATTATTGAATCAAGAGGCTTTAAAAAATGTTTCAGGAACTTTTAGATTTTCTTCTGGCTTTGAAGTATCCGCTGAGGATGTAGCGGCATTTGATCAAGCATTTCCTCCAAAAATTAAAGAGGTAAGAGAAGGTCAACTAAGCTAATCAATAGATAAAAATGAAGAGTGGCAGATATTCTATATGGAGTATCTGCCACGTTTGTATTATAATGACAAAAGACAATTTTATGAGTAAGCCTAGGAGGTACTATGAGTCATACAATTAAAGTAAATGATTATGAAACGTTTCGTTGTATTGCAGATAAATGTTCTTTCAGCTGTTGCCAAGAATGGCGTATTGCAGTAGATGATAAGACAGCTAAAAATTGGGAAGGGTTAAGGCTAAATCAAACGCAATTAGAAGGTGAGACGTTACCTGAGTTGAGTTTATGTAATTGCTTAGAAAAAGAAGAGGATGGTCAAATTATTACCCTAAACAAAGAGAAAAAATGTCCATTCTTAAATACTCAGAAGCTTTGTAGATTGGTTATAGAATTAGGAGAAGAAACTTTATCTAAAACATGTACAACCTTTCCAAGACAAATCAATCAATTTGAAGATAGAATAGAGTATTCACTTTCTACAGCCTGCCCTGTAGTAATTGACTTACTAAATGAAAATCCAGTCCAGTTTTATCATGAAGAAGAAGGCAAGTCTTCATTACTTTATGTTGTTCGTGAGATGATGTTCACACTTATGCAAGATGAACATTACACTTTAACAGAGCGCATCATGATGATCTTCTATGCATTATTAGAGCTGTTAGAAGATCCAAAACTTACAGTAGATAAGATTAATCTCTATACAGATGCAAAACAAATGAAACCCTTAATAACCGCCATTAGAAAGATGAAGTTCAATTTAATGGATTCCTTCTGGGAAAGAAATGAACTGTTTTTAGATGTAGTAGATAATTATCGTAAGCAAAAACTTTATGTAGCGTTTTTAGAAGACATAGCTACAAAAGCAGAACAATTGGAAACTCTTTATTCTAATAAAGAGCTAATAAAAAAAATTGAAATCTTTAATCAAGAAATTAAAGCTTATGAAAGACTTTTGACGAATTATTTATTAACAGAGATTTTTGCTAACGGATTAATGGCAGAGATGGAACTTGAGGATATGGTAGTTGCTTTTGAATGGGTCACTCTAGAATATGCAACTATTAAACAGGCTATTTTCCTTAAATGGTTAACAGATGGAAAAGAGAAATTAGAGTATTATACGGTACGTGACTATATGATGATTGTTGCACGTGTAACAGGATATGATCAAAGTGATATTCGTGAGTATTTAGAAAATAGTTTTGAAAGTGCTATTTGGGATTGGGGTTATCTTGCGCTTGTAGTAGGAAATAGTGTACTGTAAGGAAGATTAAGCAGGGCTTGCAAGTTATAAAGACTTGTGAGCCTTTTTATAAATCAATAGAAGCAAAGTGAATATAGATGGTAGGAAATAATATAAGTTATAAAGTAATAAAATAGGAGGATGGTATGCAGTTACAACAGCTCAGATATGTACTTGAAATAGAGAGAACAAGATCTATGAATAAAGCGGCTAAGAATTTATTTGTTTCTCAACCCAATTTAAGCAGTGCAGTAAATAACTTAGAAAAAGAGTTAAATGTCCAAATTTTTAACCGTACGAATAAAGGCGTAGAGGTAACTAAAGATGGAAAGTTGCTTGTCCAATATGCTAAATCGATATTAGGACAAGTGGAGCAACTAAAGAAAGCATATGGAGTAGAAGAAAAGAAACATGTAAATTTTCTAGAGATATCTCAAACAGGAATGCTTCATCTAACACCTGTTATTAGTAAAATTTATAACCTTTTAAAAGACAGCCGAGTGCAAATTATTATTAAGGAAGATAATCTAGGTGCTGTTATAAAGCATCTTTATTATATGAAGTCAGAAATCGCTATTATCGTTATGAATACGACTCAACTAAGTCTTATAGAAAAAGTGCTGGATAAGAGAAAAATAGAATTTAATATACTTGATAAAACAAAATTAGGTGTAGCGGTAAGCCCTAAAAGTAGTTTATATAACCGTGATCAGGTAGCTTTTGAGGAATTAGACAAATTAACTTATATCGAATATCTAAAAGAAAAAGATCTATCTGTAAATCAAGATTCAGAGTTGTTAGATATATGGTCTAAATTTGTGGGAAATACGATTCATGCAACAGATAGAGAAACAGTGAGTGATTTACTTTGGAATTTAGATAGCTATAGCTTTGATATAGAGAAAAATATAGAGTACCTTAAGAAAAGGGGACTCAAGTTTATTAAGTTACAAGAGAATATTGATATGTATGTAGGGTGGCTTAAAAGAAAAAGAGAGCCTCTCTCTTATGAAGCTACTCTTTTAGTGGAGGAATTAACAAAAAATATTAGGTTATAAATTTTAGTTATAACCCGCACGTTGAAAATAAGTATTATTCTTTAGCAATCTTTCTATATTATAATTACTTTCAGCATAAGACAAACAGATTGGTAGAAAGGATAATAGTTTATGAAAATGGAAGAAACACAAAATGAATTAGGCACACAGAGTATTCTAAGCCTACTTATTAAATTCTCGATTCCAGCAATTATTGGAATGATTGTTAATATGCTATACAATGTTGTAGACCGTATTTATATAGGAAATATTCCCAATGTAGGAGGTCTTGCAATTACAGGGGTAGGCGTTACAATGCCCATTACTCAAATTATTACAGGATTTGGTATGCTTTTAGGAATTGGAACATGTGCTAACATTTCTCTTGCTTTTGGGAGAGGGGATAAAAAAGGTGCACAGAAAATATTAGGAAATGGTTTTAGTGGAATTGTTATAACAAGTATACTTATTGCTGTATTAGGAAATATATTTGCTGAACAAATATTGAAGCTTTTTGGTGCAAGTGAAAATACATTATCCTATGCGTTGGCTTATATTCGACCATTATTTTGGGGAACTATTTTTAATATCTTTACATTCTCTTTGAATAATTCAATACGCTCAGACGGTAATCCTAAAATGAGTATGTATACAATGCTTATAGGTGCAATAATTAATATTATATTAGACCCAATCTTTATCTTTGGCTTGGGATTAGGCATTCAAGGTGCTGCTTATGCAACTGTTATTTCACAATGTGTAGCAGGTTGTTGGGTACTATATTACTTTACAAAGAGTAAAAAATCTTCAATTAAACTTACCTCAGAAAGTGTAAAAATTGATACTAAGATTATGAAACAAATCTTAATTGTAGGTATGGCACCATTTTGTATGCAAATAACAAGTAGTATAGTAAGTGTTATTTCCAATAAGTCACTTATGACATACGGAGGAGATTTGGCAATTGGAGCAATGGCAATTATCTCTTCTTTGTCTAGTATTTTTGTGATGCCTCTTTTTGGAATTAACCAAGGAGCACAGCCTATAATAGGATATAACTATGGAGCAAAAAAATATGATCGTGTAAAACAAACTTATAAATATAGTTTAATGGCTGCATTAGTGATTTTGCTTGTAAGTGCTGCATTTATTCAAATATGTCCAGAAATGGCAGTGGAAATGTTTAATAATGATCCAAAACTTACAGAAATTACTGTATCAGGTATGAAGTTATTCTTATTTGCGATTCCTTTAATAGCAGTTCAAATAACAGCATCTAATTACTATCAAGCTGTTGGGAAATCTAAGAAAGCAATGCTTATTAGCCTTTCAAGACAAATCATATTCTTTGTTCCAGCACTTCTTATATTGCCTAATATATTTGGATTAAGAGGTGTATGGCTAGCAGGGCCAGTAGCGGATTGTCTATCTGTTATAATATCTACTGTAGCAATTTATTTAGAAATGCGTAATCTTGGAAAAGATAAGATTGATGAAGTAGAAGCGCAAGAAACTATGAAGCAAGTTGCTTAAGGTTAGTATCATAAGATTATTTAAATAGAATTAGGATGAATAGAAAGCCTTGTAGATACTTTATGATTAAGTACTACAAGACTTTTTTTATTTTGGCTAAAATAATACATTCTAAATTAGAGAGGAATGGATGTATAATAACAAAGATATTAAATTAAGTTAGGGAAGAAGGGACAACATGATTACTAGGCTATATGACCGTGCACAGATCAGTAAGGAGACAAGGCTATTTAGTAATAAGAATCTGAGAATATTACTGATTCCGCTTATTATTGAACAGCTACTTAACTCATTTATGGGAATGGCAGATACCATGATGGTAAGCAATGTAGGAAGTGCAGCTATCTCTGCTGTATCTTTAGTAGACTCTATTAATGTACTTATTATACAAGTTTTCTCGGCTATGGCAGTCGGGGCAACGATTATATGTTCTCAGTATTTAGGTCGAGGGGACGATAAAAAATGTAATGAAGCAGCTAGACAAGTATTTATATCTATACTGGCTATAGCTACACTTCTTATGATAGGTGCAATAGCTTTTAGAGCACCATTACTTCAAATGATCTTTGGAAAAGTAGAGCAAGACGTTATGTCTAATGCACTTACATATTTCTTCATCACAGCATTATCCTATCCATTTCTTGCGCTATTTAATGTAGGAGCAGCGTTCTATAGAGCAAGTGGAAACTCTAAATTCCCAATGAAAGTTTCTGTACTGGCTAATTGCTTAAATATAGTGGGAAATATCTTATTAATCTTTGTATTTAGAATGGGCGTAATGGGAGCTGCTATCTCTACATTATGTTCTCGTATCTTTTGCACAATTGTTATTTTTTATTTTTTACATAAACCCAAACAACCTATTGTACTTAATGGATACTTTAAAATACGTCCAAACTTTAAACTAATTGCAGCAGTATTAGCTGTAGGGATTCCGACAGGTATTGAAAATGGTATGTTCCAATTTGGAAAGTTAGCTATTCAATCTACGGTATCTGAGATGGGAACTATTTCGATAGCAGCTCAAGCTATGACGAATACATTAGAAGCACTAAATGGTATGGCGGCCATGGGAATAGGAATTGGGCTTATGACAGTGGTTGGGCAGTGTATAGGGGCAGGAAGAAAAGAGGAAGCTAAATACTATATTGTGAAGCTGACTGGGTATGCAGAAGTTGTCATTATTATATCTTGTCTTTTTGTACTCCTTATCACTAAGCCTGTTACAATGCTTGCAGGTATGGAAGTGGAAAGTGCAAGAATGTGCTTTAGTATGATGCTTGCTATAACTATTGTCAAACCACTAGTTTGGGGACTTTCTTTTATACCAGCGTATGGTATGCGTGCAGCAGGGGATGTAAAATTCTCGATGATTATTTCTACATTGACTATGTGGTTCTGTAGAGTAGCATTATGTATCTATTTATGCAGAGTTTGGGGATTTGGACCAATGGCTGTATGGATTGGTATGTTTGCAGATTGGACACTTCGTGCCATCATCTTTACAGGGAGATTTTTAAGTGGGAAATGGTGTGAAAAAAGTGTTGTGTAGCATACTAATAAACATAAGGTAAATGGATAAAAGGAGTGGACGCACTTGGAAACCTTTTTATTAATATGTAATCTTCTTATTCCACTGATGATGTTGGGATTTGGGATAATGTTTGAGAAGAATCCTCCTAAAAATATTAATGGAGTATATGGATACCGTACATCTATGTCCATGAAAAATCAAGATATATGGAATTTTGCTCACCAGTATTGTGGGAAAGTGTGGAGAACATGGGGCTTGATGATACTAATTGTGAGTATTTTCTTCACTATCATTTCTTATTTTCTTGGAGAAGCTGTACAGGGTATTATCTGTAGTGGACTGGTAGTGGTACAAACAATTATTCTAATTGTATCTATCATACCAGTAGAGAAAGCTTTAAAAAGAACTTTTGATAAGAATGGGAAAAAGTATAATTAGCAAGGGGCTGTTGCTTATGCAACCGCCCCCTTTTTCATATTTTAGTATTCACTTTTAGTATCTGCAAATGGGTTCTTCCCACCAACCAAATGCGACTTTTATATTAGTAGTATTTGTAGTAGTACTAGGATTTGAGAAGAAAAGTGCAAAGTTACCACCAGGTGGAATGATAAACTTACCATCTTCTTCATCAGCTAATGTTTGACCAGGTACTGAGAGTCTTGTATAAGCGATGGCACCACCAGTAGGTGTAGCATTGGTATTAGAGGCTTTGAAAATTTGAACTTCGGGTGTAGGTAAAGGGAAAAAAGCTGTATTTGTAGGAGTTACAAATGTCGAAGGAGTAAGGGGAACGGGAAGTGTAGCATTTAACCAAACTTGAATGTTAAGAGGTGTAGTAGAAGGTTCTGTGACTGTCCAAACATTTACAAAGAGATTTACGCCAGAGCCAATAGGATTAGAGAGGGAAGCCCAGGCATTGTTGCCATTATTTAAGGAAATATTATCGGCGTAACCTACAAAGTATTGACCTTGTAAAGCATGGAATAAGGAGTTTGGCATAGAAGCAGTTTCAGGGGGAAGACAATTAAACATATAGAAAATTCTCCTTTCTGCTATGAATTATATTATAGTATATGATTAATTAGACAAAAATGAAATTCGTAACATAGGTTAATTTTGTTTTGGTTTGAATTTGTTATAATTTAAACATACTTATGACACAGACTAGGAGGTCTACATTATGTCAGTTATTTATAAACAATTTAAACACATTATTACAGAGCAATTTGAAAATGAACAAGCATTTTTAAACGAGTACAATACAGGGGAATTCACATTTGAAAAACCATATGTAAAACTTAATCCTTACCTTATTGCACCGCTTACAGCAGTTGTAATGTTCAAAACAGAAGAAGAAGTAGCAGGACGTGTTGTTGTAAAAGGTAAAGAAGAAGCAGGAGATATGTCTTTTGAACTTCCTAAAGCTAAAGAACATGTTGTACAAGTATTAGGTCTTTATGCTGGATATAACAACCAAGTTGTTATTGAACTTGAAGGGGGTCGCACAACGACTCTTGAAATTCAAACAGAGGAAGCTCCAGAAAAAGTAAAGCAACCAACTAAAGTTGAAACAACACCAGAATATATGGGAAGTAATGTAGTATTTGTATCACCAACTTCACCAGCGATGACAGCTGCATATGACTATAAAGGTGATGTACGTTGGTACATGACATTAAACCTTGCATTTGATATTAAACGTGTAAAAAATGGGCGTTTACTTATCGGTACCAATCGTCTTGTAGCACCTCCATACCATACAACAGGTTTATATGAACTTGGTATGATTGGTAAAATTTATAAAGAATACCGTCTTCCAAGTGGATACCATCATGATCAATTTGAAATGGAAGATGGTAATCTTCTTATCTTAACACAAGACCTTCCAAGAGGTACTGTAGAAGATATGTGCGCGCTTGTTGACCGTAAAACAGGTGAAATCCTTAAAACTTGGGATTATCAAAAAGTATTACCACAAGATAAAGGTGGTTCAGGAAGCCAAGATGCTCATGACTGGTTCCATAACAATGCTGTATGGTACGATAAGAGAACAAATAGCTTATCATTATCAGGACGTCACCAAGATATCGTTATTAACTTAGACTATGAAACAGGGGAACTTAATTGGATTCTTGGGGATCCAGAAGGTTGGCCACAAGAAATGGTGGATAAATATTTCTTTACTCCAGTAGGTGATGGTGACTTCGATTGGCAATATGAACAACATGCATGTGTTGTTTTACCAGATGGTGATATTATGGTATTTGATAATGGTCACTATCGTTCTAAAGTTAAAGAAAAATATGTACCAGCAGACCAAAACTTCTCACGTGGTGTTAGATACCGTATCAACACAGAAGATATGACTATTGAGCAAGTATGGCAATTTGGTAAAGAACTTGGTAAAGAATTCTTCTCAACATATATTTCAAACGTAGAATATTATGGTGAAGGCCATTACATGGTACATTCAGGTGGTATTGGTACAAAAGATGGTGAAACATGTAACTTCCCACCAGTAGCAGTGAGTGTAGACGAAGTAGAATTCAATTCTATTACATTTGAAATTAAAGATGATGTAATTATGTTTGAAATGCGTATTCCAGCAAACTACTACCGTGCAGAAAAACTTCCATTATACTGTGAGGCAGATGCATTAACATTTGGCAAAGGTGAATTATTAGGAACACTTGGTGTAACAGAAGAAATGATGACAGAAGTACCAGCTGAAGAAGTACAAGATGTACCAGATACATATAATGTAAGAGTTGGTGAAGAAGAAGACCGTATTATCTTAAAAGCAACATTTGAAAAGGGTCAACTTGTAATGCTTATCTTAGAAGGTGAAGAAGCAACACACCGTTACTTCGTACCAACAACTAAGAGACCATTCCTTGCAATGTGTGTAGGAACATTCCAAGAATCTGACGAACGTGCAGTAGAGTTCCCAGTAAGCAAAGAAGGTTTAAAAGGTAGCTTGAAAGTTAAACTTCTTATTGATGATACTCAATATGATACAGGTATTACAATCGATTGCTAATTAATAGATAGAATATAAATGAAATGGAGTTTGTGCCTGTTACATGGCATAAACTCCATTTTATTTATGCTTCTAATGAGAAATGTATACAATGTTTAATACTATGCATTTAATAGTAGAAATTTGGTATAATAAGGATAGAGTTTATAGATATAAGGAGTGTTTTTATGAAGAAACGTTTAGTCTCTATTATTCTTATAATCATTTGTGTATTGAATGTAGTACCTTGTACTTCTTTATACGCTAAAGAGGAGCCAGTAGAACCTATCATTACAGTTAAATATGAAGATATAGATGAAATATTTAAAGATAAAGATGGCGTAATTATGTTATCAGTACAAGGTAATAGCCCTAGCGTGACTATACCTGAAAATAAAAAGGCAAGTTTAAAGATTAATACTTACTATAAGAAACTACTTAAAGTATTTAAACAAAGAGAGAAGGAATATATTAAGCTAGCAGAACAGGATTATCAACAAAGGACTAAAGAACAACAAGAGTATTGGCATGGATATGAATTAGGTGAAACATACTCAACAGGTAGAGCAGATGATAAAGTTATAAGCTTTATAGATAACTATTATGAATATACAGGTGGAGCACATCCTAATGGGACACGTTTTGCTCAAACCTTTAGTACAAAGACAGGTGAAAGATTAACTCTAAATGAAATTTTAACAGATGTACCAAAGGCTACAGAATTTATCAATAATTTTATTTTAAAAGAAACAAAGAAATATGAATATAAAGATTATTTCTTTGAAGGCTATGAAAAGGATATTAAAGATATTTTAACAGAAGATACATGGTATCTTTCAGATAAAGGTTTTGTTGTCATAGCAAATGAATATATTATTTCACCTCATGCAGTAGGCATATTAGAATTTACTATTCCTTATGAGCAATTCTCTTATTTGAAATTAGAGTATTTACCACAATAATGTAGAGCAATGACTAAGTCTATACAGTACGTAGACTTAGCCATTTTTATATAATTACACTAGTAGATGAGGAAGTCACTAGTTATAATAAAGAAAAAGGAAGGATTAAATGAAATGAAACATAGATTTAATAAGCTTTCAGATACATTTACATTAGTAAATGGTGTAGAAATTCCATGTGTTGGATTTGGAACATGGCAAACTCCAAATGGAGAAGTAGCAGTTGAGTCTGTTAAGGTAGCATTAAAAGAAGGATATATTCACATTGATACAGCAGCCTGCTATCAAAATGAAGGCAGTGTTGGAAAGGCAATTAAAGAATTAGGTATTCCTCGTGAGCAACTTTTTGTAACAAGTAAAGTTTGGAATACCGAAAGAGGCTATGAAAAGACATTAGCTGCTTTTGAAGAGACAATGAGCAAATTAGAGTTAGACTATTTAGATCTTTACCTTATTCATTGGCCAGCTATCGAAAAACAATTTCCAAACTGGAAAGAGCTAAATGCTGAAACTTGGAGAGCACTAGAAAAGTTATATCATGATGGACGTATCAAGGCTATTGGTGTAAGCAACTTCTTGCCACATCACTTAGAAGCGCTATTAGAAACAGCGACTGTGAAGCCGATGGTAAACCAAGTAGAATTCCATCCAGGTTTTACACGCTTTGATTTAATAGAATATTGTGAAGCACATAATATTCTTGTAGAGGCATGGAGTCCACTTGGAACAGGCAATGTACTTAATAATGAAGTACTTATAGATTTAGCTAAGAAGTATAGCAAAACAGTTGCACAAGTTTGTATTAGGTGGTGTTTACAACACCATGTATTGCCACTTCCTAAATCAGTTACAGAAAGTAGAATTATTGAAAATGCTAAAGTATTTGATTTTGAGTTAACAGTAGAAGATATAAAGGTTATTGATGAGATTCAATTCTGTGGTGGAGCAGGTATTAATCCAGATGAAGTAAACTTTTAAGAGATAGACAGTCCTAAATCATATGGGACTGTCTATTTGTTTTTAGAATCTGGCATACTATTATTTAGTAAGAGGGTGTATAGTAAAGGAAGAGAGAATGACAGATTGCAATAAACATTAAATAGACATAGGATAGAAAAGAGGGGTAAGATGGTTGAATTACTAGAAATTTATCAACTTGCTCAAAAAATGAATAACCTTTTAAAGGACAAAAGAATCAGTGATATTGATATCTTACAGCCTAGATGTACTAATCTTTCAGTACGAGAGTGGAATAGGAAGACTAGGGGCGTTTTAGTCAAAGAAGTCTATCATAAAGGCATATGGATTTGCATTGCGTTATCTAATGATAAGACAATTTTAATTTCATTAGGACTTGGAGGCGATTTAAGTTATTTTACAAGTTTAGATCAGATTAAGAAAAAGCATCACGTATGTTTAGTAGTAGATGATGAAGAGGGTTTTACCATCAAATTTTGGTGCTTTGGAAAATTCTTGCTTAGTTCAAATGCAGATTTAGAGAAAGAAATTAGCCTAAAAGATATAGGTGAACATTTATGGAATAGACGCGTAGGGCTTGGATATATTGAGATACCCAAAGATAAATGTAAAGTGAAGAAAGATGAGCTTTAAGGTAATATAAATAATAAAAGGAGTAGGGTTAACCCTACTCCTTTTATTATTT
>NZ_JAQIFT010000026.1:0-2805 GCF_027857615.1 Holtiella tumoricola
AGGTTAATTGATTGCAGTATTTGTTTTTGAGAGTATAATAAAAAAGAATACTCAAATATTTTTGGTGGCGATGCGACTAGGGGACACACCCGTTCCCATACCGAACACGTAGGTTAAGACCTAGTCGGCCGATGGTACTTGTCTGGAGACGGACCGGGAGAGTAGGTGGCTGCCAAATTTTTATTTTATAGCTAGAAAAGCTGACATAACAACATAATAACGCGGAGTGGAGCAGTTGGCAGCTCGTCGGGCTCATAACCCGAAGGTCTCAGGTTCAAGTCCTGACTCCGCAATTTCTAAAGCCTTATAAACTTCTAAAGTTTATAAGGCTTTATTCGTATATTTATTTATTTTATAATATTTGGTAATATATTAAATTAAAGCTAAGAAAAATTATAAATCAATAAATGAAAATTTGAGGAGGAATAGAAATGACAAATTCGATGATAAATATTAGAGTTGCAACAGCTCAGGATGCAGGAGAGTTGTTGCGAATCTATGCCCCTTATGTAGAGACAACTGCAATTACATTTGAGTATGAGGTACCATCAGTTAAAGAATTCGAAGATCGTATCCAAAATACTTTAAAAAAATATCCTTATTTAGTAGCAGAAAGTAATGGAGAAATACTAGGCTATGCGTATGCAGGAGCTTTTAAAAGTAGACAGGCATATGACTGGGCTGTAGAGACTTCTATTTATGTAAAAATGAATAGAAAAGGTATGAGAATTGGAAGTAAGTTATATGATGCTTTAGAAACAAGTTTAAAAAAACAAGGAATATTAAATTTGAATGCATGCATTGCTTATCCAGAAGTAGAGGATGAATATCTGACTAGGGGGAGTATTTCTTTTCATGAAAAGTTAGGATACGATTTTATAGGAAGATTTCATAAATGTGGCTATAAATTTAATAGGTGGTATGATATGGTATGGATGGAAAAACATATTGGAGTTCATAGTGAACAGCAAGAACCTATTAAATTATTTAAAGATATTTATATGGAGTAGAGATAAGCTTGTGTATTAAATTTTATTGTAGTTATTATGAGTGTATAAAAGGAGACCTTATGGCTAATTTACAAAAGATTAGAAATGGAAAACGTACTTATGCAATTACACCACATATACCAGGTGGTTTTATTACAGCAGATCATTTAATTAAGATAGGAGAAGTAACTAAAAAATATAAGGGTGTTGTAAAGATTACCTCAGGTCAACGTATCCTTATTACTAATTTAAAAGAAGAGGATATTCCACATATATGGGAAGAACTTGGGATGGTGCCAGCGGTTAAGGAACAAAACTCTATAAAGAATGTTGAGATGTGTCCAGCCGGTTTTTGTAAGCGTTCTAAGGTAAATAGTATTGGAATAGGAATGAAGCTTTCTAACAAATATCAGTGGAAAGAGATGCCTTGCCGTACAAAAATAGGTGTAGCAGGATGCCTAAATGCTTGTGGAAGTGTATATAGTAAGGATATTGGTGTTATTGGTGATAAAGATGGTTATAAGGTAACAGCAGGTGGATCAGCAGGCTTTCACCCAAGACTTGCAGATGTTTTGGCTACGGGGCTAACAGAACGAGAAGCATTAGAATATATTGATCGCTTGATTTTAGTTTATGAGGAGTATGCAGAGCCAGGAGAAAAGCTAGGTTTTCTTATTGATCGTTTAGGTAAAGAACAATTTTGTGAAAAGGTTATTTCTAGAGGATAGAGCTCGTATAATAAAATAAGACTTATTATAGGAGTGATTTGATGAATGCGGTATTCTATGAAATGATTAGTGAAATTGCAAAAAATATACAAGCAAACAAGGACTTCTTAACAGATTTAGATCGTGAAATAGGTGACGGAGATCATGGCATTAATATGGCAAGAGGCTTTAGTAATGTAATGAGCAAACTGAATGTAGATGAAGAAATGAGTATAAGTGATAGCTTGAAAAAAGTAGGTATGATCATTATATCTACAGTTGGAGGTGCATCAGGTCCCTTGTATGGAAGTGCTTTTTTAAAGGCAGCAATGGCAACGAGAAATCATGAACAAGTAGATGGTGAATTACTTGGTATAATCTTAAAGGCTAGTTTAGAGGGGATTCAAGAAAGAGGGAAAGCTACAAGAGGGGATAAAACCATTATTGATGCTTTAGAACCAGCTTGTGAGATTTACTTTAAAGGAATTAATGAAGGTGAATCTACAATTGAATGTATGCAAGCAGCATGTAAGGCAGCTGAAGGTGGCATAGAGTCTACCAAGCTTATTGCAGCAAGAAAAGGTAGAGCGAGTTATCTAGGTGAACGTAGTATAGGGTATCAAGATCCAGGGGCGACGTCTACATTGATTATGCTTCAATCTATTACAGATGTTTTAGTAAGACAGGAGGCATAAGAGATGATAAGTATTTTAATTGTATCGCATAGTAAGGCATTGGCAGAAGGTGCAGTAGAGGTGGCCAAGCAAATGGCAGATGAAAGGCTTCCAATAAAGGCTGTAGGTGGACTTGATGATGGAAGTATAGGTACAGATGCAGTACGTATTATGGAAGGACTTTATAGTGTGTATACAGAAGAAGGTGTACTTGTGTTTGTAGATTTAGGGAGTAGTGTATTAAGTACACAAATGGCTATGGATTTATTAGGGGATGAAAAGATGAAATCCAATATACATATTGTGAATGCTCCTATTGTTGAGGGAAGTATTGTAGCAGCGCTGCAAGCAAGTATTGAAGATCCTATAGAGAGTATTATAGAGGAAGCTGAGAATGCTTGGAAAATGAATAAGCTATAAGAGGTGCTGTTAATA
>NZ_JAQIFT010000027.1:0-13058 GCF_027857615.1 Holtiella tumoricola
ATAAGTCTCTTTATTTAATAAAGAGACTTATTTTATTATATTAACTGTAAAAAAGTAAAATAGAGTGCATAAAAATTAAGATAATGTCATAATGAAAGATCAATAAAATTAATGATTGATATATAAAAAATATCTAGATAATCAAAAATGAAGTGATAAATTATAGAGATATTAAACAAATATACCAAAAAAATAATACAAAAGACAAAATTATCTTATTACCAAATTTGTATAAAATGTTATAATCAATTTATAGCATAAATATATGAGAAGTGATCGATGAATAGGGCATAATTTAACCTACATAAAATCATCTATAAAAATTAAGTAAGTAAAAGGAGATGGATTTCAATGAAGAAATTTCAAAAAGTATTAGCATTAGGACTAGCAGCAACAATGCTTGGGGGAGTATTTGTAGGCTGTAATTCACAACCAGCGACTGAAAAACCAGCAGAAGAAAAGCCAGCAACTGAAAAACCAGCAGAAGAAAAACCAGCAGAGGAACCAGCTGCTCCTGCTTCAATTAGAGTTGTATCAATGTTTGGTGGTACAGATCCAAATGCAGTAACATTTGATAATTTAGTAGCAAAATATCAAGATGCTAATCCAAATGTTACAGTAGAAGTTGAATCAGCTACAGCTGATGAAACATGGAAATCAAATGTACTTACAGATTTTGCAGCAGGTAATGAACCAGATGTACTTCATTTCTTTACAGATGTTACATCAAAAACAATTGTAGAACAAGGTAAAGTTGTTCCAATTTCAGAAATTCAATCAGTATACCCAGATTATGCTTCAAACATTAACCCAGCTGCTTTAAAATCAGCTACATGTCCAGATGGTGTTCAATATGCTATCCCAACACATGGTTACTATGAAGGTATTTTTGTTAATACAGATTTATTTGAAGCTAACGGAGTAGATCTTCCAACAGATTGGGCTAAATTAGAAAATGCTATTACAGCATTTGCTAAAACAGATATCACACCTATTGCAGTAGCGTTAGGACATATTCCTCACTATTGGATTGAACATCTTATCTTAGCTGAAGGTGGTGTTCAAGACCATAGCAATAAAGATATCACAGCAGTTAAAGAATCATGGGTAAATGGTTTATCATACTTTAAAAAGTTCAATGACATGGGTGCATTCCCTGTTGATACAGCAACAACACAAAATGATCTTGTAGAAGCTCAATTCATTAATAAACAAGCTGCTATGTTCTTAGATGGTAGCTGGGCTGTAGGTAAATTTGGTGATACAGAAACAGTTGCCCTTCTTCCAATTCCAGGTACAGGAAATGGGAAATGTGATGGTAAACAACTTATTTCTGGATTCTCAAGTGGCTTCTATATTACAAAGAAAGCTTGGGATGATCCAGCAAAACGTGAGGCAGCAGTTAAATTTGTTCAATCTATGACAACAACAGAAGCTATTGGTGAAATGGTAACTGTAGCTGGTGGTGGTGCTCCAGCAGCTAATGTAGGTGATCTTAAAGGTTTATCATCACTTGGAGCTAAAGGTGCTGCTATGGCAGGTGAAGCAACAGCTGTAGATGGAGCTATTGATGGATGGCTTGCTAAACCAGCTTGGGAATACTTATTAAGTAAAGTTGCAGGTATTGCAGCAGGTACAGAAGACCCATCAGCAGTTGTTGATCAAATCATTACACTTAATAATGCGCAATAAACCATTTAACAATAAAAAGACATATGCTTAAAATAGCATATGTCTTTTTTTATATATAAGAAATATAAATGTTATATAATGGGGAAATAAGAAAAATTACATAAAGTGAATAAAAATGCTTAAACTAATAACGTCACTATATTTACCTTTTAATATTCATTAACTAAAATAAAACTTAGTTTTTATGCTAGGGGGAATGAAGATGGCAACACATATTATAGCCAATTCAACAAAAGATATAAGTTTAATAGATGAAATGGATGTTAGTTTGATTAAGCAAACTATGGATAAGATAGCAGTTTTTCAAGCTGTTGTGCAGCAGACCTTAAGAAGAGAACATGACTATGGTGTCATACCTGGAACTTTAAAACCAACATTGCTCAAACCCGGAGGAGAGAAGATTTGTATGATGTTAGGTGTAAACCCAGAATATGAGATGATGGATCATGTTCAAGATTATGAAAGAGGTTTTTTTGCGTATATTATTAGATGTACATTAAAAAAAGGTACAAAAAATGTAGCACAAGGATTAGGAAATTGTAATTCTTATGAAAAAAAATATAGGTGGATAAATAGTGACTACATTCCTGCAGGAATAGAATCGGAGAAAGTAAGACAATTTATAGACAAATATGGACGGCTCAAATACAAAATTCCTAACCCTGACCCTTGGGATCTTTCGAATACTATCTTAAAAATTGCCAAAAAAAGAGCTTTTATTGATGCTGTATTACAAGTAGCTTCATTGAGTGAAATATTTACACAAGACCTTGAAGAAATGCAAGATTTCATTAAACAAGAAGAATTGATAAGCGCGGAGCTGATGCCTCCAAAAGAAGCAGCAGCAATTAAGATTAACTTCGGGAAATATAAAAATAGGACGTTAAAAGAAATTTATAAAGAAGATCCTAAGTATTTTGAGTGGATAGCTCTTAATAGTAAAGATGAAATGATTAAAAAGGCTTGTGAAGTAATGAAGGAAGCAGCACAAATAAAAGAAGTGCAAGAATAAATCCTTGCACTTCTTTTATTTTGCACCGGTTGTAGAAGAACTCTCTGAATGAAGTACCAAGTTAATAATAGAATTAAGATATTTTTTAAAGTAAAGATCAGTTTTATCACGAGAAAGTAAATAAGTAATAGTAATAGAAGATAATAATGAAATAGCTAATTTAATCCATAAATAAGGCATAAAATGATTGATTGCAATAGGAATACATAATAGATAAGTATGAAGTATATAAATCGGCAATGTATTACTTCCAATTTTGCTAAAGAAGGTTGGCTTTGATGGCATTGTATTTGCAAGTACAAATACAAAAGAAAAACCAATAATATAAAGTAATAGACGACTAATAACTCCTAACCATAGAGGTACGGTATAAGATTCAAATGCATCACTACCATATAGAAATTCTATAGGAAATACTTTTGAATAACATATAAAAATTGCAAAAGATAAAGCAAGCAAAGTTATTGCAAAAGAGAAGAAGCGTGAAGGTCTCTTAAGTCTAAATAGCTTATCTTCTGTTGTTTTATAACCCACAAAGAAAAATGGGAAAAATACAAGTGTGCGGGATAAAGATAAAATACCATTAAACTCACTAAATAGGCCAGCACCTAAACCAACAACAAAGCTAATTGGTAAAATATATTTAATTTTAACTAGATCTTTTAAAAAAAGTCTCCAGAAGAACATACTCATTAAATACCAAAGTGCCCAACCAGGAGTTATAAATGAAAATTGGTTGATATCCCAAGTTGCAAGTGCTGCGATTAAATTCCAAATAATATTAAATAAAATAAATGGCATTAAGAAACTTTTAAAGGCTGTAGAACGTGCTTTATCTAGATTTTTTGAGAAATAGCCAGAAACAAATACAAAAGCGGGCATATGAAAGAGATAGATAAATGCATATAAAACTTGAGTAATGAAATATTCATCTTTAAAGAGTTCTAATGAATGTCCAAATACCACTAAAAATATAAGAAGTCCTTTTAAATTATCTAAGAGATAAACTCTCTCTGGATTAATAGATGTATTTTTCATTTAGCCTAAACTCCTTTTAAGCCATTCTTTAGCAATAAGCATATGACCTTCAGGTGTAGGGTGTACACCATCTACTGTAAAGTAATAGGCATCATGCTCAGGTGTAAGAGATGAAGTAAAAATTTCTTGTAGAGGAAGATAAAGTGTATTGTATTCTTTAGCTAACTTTTCTACTATTTGAATCTTAGGATTTAAATCTTCAAACCAAGTAAGTTGTGATTCAGTATGGGGGAGTAGAAAAGGCGAAAGTAGAATAATACGTAAATCAGGATTTTTATCTAAACTTGTATCTAATAGATAACGGTAATGTTCTTCAAATTTTTCAGGAGAGGTAGTAAGGTTAAAATCATAACGTCTCCAGGTATCATTAATTCCTGCAAGCAGTGAAAGAATATTTTTTTCAATACGTAAAGTATCTAGGCGCCATCTAAGTTTAAGGTCTATTGTACGATTCCCATAAATACCTTTATTAATACAAGTAATATGTAAATCTTGATGGTGAGTTTGTAAATAATGATAAATTAAATTTACATAACCTTGACCTAAATCTGAACGTTTTAGTTTGTTACGGCTACAATCGGTAATACTATCACCTTGAAATAAAATAATATCGTTTTCCTTTATGAATGCCATAGTTAATCTCCCTAGTCAGTATCTATTTAATTTTATTATAGGAAATAATTTAGTAATTGAATAGTCTTAAAATAATGAGCCTTTACAACAAAACCAATGATAGTTATAATGAACATATATTATATAGATAAGGCAAATAAAGAGAAAAGTATAAATAAGGAAGTATCAGAGACTTAGGGAGGGTGTGAACCTAGGATGGAATTATTTAGAAAGAAGCTCTTTAGCTATAAGCTGAAAATCTCAGACTTGAGGAGTAAGCTTATGGGGTAATTCCCTTAAAGATTAAGAGGTGGGTTAACCAAGGTGTTAACCAACTTAGGTGGTAACGCGGAAGGTGTCTTTCGTCCTAAGAAGATTAGGATGGAGG
Source organism: Holtiella tumoricola (assembly GCF_027857615.1). NCBI lineage: Bacteria > Bacillati > Bacillota > Clostridia > Lachnospirales > Cellulosilyticaceae > Holtiella > Holtiella tumoricola. Next base: position 4,743 of record NZ_JAQIFT010000027.1, read on the forward strand.
GCTTTTTTTATGCCTAAATACAGGATGAATCAATTTATAAATAACAAACATTAAAAAATGAAAGGAAGAAAAAAATGAGCTTAAATCAATTAGCAGACCTAATTTTCCCTGATATTCAAAAAACACCAGAAGACTACATTAATGCTTATCCAAAAAGAAATTTACCAGAAGGTGCACGTGTAACAAGATATGCACCAAGCCCAACAGGTTTCCAACACATTGGGGGTGTATTTGCTGCACTAGTTGCAGAAAGAACAGCTGTTCAAAGCGGTGGAGTATTTTATCTTCGTATTGAAGATACAGACCAAAAAAGAGAAGTAGAGGGTGCTATTTCTGATACTATACGTACAATGAATAAATATGGTATGAACTTTACAGAAGGTATGACAGGTGATGATACATCAATTGGTGAATATGGCCCATACAAACAAAGTGAAAGAGCTGAAATTTATAAAACTTTTGCGAAAGATCTTATTAAAAAAGGATTAGCATACCCATGTTTTGCAACACCAGAAGAACTAGAAGCACTTCGTGAAAAACAAACAGCTGAAAAAGTAACTCCAGGTTATTATGGTGAGTACGCAACATATAGAAATTTATCTCCAGAAGAAGCAATAGAAAAAATCAAAGCGGGTGAACAATATATTATTCGTCTTAAATCACCAGGGAACCCAGAAAAAAGAGTTGAATTCCATGATTTAATTAAGGGAGATACATCATTCCCAGAAAACAATCAAGATATTGTTATTATTAAAGGGGATGGACTTCCAACATATCATTTTGCCCATGCTATTGATGATGCTTTAATGCATACAACACATGTTACACGTGGAGAAGAATGGTTATCATCACTTCCAATTCACGTACAACTTTTTGAAGTACTTGGTTTTGAGAGACCAGAATATGGTCATATTCCAACAATCATGAAAATGGATGGAGACTCAAGACGTAAACTTTCTAAAAGAAAAGATGCAGAAAGTGCTGTAAGTTATTATGATGAAGAAGGTTATCCAACAGTATGTGTTATTGAATACCTTCTTAATATTATCAACTCCACATATGAAGAGTGGAGAGCAGAAAATCCAACTTTAGATTACCATGAGTTCCAAGTTTCATTAGATAAGATGAGTAAGAGTGGTGCATTATTTGATATTGTTAAATTAAATGATGTAAGCAAAGATGTTATTGCAAGAATGCCAGGAGAAAAAGTATATGAACTTTATACTGGATGGGCAAAAGAACACGATCAAGAAATGTATGAGCTTGTGACATCAAATGAAGCTATGTCAAAAGCTATCTTTAGTATTGATAAAGATGGACCAAAACCAAGAAAAGATTTTGCGAAGTGGATGGATGTTAAAGAAAAAATCACATACTTCTTTGATAACTACTTCTATGCTGAAACAGCAGAACAAGTAGAACTTCCAAAAGGTATGACTATTGATACTGCTAAAGAAATTATTGCAGCTTATAAAGATGCTTATAAACACAATGAAGAAAGTCAAGAATCATGGTTTGAAACACTTAAAAACTTTGCGCTTGAATTAGGCTATTGTGCAAATCGTAAAGAATATAAAGCTAATCCAGAGTCATACAAAGGTATGATATCTGATGTAGCAGGTGCAGTAAGAGCTGCTATTACACACAGAAGCAATACACCAGACCTTTACACAATTATGCAAATTTTAGGTGAGGAAAAAGTTCAAGAGAGATTTGAAAAGTTTCTTACTCTTTAATAAAAATTAAGATATAAAAAAGGTAGAACTAAGTAAAATTTAGTTCTACCTTTTTTATATGATGTAATAAAGAATAGTAGCTAATTAAAAAGCAAAGATGGAATTTCTAATAATGAAAAATGATCAGCTAAAGCTTCAGAAATATATGCAACATTTTCTTCTAGCCATTTTAAAGTCAGGGTTGACCAGTTAATATAATACTTTAAGTCTTTTTGAACGATGCTATCAGATGTATAATAAGTTGCAAAACAGTCATTAAGAGCTAAATAATACAAAAATAGATAAGGCATCATTTGAATGTCGTAAATATTTAAAGTACTAAATTGAAGGTAATCCTCTATATAATCAATGAGGTTAGAGATATCTAGACATCCAGATTGACACTTAGGATCAGCATAGGCATAGGAGCGAATTAATTCCCAACAAACAGGGTGTGTGCAACAAGATGTAAAATCTATCACAGCATTAATCTGAGATTCACCACATAGGATTTGTCTAATAGAATAGTCGCCATGAGTATTTTTATAAGTAAAAGAAGTAAAAGAAAGATCAAGTGTTTGTAACTTAGATAATAAATTTATACGATATTCAATTTCTTTGACATAAGTGTAATCTTGAGCATATTGAGCCAGTCTTATAGAATTTTGATATGAGGCAATAGAGCTGGGGATAGTATGAATTTCAAAGTAGTGAGGACCTATGCCACTAGGAAGTATGGAGATAGATTCAAGCGCTTTATGAATTTTAGCAAGTAAAGAAGCACTACTATGCAAAAACCAAGTAGGTGCAGTATGGAGAAGGAGAACTTTTCCCTTAATAAAAGTTTGTAAATGAAAGACATGACCTAAAAAATGTATAATATATTCATTAGTCATAGTTTTTATAAATGTAGAAACAGGAATATCAGCTTCTAATAAACAGTTATTAATAATAGGTTCTAAATAAGGATGATGTATGAAGTCTAAATTAACATCTTTTAAAAGATATTCACCAGTAGAAGTAACAATATGAAAGCACTCACAAGATGTTCTATCAAGAATGGGAATAATAGATTGAACAGTACCAATGTTATAGTGCTCTTCAATAAGGTTAACTAAATCTTGAGATGTAAGAGAATTTTGATCCATAATAAGAACCCCTTTTTAATAATTAATTTAAATATTACTATTCTATACTCTAGAATAAATTATATCACTAAAAATTTGAAATAGAATGTAAAAATCAAATACAATAATAGAAAGATTTATAAATTATTAATTTCCAGGGAAATACAGGAGGGATTCAATGTATATTGTGAGTGCGTGTTTAGCAGGTATTAAATGTAGATATGATGGTAAAGAGAATACTAGTGAAAAGATATTAAAGTTAGTTGAACAAGGTAAAGCCATGGTGGTATGCCCAGAAGTATTAGGAGGATTAGATATTCCAAGAAAACCTTGTGAGATTAGAAGAGACGAAAATGGATTAGAGTATGTAATTAATATAGAAGAGAAAGATTGTACAGAAGCATTTAGATTAGGGGCACAAAAGACCTTAGAAATTGCAAAAATAGTAGGGGCAGAGGTTGCTATATTAAAAGCAAAAAGTCCGTCATGTGGATGTGGAAAAATATATGATGGTAATTTTAATGGTGTTCTTATTCAGGGAGATGGTTTAACTGCAAAGCTATTAAAAGAAAATAATATTACGGTATATACAGAGGAAGATATAAAGATACAGGTATAAAGACATAGTGTACGGGCTGCTTTTCATACTATTTAAGGTGATAGTATAACAAGGAGGAAGTAAGGTGGAAAACGAAAAAAATAGAGTTAATCAACTTACTACAGAAGTAGCTACTCCGGTCAGTAATGATCAAGCATCACTTACAACAGGCAAAAAGGTAGGTTATACTCTTTTTGCAGATTCCTATTTGAATGAAAAGTTAGCACATTTTAACAGAGAACGTATACCAGAGAGAGTTGTACATGCCAAGGGAATGGGTGCACATGGATATTTTGAAGTCACAAACGACTTATCAAGGTATACAATGGCAAAGTTTTTAAATAAAGTAGGGAAACGTACACCTATGTTTGCAAGGTTTTCTACTGTTGGAGGAGAAAAGGGTTCAGCAGATACAGCTAGGGATCCTAGAGGATTTGCGTTGAAGTTTTATACAGAGGATGGAAACTATGATTTAGTAGGAAATAATACACCAGTATTCTTTGTAAGAGACGCAATTAAGTTTCCTGATTTTATTCATACTCAAAAGAGAAATCCTCAGACAAATTTAAAAGATGCAAATATGTTTTGGGATTTTCTTTCTTTAACGCCTGAATCCTTACATCAGGTGATGAGATTATTTTCTAATTTAGGAACACCAAAAAGTCCAAGATTTATGGATGGATTCGGAAGTCATACATTTATGTGGTATAACGAAGATAAAGAATATGTATGGGTAAAATATCACTTTAAGACAGATCAAGGAATACAAAATTTTACAGGGGCAGAAGCAGAACAGATGGCAGGTTTAGATCCTGATTATTCAACTAAGGATTTATTTAATGCAATAGAAAGAGGCGAATATCCTTCTTGGAGTGTCTATGTACAAATTATGACACCAGAAGAAGCTGCTAACTATCCAGTTAATCCATTTGATGTAACGAGAACTTGGTATGAGAAGGATCATCCACTCATTCCTTTAGGTAAAATGGTACTTAATCGCAATCCTATTAACTTTTTTGAAGAAGTAGAGGAAGCAGCATTTTGTCCTCAAGCTTTTGTGCCAGGTATATGGGCTTCACCGGATAAACTTCTTCAAGGCAGGTTATTAGCTTATCAAGACGCGCAAAGATATAGATTAGGCGTTAATAATAGGCAAATTCCAGTTAATCAGCCAAAGTATTCTACAATCTATACAACTCAAAGAGATGGATTTATGCAGGTAAATGGAAATATGGGTAATGCGCCTAATTATTATCCAACTACATTTGCAAATGTAAAGGTAGCTCCCGAAGATGCACAACCACCTATTCCAGTTAATGGTGTTATTGAAAGACATACAATAGAAACAGATGAAGGTGATTTTATACAACCAGGAGAGTTCTATAGAGATTATCTAGATGAAGATGGCAAGAGTCATTTAATTTATAATGTGTTTAATAGTCTTAAAAATGCAGATCAAAGCATTCAATATAGGCAGACAGCATTATTTTATAAATGTGATAAGGTGTTAGGTGAGTTAATTGGACAGTTTTTAGGACTAGATGAAGATAAGGTTATTCAACTAGCGAATATGTCACAAGAAGAGCGTGTTAAGAAAACAATGCCACAACCAATACCATATACAACTAAATAAAAACTATAATAGAGGAATCTGTCTTAACACAAATTCCTCTATTATATGTTGAATACCTTTAAAATAAAATTTAAAAAGATATGATATAATTATAAATAATAAATACCATTAGATGAGAGGGATGGAGCAAATGGCATCAGCTATCAAGACAAATGTAATTAGAATATTAGATAAAGAGAAGATTCCTTATACTTGTAGTACTTATGAAGTAAAAGATGGGAAAATCGATGGTGTAGCTGTAGCACATAAGATTGGTATAGATGAAGAGACTGTTTTTAAAACACTTTTAGTACAAGGTAAATCTAAAACATGTTATGTATGTGTAATTCCTGTTGCTAAAGAATTAGATTTTAAAAAGATTAGTACCTTAACAGGAGAAAAAAATATAGATATGTTACCAGTTAATGAGCTTCAAAAGACTACAGGATATATAAGAGGAGGATGTTCTCCTATTGGAATGAAAAAAGCACTTAAAACATATATAGATAAAACAGCAATGAATCTAGAGGAAATAACATTTAGTGCAGGTAAAATTGGGGTTCAAGTAACACTTAAGCCAGAGCATCTAAAAACATTAATACAAGTAGAATTTGAAGCATTAACACATTAAAAAAAATTTAATAAGCTATGCATAAAAAAATAAAGCTAGGACAAACTACTATTGTAAAACCAATCATGAATGTAGGAGGAAAGTACAATGAAAAGTTCTACTAACCAAAGCATTCACAATTCTGAGGCTTTAGCAGATAATTCTGCAGGAGATGAGCCACCAGAGAGATAACCCTTCTATTTAAATTACCTAAAGTAAATTTAGGTAGAAGGCAGGTTTTATAATCCAAAAGAAGCTTACTTAACCATTACTTAGGTATGGATTTAGGTAAGCTTTTTTTTATGTGTAAAAATATTTAGAAGAGAATTGACTTTAATAGCACATAAGTGTATTATGTGTATATATTATATATATACAGTTATAAACAGTTATAAACAGTTTGGCTTGATAAGAAGATTAAAAATTAGGAAGAGGATATTAGATGGATATTATTATTAGCAATCAGAGCATTGTACCACTCTACTCGCAAATTATGGAACAGATAAAACAACTTATTATTACTGGTGTGTTGAATCAAGGGGAGATGATACCATCTATAAGAGGTCTAGCAAAAGAATTAAAGGTAAGTATTATTACAGTTAAGCGTGCATATGAAGAGTTAGAAGCAGATGGATTTATAGAAACATTGCCGGGAAAAGGGACTTTTGTTGCAATAGTCAACTTGGAAATATTAAGAGAAGCAAAAATAAGTGAAATAGAAGAAAAACTTAGTGAGGTTATTGAAAGTGCAAAAAATATAGGACTGTCAAAGAAAGAATTAAAAGAGCGTATTGATCTGATGTATGAGGAGGAAATGTAATGAATGTAATAGAAATAGAAGGTCTAAAAAAACAACTTGGTAACTTTACTTTAGATATTCCTAACCTAGTTATAAAAGAAGGATATATTACAGGATTTATTGGTCAAAATGGGGCAGGTAAGACTACTACATTAAGGCTGATTATGGGACTTTTGATACCGGATAAAGGAGAAATTAAAGTATTTGGCCAATCTAGTAGTCAAAAAGGAGAGGCTATACGTAATCAAATAGGATATGTAGGTGAACCTACTGGATATTTTAGTGAAGCGACTGTAGAACAAACTAGAAAAATGATTGCACCTTTTTATACATCTTGGGACAATGATTTATTTAATAAATATATAAATTTATTTGCTCTAGATAGGAGCAAGAAGATTAAAGAGTTATCACAAGGACAAGGTAAGCAGTTTGCATTAATTATGGCATTAGCCCATAGACCAAAACTTATTCTTTTAGATGAGCCTACAGCGAATCTTGATCCTGTTGTAAGACATCAAATTTTAGATCTATTAATGGAGCATATGCAACATGAAGAAGTATCAACATTCTATTCAACTCATATTACAAGTGATTTAGATAAGGCAAGTGATTACATTATTATGTTACAAAAGGGCAAAGTGGTTATGTATGAAGATAAAGAACAGATAGATGATAAATACTATATTGTAAAAGGATCAAAAGGCCTTTTAGAAAAAGGAATACAAAATGAATTAATAGGTATAGATCAAAATAAATTTGGCTTTCAGGCTTTAACAACAAAAAAACAAATGTTAGAAAATAAATTTGGTAAAGACCTTATATTTGAAAAGGCAACATTAGAAGATATGATGGTTTATATAGAAAGAGGGAATAGATCATGAACCATGTAATTTTATTAATGAAGAAAGAATGGATGTATCTATTTAAATGCTTAAAGTCTACATGGATTATTAGTTTATTATTTATGACAATATTTTGTGTGCTTTCACCACAAATGTATTTAATTGCTTCTATTATAGTTCCTTATTTCTTAATATATGGAGTTATGGCACATGAAGAAAATAGTCATAGCAATGCTTTAAACTATACACTTCCCGTATCTAGAAAAGAAGTAGTACTAAGTAAATACTTATTAGGCCTCATTTACTCATTAGTAGTAGGTGTAGTTGTAACAATAGTAGTTAATCTAGGGATAAATATGCAAAAAAGTTATATAGAAGTATTTCAAACAATAGGAAAAATGAATGTATTTATAACCTTAGTTGGATCTTCACTTCTTTATATAGCTTTAATTATTCCTATCATCTTAAAGTTTGGATGTATCAAGATGCGTATGGTAATGCTACTTATTTATGCTTTATTGTTTGGAGTTAGTTCAGTAGCAATGAATATAATTAAAGAGGCAATGAATATTCCTATAGAAATGAAAGATACACTAACAACAATAAAAATTAGTCCTAGCGTAGGAATAGGTATTTTAGGAATTATATTGATAGGGTATGTAGTATCTTATTTTATCAGTAGACGTATTATGGAGACAAAGCAAATAGTAGAATAGATAAAAGGGGCTATATTAATAATACAGCCCCTTTTATCTATTCTACTATTGAACTTATAATAAAAAGAGAAACCATACTAATAAAGTAAGAAAATAGTGAAGGGGTAAGGCCTAATATCGAAAAATGAAGTTTTTTTAAAAAAGGGGTTGACTTATGTAGATATATAATGCATAATAAATCAAGTCAGCAGCGCACAGGCGCCACTGAGAAAAGGCTGTAGGCCTTGATGAATAAAGAAAAATGAACTTTGAAAATAAAATAGTAACCATTAAACCAGTCGATTCATAAAGTCACAT
>NZ_JAQIFT010000028.1:0-73939 GCF_027857615.1 Holtiella tumoricola
ATACCAACGCCAGATAGTAATAAACCAGGTATGAATAAGCCAGCAAAACCCGGAGAAGGTCCAGGTCCAGTGATCATACCAACGCCAGATAGTAATAAACCAGGTATGAATAAGCCAGCGAAGCCAGGAGAAGGTCCCGGCCCAGTGATTATACCAACGCCAGATAGTAATAAACCAGGTATGAATAAGCCAGCAAAACCCGGAGAAGGCCCCGGCCCAGTGATTATACCAACGCCAGATAAGAATCAACCAGCAAAACCCGGAGAGGGTCCCGGCCCAGTCATCATGCCAATGCCAGGTGAGAACGAACCAGAAGAACCTGAAGATGGTATAGGTCCAGTAATTATGCCGACTCCTGATGAGGATGATCTAGGCGAGGGGTATGACCAAAGATATCAAGATGAAATTAAAGTATTAACTAGATTGCAAAATTTATTCAGTGAGTCTTCTGATAAGGAAATGCTTGCTAGACGTGTTCAAAGTATTATAGAAGATAGTGTTAAACCTCTATCACAATCAACTTCATTCAACCAAAATAGAGCCAATGCAGTACCTCATAAAAATAGAGAAGATGAAGAGCAACAGTATTTAAATGAGATAGAAAATGTATTAAAGTCCATTCAAAATAACATGAATGCAACAAAAGATGAAAAAAAAAGCCCTTTTAATGAAAAAGAGACAGTAGAAAATGAAAAAGTAGAAGACAAAGAGGATGAGAAGCAAGATATAAAAGGTGACTTACTCAGAGTAAGAGATATCTTCACAGATTCATCAGAAATAGAACCTTTTGAAGAAAAAGATGAAGAAATTGATTGGGTAAGGATTTCTATGGCAGAGCTTATATCTATGCCACAATTTTCTTATGAGTGGTGTACTAACCCATTTGTAACTTATTGTTATCATAAATTTGGATTCTTAATCTTAGGAAGAGATAAGAATATTGAGCAATACTATATTGGTATACCAGATATTTATGATACAAAACGTAAATTTATTTTATCGATTGATAAAATAGAATCTTTTAGAGGCAGAAGTAACAAGGCTCTTCAACCAGGTGATTATGGCTATTGGATTGTAAGGGTTTAAAGCAAAGAGGTGTGAAAAACACCTCTTTTTTATATGGCATAGAAAAAAATTTGAAATGATGGTATAATCTACAAAGAGAATTTTTCATAGAAAAGTAGTAAAAATACTATACTAAATAAAAAGAATAATATGAGGTGACCAAATGAATTTAGCAAGTTATATTGACCATACAATTTTAAAACCAGAAGCAACAAAACAAGATGTACTTAGACTTTGTGATGAAGCAAAACAATATGGATTTGCTTCTGTATGTGTAAATGCTTACTATACAAAATTAGTAGCTGATGCTCTTTGTGGTAGTGAAGTAAAAACATGTGTAGTAGTAGGTTTCCCTTTAGGTGCAACATTCACAGAAATTAAAGCACGTGAAACAGAAGTAGCTATTGCAAATGGTGCTGATGAAGTAGATATGGTAATTAACGTTGGTGCACTTAAAGATAAAGACTATGATATAGTTGAACAAGATATTAAAGCAGTTGTAGATGCAGCAAAAGGTAAAGCAATTGTAAAAGTAATCATCGAAACTTGTCTTCTTACAGATGAAGAAAAAGTTAAAGCTTGTGAACTTTCAGTTGCAGCAGGTGCTGACTTTGTAAAAACTTCTACAGGATTTAGTACAGGTGGTGCAACTGTAGAGGATATAGCACTTATGAGAAAAACAGTTGGTGATAAAGCATTAGTTAAAGCATCTGGTGGTGTAAGAGATTTCAAAGGTGCAAAAGCAATGGTAGATGCAGGTGCAGACCGTATTGGTGCAAGCAGTGGTATCAAAATTGTTATGCATCAAGATGAAGAAGCAACACCAGGCGGAATGTACTAAATAGACAGCGAGAGGGGATAAAAGATGCGTCTGAGAAGAGACCCAAGAGCAACTGATTACTTAGCACAAGATGAGAGAGTTGTTCAAGACCCAACACAGTACAAGGGTAAATGGCACGAAGTATTTGGAAATAATAACCCTATTCATGTTGAATTTGGATGTGGAAAAGGTGGATTTATTACAGAACTTGCTAGAAGAAATCCTGATATTAATTATATTGCAGCTGAAAGAGCTGAAACAGTAGTATACAAAGCATGTAAAAAGGCCAATAGAGAAGAAACACCAGAAAATCTACGTTTCTTATTTGAAGACGTAGCAAATTGTATGGATATTTTTGAAGCAGGAGAAATTGAAAGGCTTTATCTTAATTTCTCAGATCCATGGCCTAAAAAACGTTATGCAAAAAGACGTTTAACATACCGTGATTTCCTCAAAAAGTATGCCGTTATCTTAGGTGAAACAGGAGAAATTCATTTTAAAACAGATAATAAAGGTCTATTTGCATCTTCAATTGAAGAATTCTCAATTGAAGGTTGGCTTATGAAGAATGTAACACTTGATCTTCATAATAGTGATATGGAAGACAATATTATGACAGAGTACGAGAAGAAATTCTCCGAGATGGGCTTTACTATTAATAGATTAGAAGCAGTACCACCAAGAAAAGTCTGCAAATAATTCATTACTTCATATACTATAGTAAAAGTATATGAGGTGATAAATATGCGTTTTTTTGAACAAGTTCAATATAAATTACGAACCTTTTTATATGAACAAGAGCGTGCAAAAGCAAATAAGAAAACCGGAAGTTCTTATTCAAGTAATAAAAATGATGAAGAAAAGCCAATAAAAAAGATTATGAATTCTTTAGATGAGATGGATGCATACCTCGAGGAAAAAGTTGAGGAATGGAATCTTAAAATTAAGAGATAATAATTATAGAATAAGATATATTCAAGACTCAAAACATATGATAAAGTATATGTAATCAATGAAAAATGGAGGAAAAAAATATGTCATTCAAATTTACAGATGAAAACTTTCAACAAGAAGCTTTAGAATCAAACATTCCGGTTATCGTAGACTTTTACGCAGATTGGTGTGGACCATGCAAAATGATGGCGCCAATTATTGATGAACTTGCTACACAATATGAAGGCAAAATCAAAATTGGTAAAGTAAATACAGATGAAAGCCGTGCTGTTGCATCAAAATACAACATCATGAGTATTCCAACAATTCTTTTCATCAAAGATGGTCAAGTAGTAGAAACAACTGTTGGTGCATTACCAAAACAAGTACTTGAACAAAAAATTAGCCAACTATTCTAAGAATAAATACTAATTGATTTAAAATAATAAGCCTTAGTATATGAGATCTCATATACTAAGGCTTATTTATATGCTTGATATAAACTAATTATTTTTTATTTTCTTCTTCAAAATGTAGATGAGGTGGATCATAAGGAATAACATCCTCAGGGGATAATTTAGGTAAGTCTATATCTTTTGTACGTAGGCGCTTATCAATCCATCTGTTAATCATAGAAAGAAGAACTGCAAGTATTGGGGAAGCAAAGAACATACCTAAAGGTCCAGCGATTGCTCCTCCTATAGTAATTGCTGAAATAATCCAGAAAGGTGTAATACCTATAGAATCACCTAATATTTTTGGACCTAAAATAAGCCCATCAAATTGTTGAAGGATAAGGATAAAGATAGCTACAATAATAGCTGCTTTAGGGCCTTCAAATAATGTAAGGATAACAGCTGGAATCGCTCCAATAAATGGTCCAAAATAAGGAATCATATTACATACACCTACAATGAAAGAAAGAAGAAGGGCATATGGATTTTGAAGTATAGAAAGACCAATAAAGCAGATAACACCAATAATTAATGAATCTAAAGATTTACCAATGAAAAATCTAATAATCGTAGCATGTGCTTCAGAAGCTACACTAACGATCTTGCTCGCTGTAGGATATTTAAAGAGAGCGTAGACAGCACGTTTTGTGCCATTAGTAAAAGTCTCTTTTTGCATAACAGCATAAGACGCAATTACAAAGCCGATGACTAAGTTTAAAAAAGTACCTGTTATAGACATTGTACTAGAAACTAACTTATCGAAAACAGATTGTAAAGCAGAAGGGTTGATAAGCTCGCTAACCTTTGCAGGGTTAATGATTTCATTAACAAATTGAGATAAATCTGGATAAGCTAGTGCATCATTAATAGCAAATTGAAGTTTACCAAGGGCATCTTGGAGTTCTCTGAGATAGGTTGGTAAGTTATTTACTAGTAATCTAATATTATCTAATATCTGTGGAATTAAGAATCTGATGGTTAGAAAGACTGTGCCAAAGAGGCATAAATAAACAATAATGATTGATAAGACACGCAAGCGTTGATAATCCTTAGAGTTATTTGAATGTGTCAATTTAATAAGATGACGTTCAAAAAATGCAACTGCTGGATTCATCAAATATGCAATAAGCAATCCGTAAAGGATAGGGGTAAAAATACTTATAACTGATTTGACATAACCGTATACATTAGGGATGATATTATCGGTATTTGATGAAATACGGTAAATAAGAATAGAAGCAGTTAAAACAAAAAGGGTATATAGTGCAATTTTAATATATTTTGCATCCCAGATTTTTTTCAAAAGTAAATCCCTCCTACTATAATGTTAATTTATTTTATCATAGATAAAGCATGATGCCTAAGAAAAATTAATTAAGATTTATTAATAAATAGACATGTTGTTTTTCTATTAAAAATGTCATTTAAATTACATACTATATACTATATATTAGATATGTTAAAAGGATAAGTAGATTAGAAAAAAATAGGTTAAAATTAGAGGAGTTATTGAAGCTTAAGAATATAGTTATTTAATGTTATGCTGATTGCCTACATGTGTATAGAAATGGTTTTTGAAATTGAGTTATATGAGCAATAGTATTCCTATAGAGTATGTACAGAAATTATATAAGTCAAACTTGAGTAGAAATGAAGATATATAATTAAATGAAGTAGGTCTTAAATTAGAGTCTATATGAATAAGATAGTGGTGTTAGAAGTATAGAGAAAATATAAGATATTTACTTTGAGAACACAAAATAAAAAAATATAAGATAAGTAGTTGACAAAAGTCCTTAGGTTATATATAATTAAACATGTCTTAAAAAACAAATACGCGATTGTGGCGGAATTGGCATACGCGCTAGACTAAGGATCTAGTGCCTGTAACGGGCTTGGGGGTTCGAGTCCCCCCAATCGCATACATAACCTTGAAACAGAAATGTTTCGAGGTTTTTTGTTTATCTAAAGTTATAAAAAGGTTCTAGCATTTGCTAGAGCCTTTTTATTTTGCCAGCATTCGACTTTTGATGGCATTTTATATAAGATGAAATTTAAAATAGATAGTCTCTGATGAATAAAATAATGAGAAATTGGTCAAAATGTATAAAAAAGAAAAATGTTTTTATGCACTTTATTTATAGAATGAAGTATGTTAAAATGATAACATACTTTACTGAAGTAAATGAATTTGCTTACTTTCGTTTTAGATTACAAAATATACAATCTTTCTAGAATAAAATATAAAATATGTCTAAAAAAGTCACGACGTTTACAATTCGTTTACAAATAGGACAAATAATATTCATAAACAGGTGTTATTATATTACACGAACGGACAAGTAATATAATAATATTACTTTGGGAGTAATTATTTGTTACTTTTATTCCCCTAAACCCTTGATTAGATAAATGTAAAGATTCCGTATTTGCATCATTTCTAAACTCCCCTAAACATATAATTACACATAAAAGTAACAAAATTATTTCCGTAAATAGCAAACCCTTACAAAACTCTATTTTAAGGCATCGCATTTCCCCAATGCGATGCCTCTTTTTTTGTCTAAAAAATTAACAGACATATATGGAAAATTCTATAAAATACTTTTCTATCTAGCTTGACATGATTTAAACAGCGTTATAGCATAAGATTAGGATTATTTTGTGAAAAGGGAGGTATCTCGTTGTTAACAGATCGAGCAGAGCAGTGGTATGAAAAAATGGGTAAAAAGTTTGGTCGTGTTATATCTTTTATATTGATATTGTTTGGTGTATATATTTTCTTTAAATATATACTAGAACTTATATTACCTTTTGTAATTGCTTGGATATTAGCAAGTTTGTTGGATCCTTTTGTAACCTTTTTGAAAAAGAAGCTTAAGGTTCATCGTGGATTGGGAACATTGCTATCTATGGCTACTGTATTAACAGCCTTTTTTGGATTAATTACCTTCCTTGTAAAGTTATTGTGGCAACAGATAGTTGGTTTTGCAGATGCATTTCCTAATTATGCAGAACAAATACAATATACATTGGAAAATATACAGGTTCAATTCCAAGGTGTGATGGATACATTGCCTTTACCTGAAGCTATTCAATCTTTAGATGATTTGATTAATACTGTTTTGAATAGTATCAGTGGATTTTTGTCAGACCTAGTAAGTAGTACAGCAAGTATAGTAAGTAAGGTACCAAATGGTGTGTTCTTTATAATTGTTGTATTAATAGCAACTTTCTTTATGACTAAGGATAGAAAAATGATTAAAGACTTTGTGAAAGCACAATTGCCAGAAAAGCTTACAGATAAGGTAGTACTCCTACAAAATGGCTTGAAAAGAGCCTTAGGGGGATATGTAAAGACACAACTAATTTTGATGTGCTTTACATTTGTAATTTGTCTAATTGGTTTATTAATACTACAAAGACCTTATGTGTTGCTTGTAGCTCTTGGTATAGCTATTTTAGATGCATTACCTTTGTTTGGAAGTGGAGCAGTACTTATTCCATGGTCAATTTTTCATCTATTATCAGGGAATGTTGTTTTAGCAATAGGACTTATTGCGATTTATGGCATTATTGCAGTAATGAGACAAATTATGGAGCCTAAGGTATTATCTACTCAAATAGGTGTTTATGCCCTTGTAACGGTTATGGCTATGTATATTGGATTTAAAGTAATAGGTGTATTTGGCTTGATTATAGGCCCTATTATCGCCGTTATGCTTAAAACTTTACAAACAATAGGTTTATTGCCAAATTTTAAACCAGTTCCAGATAATGATAATGAACAGCCTATGAAAGGACAACTTAAGTTAGACCAACTAGATAAAACGAATAGCAAATAAGGAGAAACATATGCGAAAGATTCATGTAAATGAAATAATTGAAGCGGTGAAAACTGCCTGTATAGAGGCGAACTATAATCTACCTAAAGATATGCTTCAAGCCTTAGAAAGTAGAACAACTATTGAGAGCAATAATTTAGGCAAGGAAATACTTCAAGATATTTGTGAAAATGCTTATTTAGCACAAAAAGAAGCTATTCCTATTTGCCAAGACACGGGTAGTGCTGTTGTGTTTGTAAATTTAGGTCAAGAAGTATATATAGAAGGTGGTTTGTTAAAAGATGCTATTAATGAAGGAGTAAGAAGAGGCTATAAAGAAGGTTACTTAAGAAAGTCTATAGTTGAAAACCCTTTATATAGAAAGAACACAGGAGACAATACACCAGCAATTATTCATTTTGATATAGTTGAAGGAGATGACTTTGAAATGGTTATTGCCCCTAAAGGGGGTGGCAGTGAGAATATGAGCAAAGTATATATGCTTACACCATCTCAAGGAATTGAAGGTGTAGAGGCAGCAGTATTAGAGGCAGTTAAAATAGCAGGGCCCAATGCATGCTTACCTATGGTAGTGGGTATAGGTATCGGTGGTAACTTTGAACAATGTACCCTTTTGGCAAAAAAAGCGTTGGTAAGATCAGTTGGAAGTAATAATCCAGATGAACGTATGAGTGCATTAGAACAAGAATTATTACAGAAGATTAATGCATTAGGTATTGGGCCACAAGGTTTAGGTGGAGATACATCAGCGCTAGCTGTACATATAGAAGATTATCCATGTCATATTGCATCTATGCCATTAGCTATCAATATAGGATGTCATGTTAATAGACATATTAGCGTAAGGTTATAGGAGGAGACAAGATGACAAAACATATTCAAATACCAATGACAAATGAAGAAGCAAGAACACTTAAAGCAGGAGAAAGGGTTCTTCTTACGGGAACAATGTATACAGCTCGTGATGCAGCTCATAAGCGTATTGTAGAGGAAGTTAAACAAGGTAAGGAAATACCTATTTCACTAAAAAATGTAGCCATTTACTATGCAGGACCAGCACCAGCAAAACCAGGGCAAGTAATAGGAAGTTGTGGACCTACTACTAGTGGGCGTATGGATGCTTATGCACCTTGGATGATGGAACAAGGACAAACTGTTATGATAGGAAAAGGTCTTAGAAATCAAAAAGTAATAGAAGCAATGAAAGAATATGGAAGTACCTATTTGACAGCTATTGGAGGTGCTGGAGCTCTATTATCAAAGTGTGTAAAGAAGATGGAATGTGTAGGATATGCAGAATTGGGAGCAGAAGCTATTTATAAGCTAGAAGTAGAAGAATTCCCAGTGATTGTAACGATTGATAGTGAAGGTAACAATTTATACATAAGATGATTTTAAAATAAAATTGGGTAAGGGGATAGAGTGATGAAGGGATATTTAAGAAAAATTATAGCATTATCATGTGTATTGAGTTTGGTAGCTATAGGAGGTTGCACTAAGCAAGCTTCCACTAAACCAGTTACAGTAGCAGCACTCAGTGGTCCTACAGGAATAGGGATGATTAAGCTTATGTCTGACCAAGATAATATATCAAAAAACTATGATATAAGTCTTTATCAAAGTCCTGATGAAATAGTAGGTAAGGTAGTAAGTGGAGAGGTTGATATTGCTTGTGTGCCATCAAATATGGGGGCGGTTTTATATAATAAGACCGATGGTAGAGTGAAATTGCTAGGTGTGAATACATTAGGTGTTTTATACATAGTAGAAAATGGTGATAGCATTAAATCTGTAGAAGATCTAAAGGGGAAAACAATACTTTCAAGTGGAAAAGATAGTACACCTGAATTTGTCCTTAATCAAGTGTTAAGAGCCAATGATATAGATCCTATAGAGGATATAACAGTGGAGTTTATGGGAAATCATGCAGATATAGCATCTAAATTAGTAGCAGAAGAGGGAAGTATAGCACTACTTCCACAACCTTTTGTAACAACAGTACTAGCAAAAAATGAAAACATTAAAGTGGCACTTGATATAAATCAAATGTGGCAAGCTACAGAACAAGTGGATTTACCAATGGGCATTATAATAGGTAGTAAATCTTTTGTAGAAGAACAACCAAAGCAGTTAAAAGCTTTTCTTAAAAGCTATGAAGAGTCGGTTGAATTTGTAACGAATAATTTAGAGGAAGCAGCTAAGTTGGCAGTAGCTTATGCAATTATACCGGATGCTGAAATAGCTAAAAAAGCTATTCCTGCTTGTAATATTGTATATCGCAATGGTGTAGATTCAAAAGATATGCTCTCTAAGTTTTATGAAATACTTGCAGAAGCAAATCCTAAATCTATAGGAGGCAAATTACCAGATGAAAATTTCTATACCATCCCAAATTAAAGTAATTATTAGAAAAGGGTGTATAGTATTTTTGTGGATTATGGTATGGCAATGTGTACATAGTCTTATGGGGAAGGATATACTAGTTCCTTCTCCGGGGGCAACTTTCAAAAAGTTAATAGAAATGATGAGTATGGGAGGATTCTATCAAGATATTCTCCTAACTTTTTATAGAGTGGGTGTAGGTGTAATACTTTCTAGTATATTGGGGGTTATAAGCGCATTGATTGCGTATATGATTAAGCTTGTACAAGAAATATTAACACCTTTTATTACATTGCTGAAAAGTACGCCTGTTATGGCAGTTATTATACTGGCATTATTGTGGTTTACAAAAGATACTGTGCCTATTTTTGTATGTTTTTTAATGTGTTATCCAGTAGTGTATACCAATGCGTTAAAAGGTTTTAATAGTGTTGATAAAGAATTGCTGGAGATGGCCAAAGTTTTTAAGATTAAAACTTTTACAGTGATCTGTAAGATTTATATTCCTCAAATAAAGTCCTATTTAGAAGCTGCGCTAGAAATGATTGTTGGACTAAGTTGGAAGGTAGTAATTGCGGCAGAAGTATTAGCGGTGCCCAAACACTCTATGGGGTACAATCTTTTAAGTTCAAAATCTTATTTAGAAACAGATAGTCTTTTTTCCTGGGTAATAGTTATTGTTGTATTAAGTACCTTGTGTGAAAAAGGTGTAAATAGCATGTTTAAAAGTTCAAAAAGATAAAAAGAGGAGTTAATTTATGATTCGAATAGAAGGGCTCTCTAAAAGCTATGAGAATATACAGCTTTATAAAGATTTTAATATAGAAATAGAAGAAGGTAAAACAACAGTTTTACTAGGTGCTTCAGGGAGTGGAAAAACTACCTTTATAAGGATGCTTTTGGGAATTGAAAGTTATGAAAAAGGAAATATTATAGGATTAGAGAATAAAAATATATCTGTTGTATTTCAAGAAGATAGACTGATTCCTTGGTTGAATGTATCAAAAAATATAGAGATAGTCTTAAAAGCATACTTAGAACCAGATGCTATTCAAAATAGAATTGAAGAAATACTTAAACTTGTAGAACTGTTGGAATATAAGGATTGTGAAATTAATAAATTGAGTGGTGGCATGAAACGTAGAGTAGCTTTAGCGCGTGCTTTGGCCTATGATGGAGAATTATTAATTATGGATGAACCATTTAAAGGCCAAGATTATGCATTGAAGTTGAGGTTATTAGAAAGAATAAAAATATTAATAATAAAAGAGAAGCGAACGGTTGTATTTGTTACCCATGATATGGAGGAGGCCTCTTTGTTAGGGGATGTATTATTGAAATTTGAAGAAAGACCTGTAAAATTTTACAAAATTTAAAAATTATCAAGATGAATGAAATATGTCTAAGAGTGTGATAAAATAGGCATAATCAATACATGAAAAGGAAGAGACGATAATGATACAGCAGAAAGAACCTTATATACTTGTTTTTGGTATGTCTATTTGTGATATTTTTGGATTCACAAATCAGAGTTACAGACCCTATGATTCAAATCCAGGAGTTATAAAAATGTCATATGGTGGTGTATGTCGTAATATTGCAGAAAATATGGCGAGAGTAGGTGTGAATACTAAGTTTATCTCTATTTTAGGAGATGATGAGAGAGGGAAAAGCCTACAAGAACATGCTAAAAAAATGCACTTTGATATGAGTGATTCGTTAATAGTAGAAGGGGCTGCCACTCCAACATACATTGCTATATTAGATGAAAAGGGTGAGATGGTATCGGCTGTAGTTGATATTAGTATTGCTAGCTTGTTCACTGAAGAATTTGTTGAATCTAAAAGAGAGCTTATTAAAAATGCGGAATTTGTAATTTTAGATGCAGATAATCCTGCTATTACAGAATACATTGTTAAAAATTTCTCAGAATATACAAATATTATTTTAGATCCAGTATCTGCTGCAAGAGCATGTACAGTAAAACATTTATTACCTTATATACATACGCTTAAACCGAATCGTTATGAGGCGGAGGTGCTATGTGGATTTGAATTAAATAGTGAAGAAGCAATAAGAGAAGCAGGTAACTATTTTAGAGGTTTGGGTATCAAAAAGGTATTTATTAGTTTAGACTGTGAAGGTATCTACTATCATGATGGTGTAGAAGAAGGAATTATTAAGGCGCAAGAGGCTAAAGTAATAAATGTAACAGGAGCAGGAGATGCATTTGTTGCAGGAATTGGCTATAGCTATATGAATGCTAAGACGATCAAAGATACTGTAAAGTTTGCAAATACAATGTCTCTTCTTACTATAGCTCATGAGGAGACAATTGATCCAACAATATGTGAAGTAAAGGTTCAGCAAGAAATGACTACTAGGGAGTGGATTGAAAAAACATATTAGAAAGGAACTAAATATGTTAGAAAAGCTGAAAAATTATAAAAGGTATTTTCCTATAGGAATAGGTGTTATTATTATAGGAATAATATTAATGTTTGCTGATAGGGTAATTGGTAATAGCCCCAATGTGTTAGGAATAATCTGGGGATATATTAAGCAGTTTGTAGATATTATCTCTCCAGTTATTTATGCATTTGCGATTGCTTATTTACTGTATTATCCAGTGCTATTTATCGAACGTTGGGTGGTGAAAGGGCTAGATGCTGCTTTACCAAAACGTGATAAAGAAAAGAGTAAAGGCTGGGTAAGGCTGTTAAGTGTAGCTGCTGTTTTTTTAATTGTAATTGGTATGATTGCCATGCTGATTAACTTTATTTTACCGCCACTCTTTGAGAATATTAATATTTTGATTAATTCTATTCCAAAGTTTGAGGCACAATTCAATGCATGGATGACAGAAATAGCTGATACACTAGGGACCTTAAATATGGATAGAATTAGTGAGATAATACCTCCAGATGTATTTAATTATATTAAAAACTTCCTATTAAGTGGTGGTCAGCTAATTTTGAGTAGTATTGGAAACTTTATTGCATCTTTTAGTTCTTTTGTAATAGACTTTATCGTTACTGTTATTGTGACATTCTACTTCTTGAAGGATAAAGAAAGACTATTTGCAGGTGTAAGTAAGGTAGGTACTATTATCTGTACACCAAAAGTAAAAACACAAATAATAGACTTTATTAAAACATTAGATGATGTAGTTGGTAAGTATTTATTGGGAACCATATTGGATTCTGCTATTGTAGGAGCAGTATCGGTTGGTTTGATGCTAATGATTAAACATCCATTTGCCATATTGATAGGTGTTGCAGCAGGTATTACTAATGTGATTCCATATGTTGGACCTATTGTGGGTTCTGGACTTGCTTTTGTATTAGGGTCATTTACAAGCTTAGGTATGGGTGTAACAGGTGCTGTATTACTACTTTTATATCAACAAATTGATGGTAACATTGTTCAACCTAAGATCGTTGGGGACCAAGTGGGACTTCTTCCTGTTTGGATTTTGATATCTGTATTAATTGGAGGAAGTTACTTTGGTGGTGTTGGAATGATTGCATCAGTACCAATAGCTGCACTTATTAAAGTTTATTTGGATAGGATGTATGAGCATAAAATAAAGGGTGAAAAAAAGGTTGCTCGTTAGAGCAGTCTTTTTTTGCGCTTTTATATACATAAGACATAAAAGGGAGAACATGAATGAAAAAACAATCGTTAGGAAAGCAAATTTATGAGCATTTGATGAATGGAATCAATCATATGCTACCATTCGTAATAGGAGGCGGGCTTTTAATGGCTCTAGCATTCCTGTTTGATGATTATAGTATTAATCCGGCTAACTTTGGTTCTAACACACCGTTTGCGGCAATGTTAAAACAAATTGGAGACTTGGCATTTGGATTTATGCTTCCAATGTTAGCTGGTTACATAGCAGTAAGTATTGCAGGTACAAGTGGTTTAGCAACAGGTTTTATAGGTGGGGTAATGGCTCAACAAAGTGGTTCGGGATTCTTGGGAGCGCTTTTAGCAGGTTTTCTTGGGGGATATGTAATTATCTTACTTTCTAAAGTGCTAAAATTTATTCCTAAATCATTTGAAGGATTAAAAGTAATGCTTTTATATCCTTTGATAGGATTATTTATAGTAGGGACAACAATGATGTTGGTAATCAATCCTCCGGTAGCAGCTCTTAATGGAATGATTACAAGTACACTTACAAGTATGGGAGATTCGAGTAAAGTATTATTGGGACTAGTAGTAGCAGCAATGATGGCAGTTGATATGGGCGGTCCACTTAATAAAAGTGCATATATGTTTGCAGTAGTATGTCTTGAAGCAGGTAATGCATCAGTTATGGCTGCTGCTATTATTGGAGGCATGGTTCCAGCAACAGCTATTGCTTTAGCAACTACACTTTTCAAGAGTAAGTTTACAGAGAAAGAAAGAGAAGCAGGGCTTACCAATTATGTATTAGGAATGTCATTTATTACAGAAGGAGCTATTTCATTTGCGGCATCAGATCCTCTTCGCATATTACCATCTGTAACAGTTGGTTCAGCAGTTGCTGGATGTTTGGCTATGGTATTTAATTGTGCATCACGTGCACCACATGGCGGTATTTTTATATTGCCAGTGATTGAAAACCCAATGGGATTTGTTATTGCTTATGTTGGTGGTGTAATAGTAGCTGCATTGATGATTGGATTACTTAAAAAACCAGTAAATCCAAACACACAAAATTAAAATAAATATAATTGTTCTAGAACGGTTTTTGAAGGATTACTTCAAAAACCGTTCTTTTTATTTAGAAACAAATATAGTATAAAAAAGAAACTTCACTATTAAGAAATTATAGATTAGTATAATAAATGAAAGTCTTGGATTTTAAATGGAAGTCTGTTTTTTTTACTTATACTCGATGTAGTTTATATAAAATAAGTAACGTAACAATGTTATAAAACATATATTGACAACGTAACGATGTTACACTAAAATAAACTTATAATTCATTCAAGTATAAAAGTTGAATAAGGGGGATGAAAAATGAAAGATCTCTTAATGAAGAGAAAGGGACAATTTATCATTTATATCATAGCTTGTTTTATGCCTGTTATAGATAGCTTAATAAGAATGGGATTGTTCTCTATGATATTTGGGGTTATTGAAAAAAGGGATATAGAGTATTTTAAGATACTTGTAATCCTTTCTATATTTGCAGCTTTATTAACAGGAGGCTTTCATATTGCTAGTAGGTTAATGCGTATTGGCTTTATGAAAAATATATTACTAGATGTAAGAAAGCAAGCTTTTGATAAGATTATTCATATTTCTTACAAAGACTTTAGTAAGCAAAGTAAAGAAGTTTACATGTCTCATTTAATCAATGATATTAATACTTTTGAGAATAATTTCTTTCTAAATTTACTTAATGTCATCTATATGGGGGGCCTCTACATAGTATGTCTCATTATTCTTTATGTTATAGACTATAAGTTAGCTATAGCTATGACGTTAGTATCTATAGGACTTTTCTTATTTGCATCATTATTTTCTAAGAAGACTGAAAGTCTACAAGAGGAAGTATCTAATCAAAATGAACAACTTACAGTAGAAGTTGCAAATACTTTTAACGGATTAGAAATACTCAAACTTAATAATATTGAAGATAAATTCCTAGATAAAAGTTTGAATGCCATTAATCGTGTAGAAAAGCGAAAGGTTGCTTTCAATATTTTTAGCGAACAGCAAAGAAGTTTGATGATGTTTTCAAGTTATATTGTACTCTTTGGAGTAGTTATTTATGTGGCTGCATCAATGAATTCTAGTAACTTTACGACAGCGATGTTTTCTGTTCAGTTATGTAGTAATTTAGTTTTTCCCTTAGTTGAGATCTTACCTAGAATGAATGTCATCAAATCTTCTAGACGTATTTATGAAAAGATTACGAAGCAAGAAACGAATCATGAAGAAGAAGAACAAGGAAAAGTACCTTTTGAATTTAAGGAATCTATAGAAGTTCAAGGTTTAAACTTTGGATATGAAGATAAGATCTTACTTAAAGATGCTCATTTTAAATTAGAAAAGGGTAAGAAATATTTGATCAAAGGGGTAAGTGGTTCAGGAAAATCTACATTAATGAAATTACTTTCTATGATTTATGATGAATATGAAGGTAAGATTTTAGTAGATGGAACAGACTATAAGACGATTCAAGAAAAAGATTTTAATAATCAAGTGGCATTTATCTATCAAGATGTATTCCTGTTTGAAGATACTATGAGAAATAATATAAGCCTTTATAAAGATATTAGTGATGAAATAATACAGGTAGCATGTAAAAAAGCAGGATTACAAGAGTTGATAGAAGAAAAAGAAGAAGGACTTGGAACAGTACTTTCAGAAAATGGAAAGAATTTATCAGGAGGCCAGCGCCAAAGAATATCTATTGCAAGGGCGCTAGCTAAAAATGCAGAGATTCTGTTCGTAGATGAAGGAACTTCGGCACTAAATGAGGACATTGGCAAGAAGATAGAGCAAGAACTATTGAATTTAGAATGTACAGTAGTAGCCATTAGTCATCGTTATTATGAAGGGGTTACAGATCAATATGACTACGTACTAGAACTTAAGAATGGTCATGTAGAAACCTATCAGGCAAGAGAATACTTTGGGGAGGTGGTAATATGCTAAAAAGATTACTAAGAGTAACACCTTATTTCATACTTGCGGCATTAACAGCAGCGCTATTAGCATTTGCAGATTCCTATAGTTTTGTAAAGATGATGGACCTTATGGATATTGCCTTAAGTGGGGATATGACTAACTTTAGAAGTGCATCTATTGACTTAATAGTGATGGCAATTGTTTTAGTTCCACTATGTATTTTGGTAGCGATAACAAGAGCCTTATATAAACGTAAAGCTAATTTAACTATTAAGCATTACTATGTAAATGGCGTATTTAATAAAAATATTAGTGAGTTTCAAAAAGAAAATAATGCGAAGTATATATCTTGTTTAACGAATGACTTTAATCTGCTTGAAGTTAACTTAATTGATAGTTTATACGAAATAGGAGCGTGTATAGGAAACTTTGCTGCAGGAATATGGATGATGACTATAGTATCTCCATGGGTTATTTTATTAGCTGTAGGTGTAATGATTGTGATGATTATATTCTCAACATTGACTTCTAAGCCAACTGCAAAGCATATGAATGAGAGAAGTACTTTATTTGAAGGTTATACTTCTTATACAAAGGAAATGTTATCTGCATTTCATATTATTAAGAGTAATAACTTAACAGAACGTGTACAAGAGAACTTTAATGATAAGAGTGAACAGGTGCAGCAAAAAGGATATATTGTAGATCGATTCTTATCTTATATTCAAGCATCAGAAAATATTATTATTGGCTTAATGATGTATATGATGTTGGCAGCTAGTGGATACATGGCTATACAAGGATTAATTACTGTAGGTGGGGCATTCCTGGTTGTACAAAGTATGCAAAAGGTAATGTGGCCAGTTATGAATCTTTCTGAGCAGTTACCAAAAATGTTTACTGTAAAAGATCTTATTAAAAAGATAGAAAAAACCCTTGAAAATGAAGATAACTATGAAGAAACACAGCCTATGCCAAGTTTTAATGAATCTATTACATTAAAAAATGTGAGTTTTGGATATGCAGATCAAGAAACTGATTTAATTTTAGAAAATATTAATTTAGAACTTAAAAAAGGTGGAAAGTATCTTATTGTAGGTCCTAGCGGTGGGGGGAAATCTACTTTACTTAAATTGCTTAGAAAGTACTTTAATCCAACTAATGGGGAAATCTTAATAGATGGTTATAACTTAAAAGATATTAAGAAAAACGATTTCTTTTCACAAGTAGCCAATGTAGAGCAACAAGTTTTTATATTTGAAGATACATTGAGAAACAACATTACACTCTACAAAGATTATACAGAAGAAGAAATAGAAGAAGCCATTAGAAAATCAGGATTAAGTGATTTCGTAAAAGGGCTATCTAATGGGTTAGATACAATGATCTATGATAATGGTAAGAATATATCAGGTGGAGAAAGAAGTAGGGTGGTAATTGCGAGAGGATTACTTGCCAAAGCAAGTATAATCTTCTTAGATGAAGCTTTTGCAGCATTAGATATGGAAAGAGCTAAAGAAATAGAAAAAAGTATACTTGCATTAGAAGGGGTAACCGTTATTAATGTAAGCCACGTGCTTTTCAATGAAACAAGAAGTAAATATGATAAAATTCTTAAAGTAAATCATAGACAAGTAGAATACGTATAATACGTATAATAAGAAAAAGGGAGATATTGTAAAATATTTCCCTTTTTTATATAGGTTAAAAAAGATGATTGACGGGTGAATTTGAGAGGAATAAAATGAGGGAGATAAATAAAAATAAAAAAATCAAAATATTTGTATAGGCAAAATTAATGGGATGGGAGTGTAGTTATGCCTAAAGTATATTCACCGCAAAAAAGAGAAGAAATTAGAGAACGACTTATGCAAGAGGCTTTAATATTAATCAAGCAGCATGGCATGCAAAGAATGAGTATAGAAGCTCTTACAAGTAGAGTGGGGATTGCCAAGGGGACATTTTATAGTTTCTATAAATCTAAAGAAAGTCTAATATACCATATTGTAAAATGTTATCATGACAAAATTAATATGCGTATTAAGCTGGTTAGAGAAGAAAAAGGTTACTTAGATAGAGATGATATAAGAAATTATTATTATAGTATGATGTTTGTAGATGATGATAACATTTATAATTATTTAAGGCAGGATGACTTTGTAAGTTTATCAATAAACTTACCTGAAGAATATAGAACGAGAAGAGATGTCATAAGAGAGAGGATACAAGAAAATCTTAAATATATAAAAGGTAAGAAGGAACAGTATGATTTGGATGCCGTCATAAATTGGAGCCAAATTATTAATATTACCCTAGGAAATAGAAAGCTTTTAGCAGAAGAAGGGTTAGATAAGATTATTAATCAACTAATAGAAAATATGCTTGATGAGCTATTTGAAGTATAATGTGGATACTCATTCTTAACATATCCTAATGGTTTTTAAAGAAATCTTAAGAAATTTATACGTCTTTTAATAAGAAATAGTTCGTATAATGAGTAGGATGAAAAAAGAACCGTTTTGGAATTTGATAGAGAGTGGGTGAGAAAATGCCTAAACTAACTTGGATTCAACATAAATTTGAAAGACATTATAAAAAGCATGCGCTTAAAAAAGAGCAGCAATTTTATCAAAATATGCTAAGAGGTAATGACTATAGAGGAACAGATGTTATCTTTAATCAAAATACACTAGGATGGCTTATTGTTATTGTAACTGTATTTTTACAGCTGATTTCTTTAGCAACAACTTTTGAAGGGAGTAAAGTATACTTTGGAGGTGTCAATTTACCTTTTGGATTAAGTGCACCGCTTCTTTTTGCACTAGCTATTCAGCTAGTAGTATTTTGTATGAGCCATACTATAAGAAGACATTTTAAAATGTGGTTAGTTTTAATTATGTGTATGTCAACACTTTGCTCAACGTATTTCTCTTATATTGGTATTTATAATCATATCAATTCACCTGTAGATTACCTAGAAGAGCGTTACAAACAAATTTATGGCAGTATGACAGAAGAATATCAGCTGATTCGTGATCAATCTGAAAATGATATGAAAAGCTATGTGTTTGATATTTTTAGTGAGGTAGATAAAAGCTATAGTGCATTAACAAAGCAAGTTGTTGAAAATGAGGCACTTAGTAAAAAATTAGATGGTATTAAAATTGAAACAGGAAAGATTAATGCTCAAACAAATGCATTAAGAAAACCTAATATTAATAATTATGGTGATAACCTAGATCAATATTATGCAGATATGGCAAAGTATAATGCTGCTGTAGGTAATATGATTACAGATACAACTAAGCAAGATGCAACGCTTAAAAATGAGTTGTATGAGCAAGAAGTACAAGCTATATTAGGTGGACAAACTAAGGATGCTTTTATAGAAGCAAGTATTGAAACAAAGACGACACAAGAACAAATAGGAAAGCTTGTAGTTTCAATGTATAACCTTATACAAGAACAGCAAGAGGGGGTTTTAGGAGAAGAAGGAAAAATCTTAAAAGTAGAAGAGCAGATTGCTGCAATTCAAGATTATGTCTTAGACTTTATCTTAACAGGTAAAGGGAATAGAAATATTTTCTCAACCGTATTAACGAACTTCCATACACAAGTGGTAGCGTTAAAAGGAGAGGGAACCCTACCAAAATTTAAGCAAGATCTCAATCATTATTTAATCTTAGCAGACAAAGAAGCTTCTATTATGAAACCACTAGAAGAAGTTATGACTAGTGGTGTAACAGAAGAAGATGCGATGCAACTTTATACACAAATGCAATCAGAGATTAAAAGTGCTGCTTATATTCTCAATCAAACGAAAGTATTAGAAAATCCTATAGATTTAACTTCACCAAGCTATGTAATGCATAACTTATATGTATTACCTATTAAAAATCTTTTAGATCCAGGTGCTCAAAGAGCCATGGCATGGTTTTGTTTAGCATTTGCAGTCCTTATCGATGGACTAACATTACTGTTTGCCTTAATGCAAGGTAGAGAAAAGACACCTCTTTTTGCTAAGTCTAACAAAGACATTGTAGGAAAGTCTAAAGAAGCAATAGAAGAGCTTCTTATTGCAACTTTAATGGCAGGAGATACCGAGAGTAAAGAAGGAGAGCGTCTACAAAACATGCTTATCCAATTAAAGTATTTCCTGGGACAATTTGAACTTATACCAGAAGGTATTGAAAGTGGTTATTCTATGTGGTGCCCATTAAGTAAATTGGATAAATACAGTGGTTTTGTAGCTATATTGTGTCAGTTTAATTTAGGAAGTATTTTAACAAGAGAAGAAATGTATAAACATAGAGGATTAGAGAACTTAACAGAAGAACAATACGTCTTAATAAAGACAAAGTTTGTAATCTGGGCAAATCAGAAGATGTCAGACCTCGCATTGAAGCTTGAGTATATTCAAAATCTACATGAGCTAGAGCAAGATTATTTATTAGAGGGGGATAGCATATAATGATTCTTATAGAATTTTTAGTCCTTTGTGTAGGGCTAACGGTGTTTATGATGCAACATACATTAAGAAGACGTATAAGTTTAGTGGGAAGCAAGGTGGTTTATTGGTGCACAATGCTTTTTGTAAGCTTAATGTTTAATAGTATTTTATATCATGCATATCCTATAAATTATAGATTAGGTAGTTATGCTAACTTGTC
Organism: Holtiella tumoricola; assembly: GCF_027857615.1. Classification (NCBI taxonomy): domain Bacteria; kingdom Bacillati; phylum Bacillota; class Clostridia; order Lachnospirales; family Cellulosilyticaceae; genus Holtiella; species Holtiella tumoricola. The sequence continues at coordinate 20,804 of NZ_JAQIFT010000028.1, forward strand.
GACACTTTTCTTGTTGATAGGAATTATGTGTGGCTATATTATTATTCAATTACTTTCACCATCTAGGCCTTATAAAAAGATAAAAGATAAAATTTGTAAAAATAATAAAAAGAAAGTTCTTAAGAAGGCATTACATGATAGTGAGGTAGATACAGAAGAAATGATGATTAATCATTTAGAGGAAATAGAAGAACCGTCCCTTTCAGGTACATCAGAGAAAAATACTTACCTTAAGGAATTGCATTTTGAAACATTTTTAGAAACAATTTGTTGGCTTGCCATTATGTTTACGATTGCCTTAGAGCTATTTAATATGTTCATGGGGCAAATATTTAGAATAGAATTTATGGCAAATGAATTAAAAGATATTGTTTGTTTGATGATGATGCTAACCATTCCAATTATCCTTAGACAAATTATGTATTATCTTTATTCGGTAAGAGGAATTAAAGAAGAGCAAGATTTAAGTGAATTAGAAGTAAGCTTTTATCATAAGTTAAAAAAAAATCATAATAGATTATAAATATTTTAAGTAAGTTTAAAGCCTAAGATATAGTAAGGATGCCTCCTCCTATATCTTAGGCTTTTTCTTAAAGTATAAGACCAGATTTTATGTATTCTAATGCACCTAATGCGACGATACGCTTAAGATCTTTAGGTGTTGTAATAGTACAAGCAGTGTACATATCTTTTAAAGTATACTGGCTAGCAGTTGATAGAGCGTGTTCTAGGTAGCCTGTGTAAGTAGAGGTGCTACCTCCTATTACGATGGTATCAGGATTGAAGAGATGAATAATGTTGGTAAGTGCTAGACCGAAGTAGTGTCCTGCTTTAGCGATGAGTGCAGTAGCAGAAGGGTCATTATTCTCTAGACGAGAGAGTAATGTAGGTGCATCACATTGAGCTAATCTTAAAATACCCATGCCTCCAGAGACGTCATCTAAGACAGTTGGACCATCTTCAGTTTGAATGACACAATACCCTAGTTCACCAGCAAATCCATGAGCACCAGTTATCATCTTACCCTTAGAATAGACACCAATGGCAAGCCCTGAACCTGCCATAATAACAGCTAAGGTATCACTATCAGGATGATTGCTAATTTCACATACAGTAGCAGCTTTTACATCGTTGATAAAGCGAATAGGAAAACGACCCTCACTAAAATAATCTACAGTTACGCCTGTAAGGTCACTCATATCTGATAACTCTACCATATAATCACCTTTAACTAGACCAGGAATAGCCATACCAATACCTTCAGGGGTAAAAGGAAGTTCTTTTAAGAAGGCTTCAAGTTCTTCTTTAATACGTTCTTTGGGACAATCTAATCCTGTGAGTGCTCTTTTTTCGATGTAATGATTATCTACTACTGCACAAAAGTACATTTTTGTACAACCGATATCAACGCCTACATAATTGCTCATAATACTTCTCCTTTAAACGATGTAATAGTATAAGATTATTATAGGATATAAAAATAAAATAGGAATGGAATATCTTATATAATACATGTAAAAATTTAAGCAAAAATAATAGAGGAATATATTTTCTAAAATTTATAAAATTTTATATAAAATATATTGAAAAATATTAGAGGGTAATATATTATTAAAAATTGTAGTGAAACTGTTGAAGCCTTAGGGGGAAAAGCTATGGTATATGCATTTGCGTTTTTACTATCATTAGCCATTATGTTGGTAATCACGCCAGAACTTAGAAAGATTGCTTATAAAATTGATTATGTGGAGAAACCAAAACAAGAGAATACGAGAAAAATCCATAAAGAGGCAAAACCGTACCTAGCAGCAGTAGGTATTTTTACAGTGTTTTGGATTGTATATTTCTTGTTTAGCAAAGAACTTACTACAAAAACAATATGGATATTTATTAGTAGTTGTCTGATTTTTTTAGTAGGAATGATAGATGATTGGGTTAAAATTCGCGGAGGGGATCTAAAGGCTTGGCCTAAAATGATGATACAGGTGCTTGCTTGCATACTTGTATATGCAGGAGGTGTTCAATTTATAGGTTTTACAAATCCTTTTAATGGGGGATATATTTTGCTACCTACAATGCTACAAGCAATCTTGACAGTAGTATGGATCTTTGGGGTAACAACGGTTATTAATTTTACGGATGGGATGGATGGATTGGCAGGAGGCGTATCTTGTATTTCAGCCTTTACATTATTTATAGTAGCATGCGGTAAGGGTAATGCAAATGCTGCACTTATGGGGATTATACTAGTAGGTGTATGCCTAGGATATGTAAGATACAATAAGTTTCCTGCAAAAATTTTAATGGGAGATGCAGGTGCTACGTTTTTAGGCTTTATGCTTGCTATTATCTCATTAGATGGAGCTTTTAAGCAGGCAACAATTATATCTATATTCATACCAATATTAGCACTTGGGCTACCTATATTTGATAATTTGTATGTTATGTATATGAGAATGAAACAAGGTAAACCACTTTATGTAGGGGATACAAGTCAAGTACATTTTAGACTTGTACAAAATGGTTTAACACAAAAGCAGGCAGTCCAGGTTCTATACTTAGTAAGTATGTGCCTTAATTTAAGTGCAATTATACTATTTATGTTAAAAATTTAAGATATCTAAACTTAATAATAATAAATTAAATAAAAAAGGAGGCATGTATAGTGCCTCCTTTTAGTAGGTGGTACATAAATCAATTAATAATAAGTATTAAAAACTGAATTCATTGTTAGAATGTAAAGATTCTGTTGTGTACAATTTACAATTATAATTTTATGTATTTGTGTTTATAATTTACATTGTGTTAAAAATATAAAAATTGTAGGAGTAACTATGAAAAAAATATTAAAAAAATTAATAGTAGGAACACTTTTAGGAACAATGCTATTAGGTGTAGCAGGATGTAGCAGTACACCATTAACAGAAGGGGCTGAAGAAGGGAGCAAGACATCCATTACAAATATTGTTGCTTTTGGAGATAGCTTTTCAGATAATGGTGGTGCTAATAGAGTATCTACAGCGATTGTAGAAGCTGGCACAGAAGAAAAGGCTTTTATTAAACCAGGTGATCTTTACTGGGAAAATCGTTATTCAAATGGAAAAACATTTATTGAAGTGGCATCAGAGTTAGCAGGTTTACCACTTACTAACTATGCTGTAGGTGGTGCAACAAGTGGTTATGAAAATTATTCAGAATGGATGGATAGTCAAGGTGGTACAGGTGTCCTAGGACAAATTGAACAGTATGCAGCTTCTTTAAATGGAGAACAAGCAGATGGAACTACACTTTTCTATATCTTTGGTGGGCTTAATGACTATTTCAAATTTGTTGATTATAGTTTAGAAGGAACAGTTGAAGGTGTTGGAAATCAAGTTGTGGCTAATATTGAAGCAGCAGTAAGAAATTTAGCAGAAGTAGGTGCTAAAAACTTCCTTATTCCTTATGCTTTTGATACAGCATATATCCCTTATGAAATTACAGAAGGACGTCAAGAATATGCTAAAGATTATGCCAAAACAGTAAATGCACAATTACCAGAACTTGTAGAGGCACTTTCAGCAGAATTAGGCTTAAATATTACAACGTATGATATCACAAAAACAATAGAGGATATTGTATCGAATACAGATAAATATGGTATTACAGAGTTCGTTAATGTAGTACAACCAACATGGCCAGAAGTATTACCGGCTGTTACAGAAAATGTAGAGAGCTATATGTTCTATGATGAATGGCATCCAACAGCAGCTACACACAAAATTATTGGTGAAGCTTTATACCAAGAAATTAAAAATATTCAATAAATAAAAAGAGAACATTGCATGAGCAATGTTCTCTTTTTATTTTAGGCTAATGAATAGATTATACATTTTTCCATTCTTCAATTGTAGCTCTGATATCATTGAAAAGAGTAATGATGGCTGGATCTTTTTCATCAACTGGTAAGAAAGGAAGTCTAGGGTCACCAATATTGCAACCATCCATTCTAATAATTGTTTTGCAAGCACCATACATAGATGGGAAACTGCATAAACGGTAGATTAGATGAGTGATTTTGTTTTGAAGCACTTGTGCTTTAGCAATTTCATTACGTCTAATTAAATCTTCAAGTTTTAAGTAGAGTTCTGGCATAGCACCATATGTACCGCCGATACCTGCATCAGCACCCATAAGACGACCCGCTAAGTATTGTTCATCAGGGCCATTAAAAACGATAAAGTCTTTTCCGCCGGCTTCTTTGAAGCGAAGGATATCATGACAAGGTTCAGATGAATTTTTAACCCCAGCAACACGTTCGTTTTCTAACATTCTATTGAAAAGTGTCATAGAGAGATTGAAACCTGTAAGTTGAGGGATGTTATAGATAAAGAAAGGAAGGTCAGCAGCTTCTGTAATTGTTGTCCAATGACGATATACGCTTTCTTCACTTGGTCTATAGTAAACGCAAGGTACAGCTGATGTTGCAGCAGCACCGGCACTTTCAGCATGTTTAGCAAGCTCAGCAGCGTGTCTGCTAGATGGTGTGCCTACATGTACGATAATGTTCATTTCATTTCCAGCTTCTTCGGTAACAGCTTCAACAACTTGTTTACGTTCATTATCATCAAGTAAGAAGCCTTCTCCAGTACTTCCACAAACATAAAGACTCTTAACACCTTTATTAATATAGTAGCGAGTGAGTGCTTTAGCCGCTTTTAAATCAATATCACCACAAGCATTAAATGGTGTATTAAGTGCAACTGTGACATTTCTAAAGCGTGAAGTTTCGTATTTGGACATGTTAAACCCTCCTAGGATATTTATATGAATAATTAAATAACTTTTTACTATAGTATCATTCTTAAAAAAGGAAATCAATAAAAAAAGAAAATTTTGTTCATTTTTTTGAGAAAATAAGAATAAAAAAAATATCATCCATTATATATGTAATATAAACAAATTTAAAATGGAAAAGACAAGTTATTAATAAAAAGTGCTTAATTTATGAAAAAAATTTCCAAAAAACTATTGAAAAAATTTTTCTTTATGTTATTATAAATTCAGAAGATATAAACAAATATTAAATAAGGGGGATAACCTATGGATCACTCCGTACTATATAAAGTCAAAGGTGGACTTATTGTTTCATGTCAAGCACTTGAACATGAACCATTACATAGCTCTTATATTATGGGAAGAATGGCATATGCAGCTAAGCTGGGAGGTGCTGTAGGGATACGCGCTAATACAGTTGAAGATATAAGGGAAATTAAAAAAACGGTCGATTTACCTATTATAGGGATCATTAAACAACAATATGGAGATTGTAACGTGTACATCACACCTACTATAAAGGAAGTAGATGCATTAGTGGAATGTGGAGTAGACATCATTGCAATAGATGCAACAAAAAGAGAAAGACCTGATGGTAAGACATTGGATGAGTCTTTCAAAGAAATCAGAGAAAAATATCCAGACCAATTATTCATGGCGGATTGTTCTACATATGAAGAAGGTATACATGCAGCTGAGATAGGATTTGACCTAATTGGTACAACGATGCATGGCTATACAGACTATACACAAGGAGCTACTTTACCTAACTTTGATCTCATAGGGTCATTAGTTAGAGACTGTGGCAAGCCTGTGATAGCAGAAGGGGGCATCTGGTGCCCAGAAGATCTAAGAAAGGCTATTGATACAGGAGCCTTAACAGCGGTTGTGGGAACAGCCATTACAAGACCAATGGACATTACAAAGCGTTACGTAGAAGCATTGCAATAATAAGTAGTTAGCCTAAAGGATCTAACAGATTGAATCTGTGATCAATATACGAATTTTATTCTAAGGGGGATAAATTTATGAAAAAAGCTTTCGCATTATTATTAACATTAGCAGTTTCTTTAACAACGTTTGTAGGATGTGGAACAGCAGCGGAGACATCAAAACCTGCAAATAATGAATCACAAAGCAGTTCATCAGAAAAGGATTCCTCACAAAAGGAAGAAGTAAAGACAGAAGAGCCTGTAGAAATTACATGGTGGAACTTCCCTAACTTTGCACCAATAGATGATACAGCAGGAAAGTATGAAGAAGGTATTATCCAAGCGTTCAATGAGAAATATCCAAACATTAAAGTAAACATGGAAATGATTGATTTTGCATCTGGTCCAGAAAAAATCACGAATGCAATCCAAGGTGGTACCGTATGTGATGTACTCTTTGATGCACCAGGACGAATCATTTCTTACGCTAAAGATGGTGTGTTAGCTGACGTAAATAGTATGTTCACAGATGAATTTATAAAAGACGTAAACAATGATAATATTATTAATGCTTCAAAAGTAGGAGATGATTATTTCATGTATCCTATTTCTTCAGCTCCTTTCTTAATGGCATTTAATAAGGATATGTTAGAAAAACATGGATTATTAGATATGATTAACCTAGAAGGAGATAGAACTTGGACAGTAGATGAATATAAAGCACTTTTAGCAGCACTTAAAGAAAAGGGTGAAAAAGGTGCAGTAGTATACTGTGTATCTCAAGGTGGAGACCAAGGTCCTAGAGCATTTATTTCTAACTTAGCAGGAACACCTATTACAAATGATGCACTTACAGAGTACACAATTAATAGTGAGGGTGGTATTGAAGCTTTAGCATTTGTTAAAGATGCAGTAGATTCAGGTCTCTTACTAAATGGTAGTGCCCTTGATGGTACAGCATCTATCGAAGAATTTACATCAGGACGTGTATCTCATACTATTCTTTTCAGTCCTGGTGTTTATAATAATAACAAAGCAAATATGGACTTTGAACCAATCTTTGTTCCATTCCCAACTCCAGCAGGTCAAGAGCCAGAACTTGAATACCTTATCGATGGTTTCTGTATCTTTAATAATGGAGATGAAGCGAAAATCGAAGCTTCTAAACTTCTTATTGATTTCATTTGTAATGATCCAACATGGGGACCAAAAAATGTTAAACAAACAGCAACATTCCCGGTTCGTGGATCATATGGCAACCTCTATGAAGGTGATGACAACATGACTTACTTAGCTAATTTAACAAAATACTATGGCACATATTACAACACAATTGATGGTTTTGCAGAAATGAGAACTTACTGGTTCCCAATGATGCAAGCAGTACTTGCAGGAGATAAAACTCCAGAAGCAGCTCTTAATGACTTTGTAAGTTACTCAAACCAATCAATCCAAAATGCTCAATAATAAGTAAGTTTAAAGGGCTGTCGTGAAATAAGATTTAAGTATTTTACGGCAGCCTATTAAGGAAAATCACCGAATAGGAGTGTGACTATGAATAAACATAATCTACCCAAGATTCGTGTTAGGGAAACTATAGTTTCTTATCTTTTCTTGGCACCTGCATTATTGTTTTTCTTTACATTTGTTGTATATCCAATGTTATCAGGGATTTTTACTAGTTTCTTTGACTACACTTTAAAGAAATTTAATTTTATAGGACTCCAAAATTATATTAATCTTTTTCAAGATGAAATTTTTTGGAAGTCTATGAGAAATACATTAGTTATTGTACTGGGTTCTGTGCCAGTAGTAGTAATTTTTTCTTTATTTGTAGCGGTAACTATTTATCAAAAGAAAGCAGGCGTACGCTCTTTCTTTAGAGGTGTATTCTACTTACCAGTTGTTACAGGAACCGTTGCTGTAACTGTAGTATGGAAATGGATTTACGATCCACTTAACGGTATTTTAAATTATGTTTTACAATCAGGCGGTATCATTGATGAGCCTATTATGTGGTTAGGAGATAAACGTTTTGCTATATGGGCAATTATTATTATCCTACTTACTACATCTGTTGGGCAGCCTATTATCCTCTATGTAGCAGCACTTGGTAATATACCTCAATCTTTTATCGAAGCTGCAGAAGTAGATGGGGGTAATAATTGGCAAATCTTTAGAAAGATAAAATGGCCTTGTCTTATGCCGACTACTTTATATGTAGTGGTTATTACTACAATTAACTCCTTCCAATGTTTCTCATTGATTCAGTTGTTGACTTCCGGGGGGCCGAACTATTCGACAAGCACAATTATGTATCTGGTATATGAAAAAGCATTTAAGCTTACTCAATTTGGCTATGCCAACGCAATGGGAGTAGTCTTAGCAATCATTATCGGTATCATTAGCTTTGCACAGTTCAAAGTACTCGGAAACGATGTAGAATACTAGAAGGGAGGGGCACTCTAATGCAATTGGCAAAAAAAGTTAGAGAAAAAGAAGAAGCACTTAGTACACGAGAACAGAAAATAACACCATACAGAGTTATTTCAATGGCATTCTTATATATACTTACTTTTATTTTTATATTTCCTTTTTACTGGATTATAACAGGAGCATTTAAAGCTCAAAAAGTAACGGTACAAATTCCACCAGAATGGTTCCCGTTAAATCCAACGATGGAGAACTTTGTAAAACTTTTTAAAAACCCAGCACTTCAATGGTTAGGAAATAGTATTTGGATCTCATTAATAACTATGATTTTAGTATGCTTAACGGCAGCACTTGCAGGGTATGTATTAGCTAAAAAACGCTTTTATGGACAAAGATTTATCTTTGCAATGTTTGTAGTTGCAATGGCTCTTCCAAAGCAAGTTGTACTTGTACCACTTGTGCGAATGGTTAATGCATTGGGCTTCCATAACACATTGGCAGCAGTTATTTTGCCAGCGGTAGGATGGCCATTTGGGATATTCTTGATGAAGCAATTTAGTGAAACAATTCCTGGGGAACTTTTAGAAGCAGCAAAAATAGATGGATGTGGTGAATTACATACCTTCTTTAACATTGTTTTACCTATTGTAAAACCAGGAGTAGCTGCACTTGCAATTTTCACTTTTATTACTTCATGGAATGACTACTTTATGCAGCTCATTATGTTAAATACAAGATCAAAACTTACAATTTCATTAGGTGTAGCAACACTTCAAGCAGAATTTGCAACAAACTATGGTGTAATTATGGCAGGAGCAACTTTAGCTGCAATACCTATTGTATTGATGTTTGTATGTTTCCAAAAATACTTTACACAAGGTATTACAATGGGAGCTGTTAAAGGATGATAGGGTAAGTAATATCAAGGGGCTTTTGCATATTTTATGCAATGCCCCCTTTTAAATATATAGAATAGAGAGGATGAACATAATGATTTATGATTTAATAACAAATATAGTAAATTACAAAGGAATAAGTGAACATTTAGATAAGGCAATAGAATTTATTGCAAGTAATGACCTAAATAGTCTTCCACTAGGAAGAACAGATATAGATGGTGACAATGTTTTTATTAATATAATGGAGGCAACTACAAAAGGGGCACAAGAATTAAACTTCGAATATCATAAGAATTATATGGATATTCAAATTGACTTAGTAGGTACCGAAATGATTCAAGTTGCTACAGAGGGGATAGAAGAAGTTGAAGCTTATAAAGAAGATATAGGATTCTTTAAGGCAAACACAGGAAGCTCATGTATACTTGGACCAGGACGCTTTATTGTGTGTATGATAGAAGAATTACATAAACCAGGTATTCAAGTAGGATCTAATACAGCAATTAAAAAATGTGTAGTAAAAGTTAAGAAGTAGGTGAAGAAATGAGAATTGTAGCACTTGATATAGGTGGAACTTCGATTAAGGCAGGGGTATGGAAGAATAATCAACTGAGTGAAATTAAAGAGTACCCAACTAATGCTAAAGCAGGCGGGGAAGCTGTGGTAGCAAAGGCTATTTCTATACTAAAAGAATACGATGAATTTGATAGAATAGGTATTAGTACAGCTGGGCAAGTAGATTCGGTACAAGGTATGATAAGATATGCTAATGAAAATATTCCGGGTTATACAGGTATGAAGGTGAAAGAGATATTAGAAGGCACTTTTCATGTACCAGTAGCAGTAGAGAATGATGTAAATGCAGCAGCAATAGGAGAAGCTGCATTTGGTGCAGGACAGGGGTATGATCATTTCCTATGTTTGACTTATGGAACAGGGGTAGGTGGAGCAATTGTTATCAACAAAAAAATCTATACAGGTGCAGAGTTTTCAGCAGGAGAATTTGGAAGTATGATTGTTCATCCAGAAGATAGAAAAGAAGGGGAGTATTTTAGTGGATGTTATGAGAAGTATGCATCTACAACAGCTCTAGTAGCGAAGGCACAAGCGTATGATCCTACGATTACTAATGGACGCAAATTATTTGAAAGACTAGATGAAGACCCTATTAAGCAGATTGTTGATGAATGGATCAAAGAGATTATGTATGGACTTGTTAGCTTGATTCATATTTTTAATCCTCCATGTATTGTTTTAGGAGGAGGCGTATTTGCTCAAACATATGTAGTGGAAAAATTAGAGAAGATGCTTTACACTAATATCATGCCAAGTTTTAGAAATGTAGTCTTAAGACAAGCAGAACTCGGAAACACAGCAGGTCTTTTAGGTGCAGTGAAACTTGCTTGTACATTAGATTAAACAGCAAAATGGGGTGGAAAAATGGCAAGTAATGATTTGATAGGACGAATACGTGAGGGGTATTCTGGATATACAAAGGCAGAAAAGAAAGTAGCTAATTATATTTTAGAGAATACTAAAAAGGTATTATTCATGTCTATTACAGATTTAGCAGATGCCTGTGAAGTTGGAGATACAAGTGTATTTCGCTTTTGTAGGAGCTTGCGATTACAAGGCTATCAAGAATTTAAGATGCAACTGTCTTTAAGTATGAATCATGATGATTTAGAAGTAGAAGAAGAAATTGGTAATATTAATTTGCAAGATCCATTTGAAGTATTAGCAAAGAAGGTTCTTCAGAATAATATTAATGCAATCAATGAAACTTATGGGCTTATCCAGACAGCTGATTTTGCAAAAGTGATGCACTATTTAGAAACAGCAGACAGTATTCATTTCTTTGGGGTAGGGGCAAGTATGCTAACCTCCATGTTTGCAATGAATAAGTTTTTGAAAATTATTCCTAATGTAAGATGTGTAATGGATTCGCATATGCAAGCAATGTCTGCTTCTATGCTAGGAGAAGGTGATGTTGCCATTGTTATTTCATATTCTGGTGCGACAAAAGATACAATCCATGTTGCCAAACTAGCCAAACAAAGTGGAGCAAGAGTTATTTGCTTAACCCGATATGCCAAATCACCCCTAACAGTCTATTCAGATGTAACTTTGCTATGTGGGGCTAATGAAGGGCCTTTAGATGGAGGCTCAACATCATCTCAAATGAGCCAAATGTTCCTTATAGATATTATGTATAATGAATTCTATAGAAAACGTTTAGAAGTAACCAATAAGAATATTCATAAGACAGCAGATGCTGTTTTAGATAAGATTTATTAGATATGTAGAGGTCTTACTACTAAGAGTAGGGCCTCTTTTTGTATCTCTTTACCTTATTAAGAGGCGAGGTGTATGATGAAAGAGAGTATACTTACTGGATGATGAGAGATAGCTATGACATAGGATAAACAAAAGAAGAATAGGAGAAGAATAAATGGAAGTTAAATTTTATGATGAAATAGAGGATAACAAGCTAAAGTATGCAGTAATTGCGTCTAGATATAAGGGACAATGGGTATATTGCAAGCATAAAGAAAGAGATACATTTGAAGTACCCGGTGGACATAGAGAACAAGGTGAAACAATTGTAGAGTGTGCTAAAAGAGAACTATATGAGGAAACAGGGGCAGTAGCGTTTGAGTTAATACAGATAGGAGTATACTCTGTAGTACGAGGGGATATTGAGACGTTTGGTATGCTCTTTTTTGCAGAGATAAGTGAACTGGGTAAATTACCAGATATGGAAATAGAGCAAATAAGCTTTTTTGATGAGATACCAGAAAAGCTTACATATCCTTTAATACAACCGAAGCTAGTAGAGAAGATATCAAAAACATTAATAAAATAAAGAGAAGTATTTTTTGATTTTTATTAACCGAATTCATATTCATACGACTATATAAATAACAAATTAAAAAGAAAGGAGCAGAAGGAAATGGAAAAGCACGAAATAGATAGTAAGATAGCTGAAGTATCAAAATCCATATTGTCATATTGCATGACACGTACGTCTACTCAACATGAAGCAGAAGATTTAGCACAAGATATTCTGCTACAGCTCATTAAATCATTACCTAATATTCGTGATGATCAGGCTATTTATAAATTTATGTGGAGTGTTGCAGGTAATGTGTATAGTAGTTGGTATAGAAGAAAGATAAAAATAAAAGAGTGTGAACTGATTGAAGAAAGCTATTATGGCTATTTTGATGACATAAAAGATGACCATACTGAAATTGATTTACTAAGGCGAGAGTTGTCCCTTATGTCGGAAAAATATAGGAAGGTAACGATACTTTATTATCTCGAGAATAAATCATGCTTAGAAATTTCTCAAAAACTCTCTATTAGTGAGAGTATGGTAAAATATTTACTTTTTAAAGCAAGAAAAATTCTGAAAGAAGGTATGAATATGAATAGAAATTATGGTGAACAAAGTTATAATCCTAAACAATTATCTTTGATGTATATGGGAGAAGGACCAAATAGATTTTGGCAACTTTTAGATAGTAAAGCTATTCCACAAAATATTTTATGGGCATGCTATAACGATGATTTAACAGGTGAAGAAATTAGTTTACAAATAGGAGTTGCATTACCATATCTTGAAAGTGAATTATATACGCTTGTTAATGCGGGTATTCTTCTTAAAAGGGGAAATAGATATACCACTAACATTGTCATAATGTCGAAAGATTTTAGTAGAGAAGTTTCTAGTAAGCTTGCAGATATTCAAGATAAAATTGCAGATAGCATCAATCACTTTTTGGTAGCACATGAAAGTGATATTAGAAGTATTGGATTTTATGGGTGTAATATGAGCCATAATACTTATATGTGGCAGATGATGTGTATGGTATTAGCATCAACTTTTAAAAAATGTCAGGAGATTGATTTAGGGGGAGAAACACCAATAACAGCATTTGGAGAAAGAGCATATGTTTGGGGAGAAGAAGAGTGCAAGAATGCTTTTAATATTTGTCAAATACAAGGGGGAGGCGTGGAAATAGAAGATTGTATGCTTTATTTTATGGATTGGATAGAGAATCCAAAGGGAACACATCATGATTTTTATAATGATAGAAAGCTTGTAAATTTATTTATAAGGCTTGCAAAAGGTCAGGTTAAAGATCCAAATGAATATGAAAAAGAAATGATTGTTACCTTAATAAAAAGAGGTTATGTCCTTAATAAGAATGGTGAATTAGCTATAACAGTTCCTGTTTATACTCAGAAACAGATAGACAAAGTCATAAAAATTTTGGACCCTATTATTGAGGAAACATATCAGCTTTCACAGGAGATATTTTCAGTGATTTGTAGCATTTTAAAAAATCATACACCAATACATTTAAAGCAATCTATAAAAGGAATAGCGAGGATGAGATTATTTAGTGAAGTTGTATCTGCTCCTGCTCATATTATGCATTGTAAAGATTATATTAAAACAAATTGGAGTGCAAATGAAATGCCTACGACGTATATAGTTATAGATGAGACAATGTAAATCAATTAAATATTAATAAAGGCAATGGGGTTACTTATTAAATAGGGTAGCACCATTGCCTTTATTCTTTAATTAAAATTCTATTTTGTGAATAAGAGTGTAATAATAATTTTATATTAGAATAATGATAAAGTATTAGGAAGATGCATGGTATAATAGTAAAAAGTTCAAAGAATTATTTATATACTAAAGTATAAAATAGAGGTACAGAAATGAATTTAAAAAAAATCATTAGGCTATCTTTTCTTATCAACATTCTGCAGATTTTATTAATTATCGTCATCATTTTTTATATCAACTATGCACCAAGCCAAGATATGTTCCTTCTTCTGTATGGCTCAGCAGGACTAACAACATTTAATAGTATGTTAGCAGTAGTGAGCTATTATTTTTTAATAGCAAGAGAAGATAGAAAAGATGTGCAAGAAACAATCCAGAATCTAGAGAACTTAAATGCAACCTTAAGAGAGCAACGTCATGACTATTTAAATCATATCCAAGTGATCTATGGTTTGATGGAGCTTGAAGAATTTGAGGAAGCAAAGCATTATATGGAACCTGTTTATGAAGATCTACTTAAAGTAGGCAAAGCACTTAAGACCTCTCACCCAGCGGTTAATGCGTTGCTCCAAGCAAAGATGCAAAAAGGACAAAATGAAGATGTATCAGTCTATCTAGAGGTAAAGTCTAACTTGAAGGATATATCAATGGAGCCATGGGAGCTTTGTAAGGTGTTATCTAATGTTATAGATAATGGTTTTACTGCCTTAATGCAAAAAGAGAATATGAGAAAGTTATATATTGATATTGGTGAGGATCAAGCAAATTATAGCTTTTATATCTACAATAATGGACCTGTTATTCCACCAGATGTATTACCTAATATTTTTATACAAGGCTTTTCAACTAAAAAAGAAGAGGGACATGGTATGGGATTAGCGATTGTAAAGAAGACATTAGAAAAGGTTGGAGGGAGTATTCAAGTAGATTCTAATGTTGATAAAACTTGCTTTACTATATTGGTACCAAAGGTATAGGGGGTAAAAACGACATTTGAGGAGAGAAAATGTATAAGTTGTGGCGTATCTATAGAAAGTCAAATGTAAAAGGAATATGATAGTTCTATAACCAAAAGGTAATAAAAAGGGGGTGAAATAATGATAGCAGGACTACTAGATGGAATGACACTTTTTAGCATAATCTTATTAATTTTAGGTTTTGTATTAGTAGGAATAGAGTTAACTGCACCCGGTATTTCTTTTCCAGGTATAGCAGGTGCCATCTGCTTAGTAATTAGCGTATTCCTGACAGCTGACACGATTGTAGAGGGTGTGATTATGACTATTGCCATCCTGGCAATACTGGGAGTAATGCTAGGGATCATGGTATGGCTCTTGGCGAAAGGAAAATGGGTAAGGCCTATTATCTTAACAAATGAGCTTAACAAAACAGAAGGATACATCAGTTCCTCGGACTTAGATTATTTACTTGGAAAAGAAGGCGTTGCTTCAACAGACCTACGTCCTTCAGGTGTTGGTAGTTTTGAAGGTGTAAATTTTGATATTATTTCTGAAGGTCAATATATTGAAAAATGGACACCAATAGTTATATATAAAGTACAAGGGTCAAAACTAATTGTAAAAGTGAAAGCATAAATACAACCTAAGTCAAAGGGATAATAAATTAAAAAAGTTAGGGGCGAAAAAGATGGATGCAAGTATTATTAGAAGTATTGTTATTATAGGTATTATAGGTATTCTTATTATTTTATTCTTTATTTTTGTACCAATGGGATTATGGGTATCTTCATTAGCTGCAAATGTTAAAGTAAGTATCTTTAACCTAATTGGTATGAGACTACGTCGTGTTGTACCAAACCGTATCGTATTACCACTTATCAAGTCAACTAAAGCAGGTGTAGGCCTTAATGTTAATCAATTAGAAGCACATTATTTAGCTGGTGGTAATGTTGACCGTGTTGTAGATGCTCTTATTGCAGCAGAACGTGCAGGAATTGAACTACCTTTTGAAAAGGCAGCAGCTATTGACCTTGCAGGTCGTGATGTATTAGAAGCCGTTAAAATGAGTGTTAATCCAAAAGTTATTGAAACACCTAATGTATCAGCAGTAGCTAAAGATGGTATTGAACTTTTAGTTAAAGCACGTGTAACAGTTCGTGCTAACTTAGAAAGATTAGTAGGTGGTGCTGGAGAAGCAACAGTACTTGCTAGAATTGGTGAAGGTATTGTTACAACAGTGGGTTCTTCAGTATCTCATAAAGAAGTATTAGAAAACCCAGATGGTATTTCTAAAATGGTGCTTGGTAAAGGACTTGATGCAGGAACAGCATTTGAAATCTTATCTATTGATATTGCAGATATTGATGTAGGTCGTAACATCGGTGCTCAACTTCAAACACTTCAAGCTGAAGCAGATAAAAATATTGCTCAAGCTAAAGCAGAAGAAAGAAGAGCAATGGCTGTTGCTAAAGAACAAGAAATGCGTGCTTATGTAGTTGAAGCAGAAGCTGAAGTACCAAAAGCTATGGCTTATGCGTTAAGAGAAGGTAAAATAGGTGTAATGGACTACTATGAACTCCAAAACATTAATGCAGATACAAAAATGCGTCAAACAATCTCAACTACAAATAATGGCAAGCTACCATTAGGAGGTGGCAAAGATGGGGCGAAACAATCTTAATTCTTTCGAAAACAAAATAATGGAACTTAATAATTTCCTTGTTACAGGCCAACGCAATAATAATCCTATGGGAGACTTAGCAGCATTACAATCTATGGCTAAACAAATTGGTGAAGGTATGCATGGTAAGAAAACTCAATGGAAAAATGCGTATAAATCTAACGACAAATCCCATGAACAAGAGGAAACTATAAGTCACCATCCTAAAAAGAATAAAAAACAAAAGCATCAACCAGTAGCAAAAGATAGAGATAGCCAGCTTGAAGAACAAATAAAACGTAAGCAACAAGAAGTTCATCGTGAGGAAACTAGGTTAAGAGAAGAAGAAAATAGTAGCAATGAATATTGGAGAGATGCAATAATTCTATCTGAGATCATTGGTGATCCTATAGCAAAGCGCAGACGAATGGAACGGAGAAGAATGGGGAGGATGTAATGGATATTAAGGTTTTACTAATAGAAGATGAGGCAGGAATACGCTTACTTATGCGTAAGATTATCGAGAAGACACCTGGCTTTATAGTGGTAGGTGAATGCGAAGAAGGCAAAGAAGGTCTTAGAGTTTTTAATAAGCTTAAACCAGATGTTGTGTTTTTAGATATACAACTTAAAGAAGGTAGTGGACTTGATTGTGCCAAGGAAATAGCAGATATAGAGCCTAAAACAAAGATTATTTTTGCAACAGCTCACTGTGAATATATGCCAGAAGCTTTCTCAGTTTATGCCTTTGACTATCTAGTAAAACCTTTTAATGTTGAACGTGTAACCCATACTTTAGAACGTATAAAAGCACTTCAGGAACCTGATCAGGCAACAAGTATGGATAAGATTGTACGCTATGAAAAAGGCTTAGAGAAGTTATTAGTAAAGGGTAAGGAGAGTATGAGTTTTGTAAATATCAATGATATTATCTTAGTGCAACGAGAAGATAGTAATACAGTGATATATACACAAAAAGATGCTTTTACCACCTCAGCAAGCCTTACTGAGGTAGAAGAAAAGCTAGATCCAGACCAATTCATACGTAGCCATAAATCATATATTATCAATCTTTCTCAAATTACAAAGATTTCTCCATATGGTAGATGGACCTATATTGTTAAATTTAAGGATCTTGATAAAGATGCTTTGATAACAGGAGAAAAATACGAAGAAATCAAAAAGATGTTTTTGTAAAATTGACTTCACAAATATTATAACTTATAATAGATGTAACTTCGTGAGGGAGTAGTTTGCTTATTATGAAATAAGTGGCAAGTCAACATAATGATTACGTTGTAATCTGGTTTGCCTTAATGAACAAGACTCATGTATGGTATTTTTGCCATACATGGGTCTTTTATTTTTTGGAAAAAATAAGTATGTGCTCTTAGAAAATTATAAATTGAGGAGAGGTAATATGGGATTAATTGAAATTATTTTAATTGGAATTGGGCTAAGTATGGATGCAGTTGCAGTATCTATGACAAATGGTATGGTTTATAAGGATGCAGGTAAAGCTAAAACGTATGCAATGCCTATTTTGTTTGGACTATTCCAAGGTCTTATGCCACTGATTGGTTATTTTGCAGGGGGATTATTTGCAGATGTCATTAGCCAATATGCAAGCATTTTAGTATTTATCATATTAGGTTTTATTGGTGGTAAGATGCTTAAAGATGGTATTGAACATATCAAAGAAGAAAAAGAACAAGTAAAAGAAAAGCAGGAACAAAAGAACACCTTAGTAGATGAGACTATGGTAGATGGAGTAACAACACAAGAAGAAGTAGCAATAACAGTAGAGGTACAAGAAACAGACGAGAAAAAAGAATTAACCTATAAGATGCTATTTATCCAAGCCATTGCAACAAGTATAGATGCCTTTGCTGTAGGTATTGGGTTTAGTGCAATGCAGGTAGATATTTTACCAGCAGCAAGTATTATTACTTTTACAACAGCAATTTGCAGTTTATTAGCTATCTTTATCGGAAAGAAATTTGGTGACTTATTAGGAAGTAAATCAGAGCTTTTAGGTGGAGCTATTTTAGTATTTTTAGCTATTAAAGCCTTATTTTAGAATCATAGGATAAAGAAAATTTTACACTAAATTATAATAAAAGAGTTGATTTTCATATAACTGAAATCAACTCTTTTATTATTTAAGTTATTGTATATACTCATAATCTACCAGTACTTGAGAAAGGAAAGAGTCGGTTTTGACATAGGCAACTAATAATTGATAGGCTGTATAATTATCTGTTGCATTAATATACTTAGATAAATCCTGTTGCATAAATTTAAGAAAGTTAATGATATTAAATAGAGTAAGAAGAGTGTTACTTTGCTCAAGGGTAAGGCCCTGGGCATTTTCATAAGGTTGTAGAGCTGAAGATAGAAAGTCTATCTGTGTAGCTACTGTTTCCAATATTTTTGATTGAGCTTTTGTAGACTTACCTGTTATCTTATTAGCATAAGCGGATTGAGCTGCAAGTGCCATTTCAGATTGAATATTTTTAATATCATTTAATAAAGTTACTTCATCAAGAGTAAAGGTATCACTAGAAGTTGCATAAATAGCAGTGTAGGGTAATAATAAGCTAAGAATAAGTAGACAAATCAGCAAAGGACGAGAGCGTTTAGTCAATGTAAATCACCTCTTTAAAAATATACTTTAAGTGTAGAGTTCTCAAAAAGTTAAAAAGGTATACAATATAAAGGTGTATTTTGAACGTTAGTTGATATGTTTCAATGATTTGGAAAGTGATATTATATAAAAAATAACCAATAGATTTTACAAATATAATAATTCTACATAACAATGAAATATTGTATACTATAAATGACGGTATTTATACTACATACGAAAAGGATGAGTTGAAAATGAAGCAAACAACAAGTATGAAATATACCTATGGCACACCAATTGAAACAGATGCTGTCGTAGATAAGGGGATTCAACAAGGTAAAGAATTAATAAGATTAGTAGAAGGAGAAGGTTGCTTTACATATACACTAAAACCAGAAACAGTAGTATATGGATTAGGTGAAAACCTACGTGGAATTAATAAAAGAGGTTGGATTTATGAAAGTTTTTGTGCAGATGATTGTGTTCACACAGAGGCTAAGCGCTCTTTATATGGAGCACACAATTTCTTTATTGTAGCAGAAGATAAACCATTTGGAGTTTTTGTAGATTATCCTGGACGTATTAGTTTTGATATTGGATACTCTAATATTGATGAATTAATTATTAAACCAGAAACTATGGATTTTAATTTATATATTATAGAGGGTGAGACACCTCTTGAAATTGTAAAAGCCTTTAGACAGATGATAGGGACAAGTTATATCCCACCTAAATGGGCTTTTGGATATCAGCAAAGTCGCTGGAGCTATAAAACAAGTGAAGAAGTGAGACAAGTAGCAAAGAACTTTAAAGATAATGGTATACCAATTGATACAATTTATTTAGATATTGATTACATGGAAAGATTTAAAGATTTTACAGTAGATGAAACAGCCTTTCCTAACTTTGAGGCCTTTGTACAAGAAATGAAAGAGATGGGTATTCGTCTTATTCCGATTATTGATGCAGGTGTAAAGGTAGAAGAAGATTATGAAACATATGAAGAAGGCCTTAAAGAAAATTGTTTTGTAACAGATGGTGAAGGTAACGTATTTGAAGGGGCAGTATGGCCAGGAAAAGTACATTTCCCAGACTTTTTAAATTCTAAGACACGTAGATGGTTTGGTCATAAATATGCCTTTTTATTAGATAAAGGTATAGAAGGATTTTGGAATGATATGAATGAGCCAGCTATTTTCTATACACCAAAAGCTGTAGAAGCAGCTATGGCAAATGTAGAAAAGCATAGAGGAGAAAATATAGATTTAGGCACATTCTTTGGTATTAAGGATAGCTTTAGTAATATCATGAATCAAGAAGCCTACTATAAGGATATGTATCATGATATGGATGGAGTGAGAGTGTGCCATTATGATGTGCATAACTTATATGGCTATAATATGACTCGCGCTGCAGGAGAGGCTTTTAAAGAATTACGTCCAAATACACGTACACTTCTTTTCTCTCGTGCATCTTACATTGGTATGCATCGTTATGGTGGCATATGGACTGGCGATAACTGCTCTTGGTGGAGCCACTTACTTCTTAATATTAAGATGATGCCATCCCTTAATATGTGTGGTTTTATGTATGCGGGAGCAGATGTAGGTGGATTTAGTGACAATACAACAGAAGAACTTTTGACAAGATGGCTTCAATTTGGTGTATTTACACCTCTTCTTAGAAACCATACAGCAGCTTATACCAGATTCCAAGAACCATATAACTTTAAGTATACAGAACGTATCAAAAAATGGATTGAAATGCGTTACGCACTTGTTCCATATCTCTATAGTGAATATATGAAAGCAACATTAAGCAATGATATGCTCTTTAAACCACTTGCTTTTGAATATAATGACCCTCATTGTACTCAAGTTGAAGATCAGTTGTTAGTAGGAGAATCCATTATGATTGCGCCTGTATATGAACAAAATAAAACAGGACGTTATGTGTATTTACCAGAAAATATGTTGTATGTAAATTTTGAAAGTGCAACAAATTATACTGTAGAAGAAATGAAAAAGGGTCATCATTATATTGAAGCAGATCTTGATCATTTGCCAGTATTCATTAGACCAAATCATATGTTGATTTTAGGTGAGGTAGCAGCTAATGTAGAGGCACAAGACAGCTCTAAGCTTCATGCTATTGGTTACTACAAAGATCATTGTGCATACAAACTCTATGAAGATGATGGTATAACACCTAAACCAAAATTAGAAGATTCTATAACTGAAATTTATATGTCTGATATAAACGTGAAACCAGAAAAACTTGAAAAAATAGAGGTATACAAAATCTCATCTTGCGAATAATAAAAAAGAATAAGCGCAAGAAGGAGACAATACTATGAAAAGACTTATCCGAAGAAGCTTGGCGGTTGTATGTCTATGTCTAACATTGGTAAGCTCTGTACAGGCTCAGGAAAGACCTCCAGAAGATCCTGTGGCATATAGAAAAGAACAGAAAGCTATTTTAAAAACGTTAAGAAAAGACATGGATAAGTCGTCAGATGAAGATGATGCTACCCTTGATTATGTAGAACAAATGTTAGCTTACTATAAGGCAGGTTCAGCACTTGCTAAGAATGTAATGGATCATGGCGATAATCAAGTGATTCGTCAAGCAGGACGTAGCATGCGTAAGCGTAATGCTACAGAAGTTAAAAAGATGGAAGAGATTAGGATCCGTCTAAAAGAACAAAAGGTAGAAGATGATTTAAAAGAAGCAGAGTATTTAAAAGTCTTTAAAGAAGCTCTAGATACTATGATAGATGATTTAGAGAAAGTTGAAGATGAAAATGTAGATCGTATGTTTTTACTTCAGATGATTTGCTATAACGAAGGGATTATTAAGATATCACAAAACATCTTAAACTATACACCTAATGTAGAAGTACAAGAAATCGCACAAAAAATCATAGAAAGACATACAAAAGAGATTACTTATTTGCAAAAGTTAGCAAGAGAAATACGTGCATAAAAAAGGCCACCTAAAGGTGGTCTTTTTATAATTAAAAATTATTTTAATAAAGACAGTAATGTCTTGCGAGCATCTTGAACAGTAACAGGTAAATTAGTAAATGCTAAGTGATCCTTTTCCTTAAGCACGTACATGAGTTGACCAACATAAGGTAAGCATAAGTCAGCAGTCTCAAGAATATGAGGTTGTGAAAAAACATCTGACACGGTACCAGATGTATGGAGTTGACCAGATTTTAATACATAAAGATAGTCACAGTATAAAGGGACAAGGTCCATATCATGGGTTGCGATGATTATAGCCATATTAAGATTTTGCTTAAGGGTATCTATAAGATCCATAATTTCTTTAACACCTTGTGGATCTAATCCAGCAGTAGGTTCATCTAGGATGAGAACAGTAGGTTCCATAGCAATAATCCCGGCTAGTGCAACACGCTTTTTTTGACCATAGCTTAGACTATGTGTAGGCTTATGACGTAGTTCATATGTTCCGGTTTGTTTAAGAGCACGTTCAATACGCACACGTGCTTCCGATTCGGAAATACCCAGGTTAACAACTCCAAATGAAACATCTTCATAGACACTTGCAGAAAAAAGCTGTGTGTCAGGATCTTGAAAAACAATACCTACAGATTGACGCAGTTGCTGAAGACCTTTAGAGGTATAAGAGATTGGTTGGTTATTATAAAGTACCTCTCCTTGAGTAGGCTTTAAGATGCCATTTAGAAGGAGAAACAGAGTAGATTTTCCAGCGCCATTACCACCTAAGAGACCTGTAGTAGTACCTTTTTCAAGATGAAGGCAAATATTGTCTAAGGCGTGGGTACCGTCAGGATACTGAAAGGATAGATTTTTAGTCTCCATAATGTAATTCATAGGTATGTTATCCTCCTAAGATAAATTCTATAATTCCTAATCCAATGAGCAAAGCCTCTACAAGGATTAAGTAAAGGTAGGGAAGAGACTTATAAGAGCCTTCATGTAAAACATTAAATGAACCATTATAGCCACGACACTCTAAAGAAGTATAAAGAACATTGTTCATCTTCAATGTCCTAATAAGTAATGTACTAAGTAACATGCCAAATGAGCGTATGCCTAGATGGAAATTACGATAGCCTAATCTTGCTATTTGAGCAGTATACATGGTAGTAGCAGTATCTATAAATACAAAGATAAATCGATAGATAAGACTCATAATCTCTAATAAAAAGGTAGGACAATGCCATTTTTCGAATACCCTTAAGATATCATTCATAGGTGTAGACAAACATAAGAAGTATAGGCAACTTACACTAGCAAAAACTTTGAAAAACATGAATAAACATATTTGTATACTCCCTTTGCTTATCCCCATGTACATGTGGGTAATGTGGATAGACCACAAAAAAGAATTACTTTCTGTGGAGAAATCAAAAAGTAAAGTAAGCAAACTTAAAATTAAAAAGGTTAGAGGTACTAACATTAGCATAATATAAAGTTTAATAGGGGTTAGCCCTTTGCGGACAGTAAGCCACCCCATTAATAATATAACTGTGATATAGAGCAAAAGGGAATGCTCTATAAGACAAGTTATAAGGACTAATAAGCTAAATAATACTTTTTGAACAGGGTCAAAGTGACGTAGTGGTGAACGATAGGCGTATTGGTCGATAACTTTCATCGATTTTTTAGTGCCTTACTCTTACCGTTGAGGTAACCAAAGCCATAAGCAAGGATACCTGCACCTATAGCAGCTTGGAGTGCAAAAAGAAGGCTTTCAATTTCGCCGCTAGCAGGCTCAACAAGTGGCTCAAACCAAGGTTCATAGTCTTCGTTAATTTGAGTAATCATTGTTTCGGCTTCACCATCTGCACCACCAAATTCTGCATTTTTAATAAGAAAAAGAGGAGCAAAGCTTATAATAATAACAAGTAAAATAAGTAATAAGTTAGTAGGGAAAGTATTTTTAGTCATGATTTAAACCTCCTTATTGAGTCGGCCTAAATGGATTAGACCTTCATCACTATATTTTTTTAATGCATTAACTACAACAACGGTTAAGATACCTTCACTAATTGCAAGTGGAAGTTGAGTAAGTGCAAAGATACCGAGGAATTCAACTAGAGAACCCATAAAGCCACCTGTAGTACTTGGGAAGGCAAGAGCAAGTTGGATCGAGGTCATTACATAGGTAAGTAAGTCACCCAGTGTTGCTGCAAGGAAGATTGCTAACCATCTAGGGGCTTTTGTCTTACTAATAAGTTTATAGATAAAGTAGGCAACAAAGGGACCGACAATAGCCATTGAAAATACATTTGCACCTAATGTTGTAATGCCACCATGAGCTAATAGGAGGGCTTGAAAGAGGAGGACAATACCACCGATTACAACCATAACAGTAGGACCCAGTAAAATTGCTCCAAGTCCAACACCTGTAGCATGTGAACAACTTCCTGTGACAGAAGGAATCTTTAACGCAGATAAAATAAATGCAAAAGCACCAACCATAGCAAGTAATAGTTTGTTCTGCTTATCCTCTGCAACAATCTTTTTAAGTGAGAGTAAGCCTACTACAAAGAAAGGTAAACAAAGTATTCCCCATGAAATACTCCAGCCAACAGGTAGGAAGCCCTCCATAATGTGCATAGCCTGTGTATCTAATGTTACAAGTCCTGCTACAAAACAAAACATAGCAAAAATCATTAATCTTCTTTTCATTTTCCTATCTCCTTTACGGTTAATAATTTATTTAGTAAATCAAAAACTAAGCTTTTAAAGCATCTAAAGCATGCTCTATAAAGAGGTGACGAATAGTTTGACTTTCACCTAGACCTTTTAAGTGGATAATAGGGTCAATGTTGTTTTGTTCTAATAGGTTTTTCCAAGAATCAAGTTCATCTCCAGCCATATCGTTAATAGCATGGTCGCCTGCTACTAACATAAAAGGAGCAAGGTAGGCACGTTTACAGTGAGTTTGTTGGAGCTTTTGAAGTACATCTTCGATAGCAGGAAAGCCCTCTACAGTACCGATGTAGACATTACCATTTACTTGATGGAACATATACTCTAATGCACAGTAAGCAGGGAATACAGGGTGGAAGGTGCCATGCCCCATAAGGATAAGTGCTTCATCTTGTTTTAATTCAGGGAAGAAGTCTAGTGTAGCATGAACTGCTTTTTTGTAGTCTTCGATAGTTGTTAATAAAGGTCTGCCCAATTTAATGCTTTTGAATTTGCTACTAAAGGATTCAATTTCTGAGCTAAGCTTATGATACTCATCTCCACAAATAATGTGTAAGGATTGAATTAAGACTTCCTCGAATCCAGCTTCATAAATAGCATTAAGGGCTTCAACTGGGTTAGGTATAATGAGTCCATCACGTTTGGCAAGACGATCAATTACCATTCTAGATGTATAAGCCCTAAAAAAAGTATAATCAGGAAAAGCCAGCTGTAGATCATGTTCGCACTGTTCAATAGTTTTCTTTCTTGTGTCTTCGTAAGTTGTTCCAAAGCTTACGACTAATAATGCTTTTTTGGTCATGTTTAACACTCCTTATAAAATGTAATAAGGGGATAAAGGCAATAAAAAAAGCCCTCTATGGAGGGCTCTATGTAAAAAATGCGCACAAAAAATACACAAAATACATATTACCTCCTTTCCCACCGAAAGGGTAATGCATCATTTTAGGTAGGTCTCCTGGCTGACGAATCATCCCAACTGTTCACCTTCCCATACTCCTAGTACAGTGGTTAAGCTAAGCTTTTGAACAGATGGTCCTCGTCTACAGTAGCGGGGGCTGCAGTGTATCACACGTTTCCCTATTAAGCTAAAGTAGCACCTAAAATTCTTTTGTTTATATATAGATATTATTTAATTAACCATTTTATTATAGTTTAGAGGAAATAAATAATCTAGTATAAAATTTTTATAGGATAATTTACGCTAAGGAGTTATGCTATAATAAGTTAAGTTATATTCTTATCATGAAGAACAAAGGAGGCAAATCAGTGTGTTTCAAGAAATTTATAAAGCATTCTTAGAAAACATTCCTTGGCCGACATGGATTTCATCAATAGATGCAAAGATATTATTTATAAATAAACCTTATGAAGCAGTATATAATATGAAATTAGAAGAGGTACAAGGAAAACATTTTAAAGAGATTGTACCTGAGAAAATAGCAGAACGTTATTATAATGAACTTATGCAATGTATAGAGAGTAAACAAATTTGTAAAAAAGAAGCATTAGTGAATGGAAAGTATTTAGAGTGTACTTTGTTTCCTATACTGAATGAAGAAGAAAAGGTAGAGGTTGTAGCAGGGATTATATTTGATGTTACAGAGCAAAAAGAAAGAGAACAAGAACTACAAAATGGAAAAGATATTTTAAGGACAATTATAGATTCTTTACCAGAAGCTATTTTTTATAAGGATAAAGAGAGTAGATTTCTAGGTTATAATAAAGCATTCGAAAAGTATTATAATCAACGAGGTATTTATGATATTAAAGGAAGAACGGATCTTGAGATATATGGGGATCAAGAAGTTGCAAAACAGTTTATAATGTTAGATCAAGAGGTCATGGAGTATAAAGAATCTAAGAGATATGAACAGAAGATTGTAGATGATGATGGGATTATGAGAATAGAGGAAAATATAAAAGTTCCTGTACTTGGGGAAGATGGAGAAGCTTGGGGAGTAGTAGGACTATCTAGAGACATTACAGATAAAAAAGCATTAGATGAAAAGTTAAAGTATATTAGTGAAATAGATGCTTTAACGGGTTTATACAATAGATATAGTTTTGAAGAAAAAATAAATCTATATACTAGAGAGGAATATCTGCCATTAGGAATGATTATGGGAGATGTGAATGGATTAAAGCTAGTGAATGATACATTAGGCCATTTAGAGGGGGATGAACTCTTAAAGAGTATTGCAGAAGTATTAAAGAAGGTATGTAAAGCAAAAGGCCATGTATTTAGGTGGGGGGGGCGATGAATTCTTTATCTTAATTCCTAATTGTACAGAAAGTATGTGCGAGGAAATGATGACAGAGATACGTGAATCCTGTGAAAATTATGAGAAACAATTTATTCAATTAAGTATTGCACTAGGAGAAGATGTTAAGTACAACTTAGATGGAAATATTTATGATGACATAAGATGTATAGAAGAAAAGGTTTATCGCCAAAAATTACTTGATAAGAAAAGTATGAAAAGTTCGGTACTGCATACGATGAAAAAGACTTTAGAAGAAAAAAATATGGAGACTCGTGAGCATGCAGATAGAGTAGCAAATAATGCAGTAAGTATTGGACGAGCTATGGGCTTTAAAATGAGTGAATTAGATGAATTAGAATTAACAGCGGAGCTTCATGATATTGGGAAAATAACAATAGCAGAAGAGTTACTTTTAAAACCATCTAAGCTTACAGAAGAAGAGTTTGAGATACTTAAAACTCATGCTGAAAAAGGGTATCGCATTATACATGCATGCGGTGAACTAATTGATGTTGCCAAGTCTGTATTAACCCATCATGAACGATGGGATGGTAGTGGCTATCCATTAGGGTTAAAAGAAGATGAGATACCTCTTATGGCAAGAATTATTAGTATAGCAGATGCTTATGATGTTATGACTCATGATAGAGTATATAAAAGTGCTATAAGCCAAGAAGAAGCCTTTGAAGAGTTGAGGCGTAATGCAGGAACGCAGTTTGATCCTCAGATTGTAGAGGTCTTTATAGAGTATTTAGTACAGTAAGTGATTTAATTGAGTATATAGGAGAAAAACATGGAAAGAACAATAGAAATAAGAAGGCCATATAGACACTTCAAAGGGAAACTTTACTATATACATGACATAGCAGTACATACAGAAACAGAAGAATTAATGGTATCTTATCAAGCATTGTATCCACCATATGGAATGTGGGTTAGACCACTTAAGATGTTCGTAGAAGAAGTAGAGCCTGGACGTGAAGATAATATAACGGGGCAAAAATATCGCTTTGAACTATATAGAGGATAGGTGAAAAGGCTGTTGTATAACAGCCTTTTATTTTTTATAAAGAATATAAAAATCTTTCCAACTTACCTAACACGAGTGCGTATATAATAGTGTAAGACAAAACAAGAAAGGGGGATATGTCATGGATGTGGAGCAGTTGATTGATATGCACAAAGATCAGTTGTATAGGCTATGCTTATATTTAGAAAAGAATCAGGATAAGGCAGATGACCTATTTCAAGACACTTGGGTAAAGGCAATCGAGAGACTTGCAACCTATGATAAAACAAAAGCTTTTTATCCATGGCTGACCCAGATAGCAGTTAATAACTATAGGGATAAATTAAGACGTCTAAAGCTAGAGATAAAACGAAGGTGCTATGAACCTGAAGCTGTTATACAAGATAGGAAGAGTGAGGAAGAAAGTATAGAAAGTCAGCTTGTACATAAAGAGGAGCTCCAATGTGTACAACAAGCATTACAACGTCTAGGAGATAAACATAGATTACCTTTGATACTGACAATGGGAGAGCGCATGTCCTATAAAGAGGCTGGAGAAATCTTAGATATTAACGAAGGCTTAGTAAAGTCGAGAGTATATGAAGCAAGGCAAAAACTAAAAAAACTATTAGAAAAGGAGGGGTTATAATGGATGATAAAAAGTTAGATTATTTATTAGGTGAGCTTTTTGAGGAAGATATACAAGTTGATATGAAACTAGTCTATGCCACAAAGAATAAAGTAAGAGAACGGGAATCTATTAAGGAACAGAAAAAAGCATGGTATCCTTTCATACTCGTTATACTCATGAACATCCTTCTTGTTTTAATAGAAGTAGGGTGCATGCTCTTTTTAG
Organism: Holtiella tumoricola; assembly: GCF_027857615.1. NCBI lineage: Bacteria > Bacillati > Bacillota > Clostridia > Lachnospirales > Cellulosilyticaceae > Holtiella > Holtiella tumoricola. Next base: position 49,559 of record NZ_JAQIFT010000028.1, read on the forward strand.
TAGATACACTGAAACAAGCATCAATGATTATTACTATAGGCCTAGGGTTAATGCAAGTACCTGTTGTAGCTTATTTAATAGGCCAAATTTATTATAAAGAAAATCATAAATTAAAATAGATTAAAGGAGAGATGAGTGATGGTAGGAAGTATAGTGATGACGTTAATGTTAGCAGCCATAATGGTGATTCCAATAGGATTAATGATTGCATTAGGTGTAGTAGTTTATAAAGATGCTAAGGCACATCATATGAGTGCAGGGCTATGGACAGCAGTGGCGATCCTAGCACCCAACTTTATTGGGGTAATTATCTATTTAGTAGTAAGAAGTAATCAGGAGAAGATTTATACATGTTCTAACTGTGGAGTAGATGTTAAAGAAGATTATAATATGTGTCCAAACTGTAAATCTGTATTTGAGAAGATATGCCACGTGTGTAAGAGAGCAATTAATAATGATGTAGCGTATTGTCCATATTGTGGTACAGAAGTAGATGAAGCTGAACAAGTTCAAACAGCAACCAAGGTATCTAAAAAAACAAATATTGTGAAGCCTTTAGCTATTATTGGTGGTATCTTCTTAGCTTTTGCTCTTATACTTTTTGTTGGAATGTTTTCTATGGCTATAGCTAGTGGAGAGTTTAATAATAGTACTTCTGTATCTGTAATGAGCTATGAAGTAAGCATGGGAGAGCATCTTAAAGCCGGATTTAAGTATAATGAAGGTCGTGATAGTATTAAACTCGATAGGCAAGTAGGAGAGGTGGTAGGCCTAGAAGGGGTTATGAATGTGACAAAAGGGAATATTACACTAGATATATTTAACCCAAAAGGTGAAAAAGTTTATACAGAAAAATATGAGGCAAGTGATGTAGAACAACCAGTTAATATTCAATTAGAGGCCCAGGACTCAGGGAAGTATAAGGTTGCATTGACGATATCAAAAGCTTCTGGTAGCTATGATATAAGAGGAAATTAAATAGAGATTAGGTTCATTTTTGATAGGCACGGTAAAGAGATCGTGTCTATTTTTTATGGCTTTAAGCATCTATATATTTATGTAGTAAGACATAGCAGAATAGAAAAATTTCGCACAACCTTCACATAGACAACAATTCATCCTCAAATAAGTAGGTCATAATGATACTATAGCAAGTCACGAAAGGAGCAAAATGGCATGAGCCAAAATGTATTTGAAAGAGTTGAGAAGAAATTTTTGCTTTCTGAAAAACAGTATCAATTATTATTGCAATATATGAATTCCTATATGACTATGGATAGTTATGGAAAACATACGATTTGTAATATTTATTATGATACACCTACTAATGACCTTATTAGTCACTCTATAGAGAAGCCTAAATATAAAGAAAAACTTCGCTTAAGAAGTTATGGTACACCTACTAAAAAAGATAAGGTGTATATCGAAATAAAGAAAAAGTATGATGGGATTGTCTATAAAAGGCGTGTACAAATGACCTTAGAAGAGGCCGAACTCTATTTAAACAGACATATTAAAGCGGCACAGGATAACCAAATTCTAAAAGAAATAGACTATTTTATGGACTTTTACAGACCAATTCCTAAGCTATATCTTGCTTATGAAAGAATTGCATACTTTGGAAATGAAGACAAAAATGTGCGTATTACTTTTGACCATAATATTAGAAGTAGAGAAGATAATCTAAGTTTGGGGAATGGAGATAAAGGGGAGTCACTTTTAAAGGATAAGGAGTACTTAATGGAAGTTAAAGTACCTGGAGCAATGCCTTTGTGGCTTGTAAATATTATGTCTATGTTAGAAATCTATCCAGTTTCATTTTCTAAATACGGTAATATTTATAAAAATAAAATCTTACAATCAAGGAGAGAAGAACCATGTTCGGTAGCATTATAGATTTAACTTCAAGTGATTTAACCTTAAAACTAATCGTACTTTGTACAATGACATCTATATTAGCAGGATTTGCGATTTCTTATATATATATGTACACAGGTAAGTACACCAAAAATTTTAGTATTGCTTTGGTCATCTTACCAGTACTTATACAAGTTGTAATTATGCTTGTAAATGGTAATTTAGGAACAAGTGTAGCAGTGCTTGGGGCCTTTAGCTTAGTACGTTTTCGTTCGGTACCAGGAAGTTCAAAAGAGATTTGTAGTATCTTCTTTGCAATGGCAATAGGCCTTGCAACAGGGATGGGGTATTTGACATTTGCACTTTTAGCGACTGTAATCGTAGGCTTAATTTTTGTTATACTCTATAAAACAAGCTTTGGTGAAGTAAAGCAAGATGAAAAAGAACTAAGAATTACAATTCCAGAAAATCTAGATTACACGGAGATTTTTGATGATTTATTTGAAACGTATACATCAGAGTATACATTAGATAAAGTTAAGACAACAAATTTAGGAAGCATGTATGAACTTCATTACCACATCATATTAAAAGATCAAACAAAAGAGAAAAACTTTATTGATGATTTAAGATGTAGAAATGGTAACTTGACCATTATATGCAGTCGTGTTTCTAGTAGAAAAGAAGAATTATAAGACAGATAAGGAGATTAAAAATGTTACTTAAAAAAGTTAGAAAGAGTTCTATAGTAATGGCAATTATACTGAGTATGTCTTTATCTGTAGGATGTAATAATACACATGCAGCTACTGAAGTACCAGTACAAAAAGAACAATCTAATAGTGATCAAGGTGAGAATAACCCAGTAGAAACGATAGCTACAGGAGATAGGCAATTAATCGAAGTGTCCTATAAAACGGCAGATTTAAATGATAGCTTTGAACTAACTAATATGATTAATCTATCAGGTAGTACCATTAACTTTAATGGGAATGGTGCAACTGTATCAGGTAATAGTATTACCATTAATAGTGCAGGAACTTATGTAATAAGTGGAACGCTAGAAGATGGACAAATTATAGTAGAAGCAGATAAGGCGGACAAGGTTCAGTTAGTCTTAAATGGCGCAAGTATTCACTCTAAGACAAGTGCGCCAATCTATGTTAAAAGTGCAGATAAGGTTATTGTAACTTTAGCAGAAGGAACAACAAATAAATTATCTGATAGTGCTAACTATGTTTATGAAGATTCAGCATCAGATGAACCTAATGCTACCCTTTTTAGTAAAGATAATTTAACAATAAATGGTAAAGGGACACTTGAAATCACAAGTGTATTTAAAGATGGAATTAGAAGTAAGGATGACCTAAAAATTGTAGATGGAACATTTGTTATTGATGCTGCTGACCATGGTATTGTAGGAAAAGATATGGTAGCTATTAAATCAGGTGATTTTACGATTAAAGCAAATGGAGATGCTATTAAATCCACTAATGATACAGATGCAGCTAAAGGCTTTGTATCTGTTGAAGGGGGGAGCTTTAACCTCATAGCTGGTCAAGATGGTATTCAGGCAGAGACAGCTGTACAAATCTTAGATGGTACTTTTGATATCACTTCAGGTGGAGGCAGTAGCAATGGGAGTAAGAAAGTCAATAGCCAAATGATGGGTGGACAAATGCCAGGAGGACAAAAACCATCAAGAAACCAAGAGACAGGTCAAGTTACAGGAACTTCAACTACTCAGGCTACTACAACTACAGAAGAAGAAAGTACAAGTGCAAAAGGTATTAAGGCTAAAACAAATCTTGCGATAGTAGGTGGAAGCTTCACTATAGATGCGGCAGATGATGCAGTACACAGCAATGGTAATGTATTTATTTTGGATGGAGCGCTTGAAATCGCAACAGGGGATGATGGGATTCATGCAGATCAGACTTTGCAAATTGAAGGTGGAGACATTAATATTACAAAGAGTTATGAAGGTTTAGAGGGTTCAGCGATTAATATCTTAAATGGAACCATCCATGTTGTAAGTTCAGATGATGGTATCAATGTTGCAGGTGATACAGGAGCAACTACTAATAGCGTTTTAACTATTACAGATGGCTATGTTGTAGTAGATGCTGGTGGTGATGGTTTAGATGCCAATGGCTCAATTGTAATGACAGGAGGAACGGTTATTGTCAATGGTCCTGAAAATGGTGGGAATGGAGCCTTAGATTATGATAGAGCCTTTGATATAAGTGGTGGCACACTAGTAGCAGTAGGGAGTTCAGCTATGGCACAAGGAATTGCAACCTCATCTTCTCAAAATGCAGTAATGATGACTTACTCAACAACTCAACCAGCAGGAACAATGCTACATTTAGAAGATAGTAAAGGTAACAATATCTTAAGTTTTAAACCAGCGAAATCTTACTCATCAGTGGTGATGTCTACGCCTCAAATTGAACAAAATCAAAGCTACAAGCTTTATGCAGGTGGTTCAGTAAGCGGGGATGCTCAAGATGGACTTAATGTAGATGGAACATATACTGGAGGAAGTTTGGTAGTAGAGTTTAAAACAGGTGATGTACAAACTTACTTAACAGAGTCAGGTGTGACAACAAGTACTTCAAATAGAGGCGGTAGTAAAGGAATGCAAAGACCAAGTGGGTTAGAAGGGCAAAATAGTACTATGGAGAAACCTACAGGTGGCCGCCCACAGAAAGAAGGCATGATGCCTCCAACAAGCGATGGAATAACATCAACTAATGAAAAAGAAACACCCAAAAGCACAACACCATAAAAGTAAAAATCAGCTCTTCCTAACTTATAAATAAGTTAAGAAGAGCTGATTTTTTATAAAAAACTTTTAAAAATATAAAATAGGCTAAAATAAAGTGAAATGATAGTGTATTAAGAGAAAAGTATTCTAAAAGAAATAAAAAGTAACAATATAACTAAACTTAATATACAGTAATAATAAAAAAGTTCTTGAACTCTAGATAAAATTATGTTATTTTTTGTTAGGCAAAGTATACATAAAGATTGGAGTTGACAATTAATTGAAAAAGAAATTATCAGTAGTACTATTCGGATTAACATGTTTATTAGGTATGAGTGTGGTGAGTTACGCAAAAGAAAGTAATCTTATTCCATTCCCAAAAGAGTATGATGCAACAGCTTCAGGAGCTTCTTCATATGATGGAATAGGTAACGTAGCAAACTCAGCATATTTCCCGGTATTTGATTTTTATAATATGGAGAGCAAAGGTAGTCTTACACTTTTACCAAAATATAAGACTTACCAACAAACTACAGAGTACACTTGTGGGCCTGTAGCAGCACTTACTGTTCTTCACCATTTTGGAGAGACAAACTATGAGGAACTTGAGATAGCGGATATTATGGGGTGCCATAAAGATCGTAACTACTCAAATAAACAAAATCCAGGCGTTGCTGATGAGCAAGGTGAATATGGAACTTCTACTTCAGGAATGGTACATTTCTTTGAAGAAATAGGCTGGGATGTAACTTCTAGCTTAACAGAGGCAGATGAAGCAGGTTATACATTCTATGATCCAGAGGATTTCAAAAACTTTGTACTTGAAAACTTAAAGAATAACACACCTATTATGGTTGAAAATATAGATTTTGGTGGCCATTGGCGTGCAATCATTGGATATGACACAATGGGAACAGATGCATTCAGTGATGATGTAATTATTATGGCAGATTCATATGATACATCGGATCACCTTCAAGATGGTTACATTTATACAAATGCAGAAAGATTTTTCTATATGTGGTTTGATTCACATATTTTACCAAACACTCAAAAACAACAACAATGGTTAGTGGCTAAGCCAGCTAATAAATAACAGAGATTTACATAAATAAAGAGGTTATTGCGAAAGATGCAATAGCCTCTTTGTTTATGTATACAAACTTAAAAATATGCATGATGGAAAAGGTATATATTCATATTTTTAAATATTTAATATAATGTAGTACAATTTTATTGCGCATAAAAATTAATAATGCTAAACTTCTATGTATAACAAATAAGAAAATATAAATCTTGTATGACAGGGGGAGCAATATGACTTATTGGCAAAAGGAAGAAGTTTATGACATTGAACAAAAAAGGCAAGTTCAATCAGAAAGATTAATTACAACGGTTAATCGTGTTTATAATAATGTACCTTTTTATAAAGAAAAAATGAAAGCTATGGGGATTGAACCGGGGGATATTAAGGGGATAGGCGACCTTGATAAGTTGCCTTTTACAACAAAGCAAGATTTAAGAGACCACTATCCTTATGGGTTGTTTGCGGCGCCTATGGAAGAAGTAGTACGTATTCATGCATCTTCAGGTACTACCGGTCAGCCAACAGTAGTTGGATATACAAAGAACGATATTGAAATGTGGTCAGATATGATAGCGCGTTCTTTTACAGCTATGGGTGTAACAAAGAAGGATATTGTTCAAGTGGCTTATGGATATGGACTTTTCACAGGTGGTCTTGGTGCCCATTATGGCACTGAAAGATTAGGAGCAGCAACAGTACCTATCTCTGGCGGGAATACTAAGAAACAAATTCAGCTTTTACAAGAGTTTGGAAGTACTGTTATTGCGTGTACACCATCCTATATCTTGTATATTGGGGAGACCATGAAAAATATGGGAATTGACCCTAGAAGTACAAAATTACATACAGGTATCTTTGGAGCAGAGCCTTGGACAGAAGAAATGAGAGAGCAAATAGAGAGTATGTTTGGTATTAATGCCATGGATATATATGGTCTTAGCGAAGTATTGGGACCAGGTGTTGGGTTTGAATGTAGTGCAAGAAGTGGTATGCATATCAATGATGATCATTTTGTACCTGAAATTATTAATCCAGATACCCTTCAAGCACTACCTGAAGGGCAATCAGGAGAGCTAGTATTTACAATGATTACAAAAGAGGCACTGCCTTTATTAAGATATCGTACAAGAGATATTACAACCTTACATACAGGACAATGTTCATGTGGTAGAACACTTACACGTATGGATAAAATTGCAGGTAGAAGTGATGATATGCTTATTATCCGTGGTGTGAATGTATTCCCATCACAAATAGAAAGTGTTCTATTAAAAGTGGCAGAAACTGCACCACATTATGTCATTATTGTAGACCGTATTAATAACTTAGATACCCTTGAAGTATGGGTTGAAGTAAGACCAGAATTCTTTACTGACGCAATTAAATCACTAGAAAAAATAGAAAAGCATATTACAGCGGAACTGTTTAGTTTATTAGGACTTCATGTAAAAGTTAAGCTTGTGGAACCTCGTAGTATTGAACGTAGTGAGGGCAAAGCGAAACGCATTATTGATAAGAGAAATAAATAGATAATGAAGGAGTGGTATGGGTGATTTGGCAAAAGGAAGAGGCGTTGTCACGGGATGAAATGTGTGCACTTCAAAGTAAGAGATTAGTAAAAACAGTGGCACATGTATATGAAAATGTACCCTTTTATAAGAAAAAGATTGATGACATGGGGCTTGAAGTAGGAGATATTAGAGGGATTGAAGATTTAAATAAGTTACCTTTTACAACCAAACAAGATTTAAGGGATAACTATCCTTATGGTATGTTTGCAGTGCCTATGAAACAAGTTGTACGTGTGCATGCATCTTCAGGGACAACGGGCCAACCTACAGTAGTAGGCTATACCCAAAATGATTTAGATATGTGGGCAAACTGCATGGCTAGAGTATTAGCAGGTATGGGTGCTACAGATGAAGATATTGTACACAATGCTTTGGGATATGGATTTTTCACAGGTGGACTAGGATTTCACTATGGAAGTGAAAAGTTAGGAGCAACTATAGTCCCAATCTCTTCAGGAAATACAAAGAAACAAGTCCAAATCATGCGTGAATTTGAAAGTACAGTACTTGTAACAACACCATCATATGCACTTTATATGGGTGAATATTTAAGGAATTTAGGGATTGACCCAAGGGAATTAAAGTTAAGAATAGGTGCACTAGGTGGAGAGCCTTGGAGTTATGAAATGAGAGGACAGATTGAAGAAAGCTTAGGTATCAAGGCTTATGATAGTTATGGTATGAGTGAGATTGTAGGTCCAGGAGTAGGTTTTGAGTGTACACATAAAAACCATGTTCATCTCAATGAAGATCATTTCATTCCAGAGATTGTTGATCCAGAGACATTAGAAGTACTTCCGATGGGAGCTACTGGAGAGATAGTTTTTACTACTGTTACCAAGGAGGCAATGCCATTATTAAGGTATCGCACAAGAGACATTACAAGCCTTGTAGAAGGTCCATGTAGCTGTGGAAGAACAACGGTACGTATGCGTAAGTGTACTGGAAGAAGTGATGATATGCTTATTATCCGAGGTGTGAATGTATTCCCATCACAAATAGAGAGTGTACTTCTTAACTTAGGAGAAACAGCACCACATTATATGCTTATTGTAGATCGTGTCAGTAATTTGGATACCCTTGAAGTATGGGTTGAAGGTAAAGAGGGCATTACTTTTGTAGATGGTATGAGACATATGAAAGAAATTGAAAAGCGTATAACAGCTGAGATTCACTCAGTACTTGGACTTCAAGTTAAAGTAAAGCTTGTTGAACCTAAGTCTATTGAACGAAGTGAAGGGAAGGCTAAAAGAATTATTGATAAGAGGAGGAATTAAAATGATTATTAACCAACTTTCTGTATTTGTAGAAAATAAATCAGGTAGACTTTATGAGGTTATGCAAATTCTAGGAGATGCAAATATTAATGTGTCAGCACTTTCAATTGCGGATACATCAGACTACGGTATTGTAAGACTTATTGTAAGTAACCATGAAGAAGCGTTAAGATTACTTAAAGAACATGGATTTTCAGTTCAAAAAACACCTGTAATAGGATGCAAGGTACCGAATACACCAGGTGGGCTTAAAATGCTCTTAAGTTATTTAGCAGAAGATGATATTAGCATTGAGTATATGTATGCATTCTCAATAGGAGATGATGCTTCTATTATTTTACGCACTGAGGATTGTAATAAGACAATCGAAAATTTATCTAAACATCAAATGGAACTTGTTAAAGCAAGTGATATTTATCAAATTTAAGCTTTAACTGATTCTTTACAAAGTAAATTGCCTATAATAAGATTATTAAGAGGCAAGGAGATGAGATATGTGAAGGATCAGATTATTAGAAAGATATTTAATGGCTTAATATATATTCATATACTTCATCATGGTAACGACGATAAGTTTTATGGAAGTTGGATGATAGATGAGCTCAAAGAGCATGGCTATAACATGAGCCCAGGCACATTATACCCAATTTTAAAAAACATGGTAGAAGAAGGACTTTTAGAAAAAGAAGATGTTAATGTAAATGGTAAGATTAGAAAATACTATAGAACAACTTCGGATGGAGCTAAGTTATTAAATGAATTAAGAGTTAATTTGAGAATATTAGTAGATGAGATAAGCTAAGGAAATGATGGAAATCATATTCTTAGCTTATTTTTTTGTTGCAATTAAGAAAAAGAAATGATAATATTTATAATCGATATCGGAAATCGATATAACTAAGATCCTAAAGGAGTACGACATGAGTATTATTACAAGTAGACAAAGTATACGAACCTTTCTAGATAAATCAGTTGAACAAGATCAAATAATGCAAATTGTAGAAGCTGGTATGGCAGCACCTTCTTCAAAAAATAAAAGACCATGGCAATTTTTAGTGATTAAAAATACAGAACTCCTACAAGAAATTTTAGCCTTTCACCCAAACTGGAAGATGGTAAAGGGAGCGCAGAAAGCTATTATAGTATGCGGTGATAAGAGTAAAGATGATAGAGAGCAGCAACTGACAATGACATGCTCAGCAGTAGCTCAAAATATACTATTAAAGAGTACAGAGCTAGGGCTAGGATCAGTATGGTTAGGATGCTTTCCAGATGCAGCCAGATGTAACTTTTTAATAGAGAAATTAGAATTACCTTCTTATATTGTCCCTATGGCACTTATTCCGATTGGTTATGCAGCTGAGACTTCTGAAAAAAATAGGGTAATAGATCTTCAAAAAATCCATATTGATAGATGGCAGTAAGATAGGAGTCCTACAGAATGAATATTTTAAGTCTAAAAGACATTAAGTATGTAGTAGATGGAATGGATATTTTAAAGGGAATTTCTACAGATATTGATAAGGGTGACTGTATTTCAATAGTAGGTCCTTCAGGAAGTGGTAAAAGTACGTTGATAAAGATATTAGCAGACCTCATACCAATGACACAGGGGGAGGTCTTGTATAAGAATAAACACTACAGAGAGTATGATCCTATTCAATTAAGAAGAGAAGTAAGTTATTGTATTCAATTGCCCCATCTTTTTGGATATACAGTAGAGGAGAATCTTATGTTTCCTTTTAAAATCAGGAAAGAGCAGATGAATAGGCAAAGAGTGATTGAACTGCTTGAACGGATGAACTTAAATGAGAGCTATATAAGTAAGGATATTCATGCCTTATCTGGTGGAGAGAAACAAAGAGTAGCTTTAATAAGGAATCTAATCTTTACACCACAAATATTGCTGTTAGATGAAGTAACTTCAGCATTAGATAAGGAAAATGCTTTAAATATAGAAACCTATATTAAAGAATTAAATGAGGAAGGTGTAACAGTTTTGTGGATTACCCATAACGAGGCTCAGAGTACAGGTATATTTAACAAAAGATGGATTATGGAAGAAGGACAACTTTTACGTCTGGAGGTTATAAGATAATGGATACACTATCTTTGATTATAGCATCAGCATTGATTCTTATACCTATTATAATCTCGTATAAGGAACAGTTGGGACTAGGGCGTGACATTGTAGTAAGTGTAGTAAGAGCTGTCATTCAGCTTGTTATAGTAGGATATGTTTTGGATATAATCTTTGGGTTAGAAAATCCTATTTTTACAACAATACTGGTATTGGTTATGATTATAAATGCAGCTGTACATACAAAAAAGCGTGCAGGTAATATAGAACATGCAAGATGGATTTCTTTTATTGCCATTACTGTAGGGGCAGGTATTACCATGACAGTATTAGTACTCTCAGGTTCTATAGCTTTTACGCCAAATGAAGTCATACCAGTAGCAGGGATGGTTGTAAGTAATGCTATGGTAGCCATTGGACTTTGCTATCAAAATGTTAATAATGCATTTCATAATAAGCGAATAGAGATAGAAGTCAAGCTCTCATTAGGAGCAGATATAAAAGAAGCATCAAAAGATGCAATAAGAGAGAGTATTAAAATGGGGATTGTGCCAACGATAGACTCAGCAAAAACCTTAGGAATCGTAGCCTTGCCAGGAATGATGACAGGGCTTATCTTAGCAGGTACTTCACCACTTATGGCGATTAAATTTCAAATCATGGTAACCTTTATGATACTATCGGCAACATCTATTTCAGGCATGCTTGCGACTTATTTATCTTATAGAAGTTTCTTTAATCATAGAAAGCAACTTAAATAAAAATTAGCGTATAATACATAGATTTATATATATGAAAAAGAGCTATAAAACTAATGTGAATTTCTAGTTTTATAGCTCTTTTGTTATTCATCTAAATAACTTTATGCTTCAAATCCGATTAAGATACCACCTTGTTCAGCGTAATAGCTACAAAGGCCACTCGTTGGCATAATTTCAATTTCGCATTGTGGAAACTGCTCACGTACTTTAGAAGCAATGTATTCTGCAGTATCAGGAGCAAAACAGTGTGAAATAATCATTTTGCCACCTTTATATTGTCTAAGGAGCATTTCTTCAATAGCTTTATCATAAGCTGTCATTTTGCCACGACATTTATGGAGTAAGCCAAGCTCACCTTCATCAGTTGCTACACCTAATAACTTAATGCCAAGGATACCTGCAATACTACCTTGGAATTTACTAAGACGTCCATTTTTGACTAAATTATCAAGGGATTTAAGGACAAATAAGAGATGTGTATGTTTGCGATATTCTTCGATGCGATCTACAATCTCTTCAAAGTCTAAATCTTGGCTCATATATTCAGAGAGTTTTCTCACAATAAGTGTCATTTCAGGCCCGGTTGATTTAGAGTCAATGAGATGAATCCTACGTTCTGGATATTGTTCTTTGAATAAATCTACTGCTGTTTTTGCACTAGAATAGCTTCCAGAGAGTGTACCAGTAATGGTAATAGCAAATACACAATCTGATTTTGCATAAGCATTCACCCAATCTTGAGGACTAGGTGCAGCACTTCCTGTTTTACCTTTATAGGCATACATTTCTTTCATAAATTCGTCTATATTAAGATTAAAATCATCAGTAAATTCTTTATCACCGATATCCAGTTTGAGCGCAGCTCTACTAAAATCAATTTTATTAGCTACTTCAGGTGCTAAACTTGTTACGTCACATCCTGAATCAACAACTATTCCGTATTTCATAAACACCTCCAAAGTATTATATATGTATAGTTTTACTTGTTCAAATTGTACTATGTATACGTCTGTGATACAATTTACAAAAGTAGTGAAAATGTAAGAGTATTGGAGTAATGATAATGAGGATATCAGAAGGTGGTACAAATCTTACAGTTAGAAACCAGTACATTAGAATGTGTATAGCTAAAACTTTAATTCAGTTGATGGAAACAAAAGATTTTGATGATATAACAATTACCGAACTAGTAAAACGGGCTAGTGTATCTAGGATGACTTTTTATAAATACTATAAATCTAAGCATGAAGTGCTTGCAGACTATATGTATGAGATTGTAAATGAGTATGTAGAAGATATAAGACAAAGAAATGACATTGGAAAAGTGCATGAACTTAAGCGTATTTGTCACTGCCTTGAGTTTTTTAAAGGATATAGCCATTTAATCATAACCTTGGTGAATGCCAATATGTATAGTGTTATTATTGATGCAGTTAATAACTATATGGATACTTACGTAGTGCCAGAGTCCCACTATTCCCGTTATGAACTTTATTACTATGCGGGGGCATTGTGTAATATATTCATTAAGTGGTTAGAGTCAGGTATGGAAGAATCACCAGAAAAAATAGCTGAAATGGTACATGGCCATTTTGCATAAGTTAAGGAGGCACTAGGAGTATAAAAGTGTGCTTCCTTTTTTGAGGTTCAAAATGAATTTAGGGAGATAAATGTACACATAATAAGTAAAATATTGATTGATAGATATTTTTAAATGAAGAGATGTTCTAATATTTGTTTATATAAAGATAAATAGTTAAATGATAATTATTCTTTTTAGATTAAAGATGATGTGGTATAGTAAGAAAGTTAGATTATAAAAATTTATTTTAACTCAATAGATATAATGAAAGGATAAAACAATCAATATGAATAAATTAATGAAAGTATTAAGCTTAGCAGGTTCTGTACTAATAGCAGGGATGCTATTTACAGGATGTAGCCAACAGAGTGGGGAATCAATTACCTTCTTCAACTATGGAGAGAATATAGATAAAGAAACACTAAAACAGTTTGAAGAAGAATATGGAATCAAAGTGAAGATGAGTACTTTTGATGATATGGACACTATGTATCTGAAATTATCTGAGAGTAATGCGCAATATGATGTTATTTTAGTTTCAGATGCAGTAATGCCAAAGATGATTGAAGGAGGTCTCCTTCAAGAGCTTAACAAGGATAACATACCTAATATTTCTCAAATGGATGAAGAGTATTTAGATTTATCCATAGATCCAGAAAATAAGTATTCAGTACCATATATGTTTGGAACTATAGGAATTATTTATGATAAGAATGTAGTTACAGAGGCAGTAGATAGTTGGGATATACTATGGGATGAACAATATAAAGGCAAAGTATTTATGTTTGATACGTATAGAGATACTATAGGAGCAACATTAAAAAGACTAGGTTATTCAATGAACTCAGAGAATCCAGATGAGCTTGAAGAAGCTAAACAACTTTTGATAGAGCAAAGAAAATTAGTAGATCCAATATATGGTGTTGACAATGGAACATCTATGATAGCATCAGGAGAGACAGCCCTTAATATGATTTGGTCAGGTGAGGGACTTAATCTTCAAGATGAATACCCAAACTTAGTTTATACAATTCCTAAAGAAGGGGCAAACTTCTGGATAGACAGCTTATGTATTCCTGCTAATGCAAAGAATGTAGAAGGTGCTGAGAAGTTTATTAACTTTGTAAGTGATAAAGAAAGTGCATTCAGAATAGCTGATGAAATTGGCTATACAACACCAAACAAAGAAGCAAGACTAGAACAACCAGAGCATGTGAGAAATAATCCTAATGCTTATATGCCAAAGGAATTAATGGAGTTAAGTGAACTTTATATACCTTTATCACTTGATGTGAAAAAAATGTATGATCGTGTATGGACAGATATTAAAGTAGAACATTAAGAGCATAATAAATCCCCCTCCTAGAAGTGTTAGACAGCACTCTAGGAGGGGGATTTTAGTTTATTTTAATTTAGCTTCTAGTTCGTTTGAAATAGCTAAGTTATAAATATAAGAGTTATTTACTTCGTTGATGAAATCTCTTTTTTGTTCTTCAGATAAATTGATTTCAGCTAACATGTTATGGTACTTCATAACATACCCTCTAAGGTCATTAATTTCAGGGAATTGATAATAGTTGAGGCCTTCACTTTTAACTTTATAGGTTGTACTTAAAAGAGAAAGGAATGTTCTACCACCAAATAAGTCTGCTAAGAAGCGTGTATAAGCATAAGCTACTACAAGTTCAGAATTATATTTAGATAAATATTCGATTCGAGAGATGCAAGTTTCAGTAGAAGCAAGAAGTTTCATAGAATTTAACTGATTACCTAAAAGGAAGTTTAAATCTTGTCTCATAAGCTGTGAACGGTATAACTCTCTTGTTACGAAAGGTTTAACTGTTTCGTTAGATTCATTTTGATCAAGAGCATCTTCTATAGCTTTGTACATTCTTTCTAAATTGAAGATGTATTCTGCATAGCCATCAATAGAAGCTTTGCCATCTACTAGTTTCTTAATATAGCCTGTATTTTCTGCTGCACTATGTAATAAAGAAGTTTTTTCTCTAATGTCCATCATAAATTTCATATTTCTCACCTCGTTGGTTAAAAATAATGAAGGGTAATAACTAAAAAATATGTATGTGTTTGTATGTATGATGATAATATATAACAAATGATAAATATTATCAAGTAAAAAGCGTAATTTTGTAAAAAAAGTTTTATGTATAGGCTTTAGATGACTTAATAATACAAAGAGTGAATAGAGGTATTTAGAAGATAACAAATATGATATAATAAGGATTAAGTATAAGCTATTTATATATAATAAGATTATATCAATAGGAGAAAATATAAATGAATGAAATTCAAAGAATAGAAGAATTAAATGGTAAATTCCGAGATGCTTTAATTACTGAAAGAGAGTTATATCATAGTAGAACAATGGCGAATCCGGCTGAAGAAAAAGAAATGCAAATACTTATGAAACAATATATTAATGAAGCCAAAGAGATTTTAACTCAACAAGGTATTAAAACAAGAGAAGAATTAAAAGCAATAAGCAAAAAATACTTTATGGTAGAATTTTTAAATGAATTATTTAAAGATCAGACCTATAATAGTGAAGCATATAATGTTGAAATTGATATAGACTGTGGTTTGTAAGAATGGTATTAGTAAATAGAAAAGCTCTCCTCAATTAGAGGAGGGCTTTTTTTAAAGAGTACACAAGACGAAGGCCAAAAGTAGTTGACCACTATAATATAGAAGATAATTAATAGAACGTAAAATAGGATATCTATCAGCAAAGAAATAAACAAAACATAATACGATATCAGATAAGACAAATAAAATAGCACCGAAGATAATGAAAGGGTTATGGGTACAAAAAGCAGCAATTAACATAAATGTGATAATAAAGGCATAGATAGCAACAAGGAAACGCATAGCACCGAAATTAAAGGGATCTTTAATCATAATTAAAAAGATATTAAAAGCAATAATGATAGGAATGAATACATAGTACATAGGAATAGAGGCACCAAGCAGGATAAAACAATAAATAAAGCTTAAATGGGCACAGCCAAAAGAAGTAATACCAATTGCAGCTGGCATATTATATTGCAAAGGATAGCCATGGGAAAAAGCTAATGCTACATCACCTATTACACATAGTACAAGTCCTAGAAGGAGGTAAGTAGCTGAAGGTATACCATTGCCAAGTAAGTAGCCTATTGTGCCAATAGTTAAAAAGCCTAAGCTTGTCAATGTTTTAAATACGACACATAGATTTGAATTAGGTTTTAAATAAGTGATAGTCATAAGGATGACAAGTGAAAGAAAGAAAAGAAATGTAAAAGGTATGACCAAGTTATCCACTCCTTACAATAAGATCTTAATACTATTCTATTCAGGCCTAGGGATGACATACCACAAAAATGAAGGGTTGATGAAAAGAATATTTCTAGACATAAAAAAAGGACTGCTTTAACAGTCCTTTTTAATCTATTTATAAGCTTTCTAAATCAGCTGATTTAAGTTCTTTTTCTTGCTGTTCTTCTTGTTTAAGGTGTTCAAAGTATTTCTTCGTTTCTGATACCACTACACCAGATAAGGCAAGAAGGGCAATTAAGTTAGGGAATGCCATAAGTGCATTTACGATATCTGCAATTGTCCATACAAGTGCAATTTTGAGGAATCCACCAAGGCCTACCATAAGAACGAATATAATACGGTAAGGTACAATACCTTTTACGCCAAATAAGAATTCAATACAACGTTCACCGTAGTAGTTCCAGCCAAGAATTGTTGTAAAAGCAAAGAGTACAAGACAAATAGATAAAGTAGCAGCACCGAAGTTGCCAAACACTGTACCAAATGCAGCTTGAGTCATAAGTGCAGCACTCATATCTGTAGACCATACGCCTGTAATAACAAGAGTAAGACCTGTTAGAGTACAGATGATGATACTATCAATAAAAGTACCTGTCATTGAGATAAGCCCTTGTTCTGCTGGCCAATGTGTTTTTGCAGCGGCAGCAGCAATAGGTGCACTACCAAGTCCTGACTCGTTAGAGAATACTCCTCTAGCAACACCTTTACTAATAGCTTCTTTCATAACGGCACCAGCAAAACCACCAAGTGCAGCATGACCTGTAAAGGCTGAAGAAATAATAGTTGAGAATGCAGCTGGGATAGCTTTGAAGTTAAGTGCAAGGATGATAGCACAAGCTAAAATATATAAAATTGCCATAAAAGGTACAACTTTACTTGATACTTTAGAGATACTTTTAATCCCACCAATAACAATGACACCTACTAAAATTGCAACGACAACAGAAATAATTTGAGGTGCAATACCTGTAAGGTTATTAATACTGCTTGTAATAGAGTTAACCTGTGAAAATGTACCGATTCCTAGTAAAGCAACAAGTACACCACTAATAGCAAAGAATACAGCTAGTGGTTTCCACTTTTCACCCATACCATTTAAGATATAGTACATTGGTCCACCAGACATTTGACCATTTTCATCTACTTTACGGTATTTAATAGCAAGTACGCCTTCTGCGTATTTGGTTGCCATACCTACGAATGCAGCCATCCACATCCAGAATAATGCTCCAGGTCCACCAGCAGCAATAGCTGTAGCAACACCAACGATATTACCAGTACCAACGGTTGCAGCAAGGGCAGTACAAAGTGCACCAAAACTATTGATATCACCAGCACCATGATTCTTTGCTGTAAAGATAAGTTTTAAAGCTTTTGGAAGTTTTACAATTTGAATAAGACCAAGTCTTACTGTTAGGAGCAAACCTGTTCCTAATAAAAGCGTGAGTAGGGGCCATCCCCATGCAAAGTCATTGACTTTACCTAAAAATACTGTGAGTTGTTCCATTTTGATATCTCCTTTTAATGTTAGATTTTACTCTGCATAAAAAGGGATAGGGAAAGTATGTAATTGTAATATAAAATTAGAATCCCTGTCCTTTTGCCTGAGAGTTTGAGCATATATGCTATGCCTTGCACCTTCGGCGCTTGCTTTACGCAAGTCTCTCCAGAGTTCCGTCAGCTTGGCAGTCCCACTTATACATAAGTACCTGAGAGCGTTACTCCTTCGGTAGTCCATAAGGACGTTCTTCTACTAAGCTTCAACCGGATTTGTCACCATTATAGCAGAGGACAACCCTAAATGACAATACAATTGTGTTAAATTAAGAGACATTGTATAATGGAGACAATAACATAATGAGACAAGGAGAACGTATGAATTTTAGAGAAAAACTAATCTTGTTAAAAGAAAAAGTTATTCAATGGATTATAACGTATAAAAATGTTGTCATTCCTTCTGTAATAGGGGTGTTTATATTTGTTTTGGTTATTATAAACATGAACCTCTTCCAAATTACTTATTTTAGAATGAAACATATGCCTGATAAAGTAGTAAACATTCTAACTAAAGCCAAAGAGCAAAATTATGATGACCTTTATTTTAAACAAGGTCTACAATACTTGGTAGAAGATGCATCTGAGGTAAGCCGTGTGTTTTTAGAAAAGCATTTTAAAAATTTAGATACAGCCAGTCAAGATAAGATTCTTGAAAAATATAATGCTGAAGGTATTCAGTTTGTAAGTCAGCAAGAAATCTTTGATGTAATCATACAAGGCACAAAGACGGATACAATAAAGGCATATATGAAAAAGTTAGATGATGTAACATTTGAACGTGCATTAAGTGAATACTTTGATGCTAGTGCGAAGCTGACTCAGGATTCTGTAGATGCACTATATACATTATTGAGTTTAAAAGGGGAGCGAATACCTTTAAAGAACTTCAAACTAAGTATCTTTGAGCTACTTAATTTCCCTCATAATGGAGATGCTGAAAGTATATCTGTTAAGATTCTTGATTATATTCAACCAGAAAGTGTAAAGGCTACGCTTACTAATGAACTTAAAACTAATGAAATAGAAGTAAAGACTTTAAGCATATGGGTAGATATCCTTAATAAAAAACGTATTATAACAGCTCAAGAGTATTTAAACTTTACAAATGCCTACGGAATGATTAAAAAGTCTCAAGAATCCCTTAAGCAAATTCAGCTACAAGAGGTTGACTTAATTAATATGAAACAAACTGTAGATGTAGAAACAGATGTTATAGCAAATCAGATAGTACGTTTACAAAAGGATATAAAAACAATGCAAGATCAGACAGCGAATATAAATGAGCAAGTAAGTACACTCAAAAATTATAAACAAATCGACTTATATATCTTAGATAAGTACGAAAATGGAGAATATGAGGCAGCTATTCCAGAAAAAAGTTGGTTATTTGGGACATATAAGCCAAGTTCCCAAAAGGTAAGATTAAAGACAACGCGCTCAAGTGTTGGTGAGATAGGAGTACATAGTTTTAAAGTATATGATGGTGGAAGAATTGATGGAAATGTGCTTTATTATACAGAAGTCTCCGAAGAACAATTAATAAAGATAGAAGGTTTAGAAGACCAAATACGTGATGCAAATGCTCAAATTAATACTAAGAATGGTGAAATAGATAAGTTAAATAAAGAGATTGATGAAATACGCAAAACAAATAATTATGATGCAACATTAAGTTTAATAGAAGAACTAGAGCTTAAAAAGAACAATATAGCTGTAGAAATTGAAAAAAATAGATTAGCGATACAAACCTTATTTGGCATTGGAAATGTAATAGTATAATTCCCACTATATAGGAGATAATAACCAAAGAAATCTTTTATTTAGGAGGAAAACCAATGAAAGCAAGAGTTGATAAAGATACTTGTATTGGATGTGGACTTTGTCCAGCTACATGCCCAGAAGTATTTTCATTAGAAGATGATGGTTTAGCAGTAGCAATTGAAGGAGATATTCCTGAAGATGTGACAGAAGAAGCTGAAGCTGCAAGAGATGGCTGTCCAGTAAGTGCTATTGATATTGACGAAGATTAAGAAATACAGATTATAAAAAAGCGATACTCTAATTATAGAGTATCGCTTTTTGTTTTATATTTACTCTAGAATTCTTCTAAGATTGCACAACCTACTACACCAGGGCCAGTATGAACACCCATAGAAGGACCAACTACTTCTAATGATAAGTGATTAATATTTGGATGTCCTTTTAATATTTCATAGAGGTCTGTGCCACCTTGTAGTGCATCCCCATGAAGAACCCATATACTACATTTACCCTTATCTAAATGGGAAAGGATAATTTCTTTTACTTTTGCAAATGATTGTTTTTTGCCACGTACTTTACAGTAAGTATATAAAACACCATCATCATTTGATGAAATAATAGGTTTTAATTTGATTAATTCACCAACTGTAGCAGTTACTTTTCCGATACGACCGCCCTTTTTTAGATATTCTAAGGTATCTAAAGCAATATAACCATAAGTACGTTTTCGTACATCTTCAAGTCTTGCTAAAACTTCTTCAAAACTAGCGCCGGATTGTGCCATTTTTCCAGCTTCCATAGCAATAACACCTTGTGGATAGCCAAGAGTAAGTGAATCAAAGAAATGGAAGTTGAGGTCTGGAAAATGCTCACTTAATATTCTAAGGGCATTAAGTGTACCTGAAAGCTGAGAAGAAACAGTGATGATAATAAAATCAGTATAACCTTGCTCCTTAAGTTCATGAACTTTATTTTCACAATAATGAAGGTCTGGGAGAGAAGTAGTAGGTACTTCTTCATGTAATCTGCTATACATTTCCTCAGAAGAAATTTCAATTTTATCAAGATATTCTTTTTCTTTATAAATAACACGAATAGGAAACATAGTTAAGTCATATTGTTGAAGTGAAGCGAATGTTAAATCACAACAGCTGTCTGTAATTACGGCAAATTTTTTCAAATTGGGCCTCCTCAAAGTAGGTATTTAAAACATTGTCACCATTAGTATATTCTAAAAATATGAACAGGAAATGAGCAAAGACAATGAAACTCTTGGAAAACCTCTAGACAGATTGAAAATACTAAAAGAGGTTGACAAAAAGAAAATGATTGCGTAATATCATTATGTAATAGTAATTATTAAATAACTATAATTAAATGAAAATAGAAGAGGTAATTGATATGAAAGCAAGAGTTGATAAAGATATTTGTATCGGATGTGGACTTTGTGAATCAACATGTTCTGAAATTTTTACGATAGAAGATGATGGTTTAGCTGTAGCGATTGAAGGAGATATCCTTGAAAGCTTAGTTGAGCAAGCTGAAGAAGCTAAAGATGGTTGTCCAGTAAGCGCAATCGAAATAGACGAAGAATAAGGCATAATGAGTAAAAGCGATATTTCAAATTTGAATATCGCTTTTACTCATTATATGGACTTTAAAATAAAAATCTACTAATATAAAATTTATTAAAAAAGTAGTTGACAATTCTAGAATAGTTGAGTACAATAAGTATGTAATAATAATTATTAGTTAACGACAATTTCAAATAAAACTAGAAAATCAAAATAATTAAATGGAGGGAATTAATTATGAAAAAATATGTATGTACAGTATGTGGTTATATCTTCGAAGGTGACGCAGCTCCAGCTGAATGTCCAATCTGTCACGTAGGTGCTGACAAATTCAAAGAACAATCAGGTGAGTTAGTATGGGCTGACGAACACGTAGTAGGCGTAGCACAAGGTGCTGATGAAAGAATTATTGAAGGTTTAAGAGCTAACTTTGAAGGTGAATGTACAGAAGTTGGTATGTACTTAGCTATGGCACGTGTTGCTCATAGAGAAGGTTATCCAGAAATCGGTTTATACTGGGAAAAAGCAGCTTACGAAGAAGCAGAACATGCAGCTAAATTCGCTGAATTATTAGGTGAAGTAGTTACATCTTCAACAAAGAAAAACTTAGAGTTAAGAGTTGCTGCTGAAAATGGCGCAACAGCTGGTAAAAAAGAATTAGCAACACTTGCTAAACAATTAAACTTAGATGCTATCCATGATACAGTACATGAAATGGCTAAAGACGAAGCTCGTCACGGTAAAGCATTCGAAGGTTTATTAAACAGATACTTCGGTAAATAATAAATAGAGAACATTATAAAAGGACTACTTTCGCCCCCTCGAAAGTAGTCCTTTTATAATGTTAAAAAGTATACAATCCTAAGTTGTCAGTCAATACTAACTAATGATAAGATAGAATTAATTAAATGTTAGAAGGAGTCTGAGATGGGTATTATACGTTTGATCTATGAAAATATAAGCAAAAAGCCTAAAAATAAAAAAGCAATTGCATACATAGAAAAGCAAGAATCAAATAGTAATATAAGTGAGTGCTATAAGCCTGCATTTATTCAAATGATGGAACGTCATAATGAAAAAGTTATAGAAGAGTTAGAGGCATTAATAGATGTAAATATGCCAGCTCAGATATTAGATGTTACAGGAGGAAGAGGTCAAAATCTTTCTATTTTGAAAAAGCAATATAGTGATGCAGATTATACCTTGATTGAAAGGAATGAGGAAAATATAATTTATGCAAAAGCTATACTAGGGGAAGAAGTGACCTATATTAATAGAAGTAGCCTACAATATCTACAAGTGTGTTTACCTGATACATTTGATATCATTTTGTGTATGTGGCCTAATAAGGCAACAGTATTAGATGCTCTCATAGAAGAATGTACTCGTGTATTAAAGCCACAGGGGAAATTACTTATTATTACAAGTTTAAGAGATACTCTTCCAGAAATAGCTAATATATATCATAAATTATTTGTTAAATACAACAATAAGGTAAATGTAGTGAAATTAGTTAATGGATTACCTACAGATATAAAAAAACTAAATAAAAAATGTGAAAAAATGAAACTTAAAACACATGTATGTAAAGAAATAAGACATATTAGCGGTTTTGCATCAGCTAAAGTATTAGTCAGTTGGATTCTTCAAAGTGGAGTAATGACAGACTATGAAGCAATATTATCACTAAGAGATAAAAAAGTTAGGGATGATATGATAGCAATGCTAGAAGAAAAGCAAATCAATTGGGTTACTCAAAGATTTATTTATGGGATATGGGAAAAAAATTAGAATCATAAAACCTTATTTTTCAATGGTTAGACAAAAAAGGTTAAAAAGTTTCAAAAAACCTATTGACATTTGTCTGGATTTAAGGCATTATAATACACGTCGCTAGTGCTTAACAGCGACACACAATATAGGCTCGTAGCTCAGGTGGTTAGAGCGCACGCCTGATAAGCGTGAGGTCGGTGGTTCGAGTCCACTCGGGCCTATATCCTTTATAATATTCCTCGATAGCTCAGCGGCAGAGCATTCGGCTGTTAACCGAAGGGTCGTAGGTTCGAACCCTACTCGGGGAGTTTTTATTGCGAAAGCAATAGGCAAAATTGAATATGCCGACGTGGCTCAATTGGCAGAGCAGCTGACTTGTAATCAGCAGGTTATCGGTTCGAGTCCGATCGTCGGCTTCATTCAACCTCTATCATTGATAGAGGTTTTTTGTTATCTAAAAGTCACCTAGTGGTTATTATACTACTAGGTGACTTTTGCTATTTCTTATTTAGTAGGATCTTTGAAAATATCAAAGCGAGTAAGTGGTTTCAATGTGAAAATAACAAAACCACTAATAGTAATAAGAATAATAAAGATACCAATCCAGTTAAAGATAGGTGGTAAAGGTGGAAGTGTAAGTATTTTATATAAGATAAAAAAGGCAAAGATTATACCTATTATAAACAAGGTAATATCAATCCAGGGAATACTATGATGAATAAAAAGTTTATAGAGATAGAAGAGTAACCCAATACTTACATTTAGACCAATAGAAGATAGAGATAGGCCAAATATAAAATTATTTACTTTATCTCTTATAAAGAAGTAAGTAATAAGTCCATAGAGTAGCAAGGCATAAAATCCTAGTTTGAAATGTTCCCAAACACTTTCACTAACGGGAGCAATGAAACTTATTAGGATGTTTTGATTACTCCAATCATATAGGAAGTGCAAAAGGCTACCTACAGCAGCTACAAATAAGATACCTAATATAATAAACTTCTTTAATGTAAAACCACTTTTAATCATATGAACACCCCTACTAATTTAATATGCTATTAGGATGTGAGAAAAAGAGGGAAAACATTCTCTAAAATAGCATCGTGTCCTTAAAAACTAAAAATAAAAAGAAATTATAGAAAGGGTGTTGACATATGTAAGTATATAGCCTATACTAATACAAGTCAGCAGCGCACAGGCGCCACTGAGAAAAGGCTGTAGGCCTTGATAAATAAAACAAAATGAACTTTGAAAATAAAATAGTAACCATTAAACCAGTCGATTCATAGAACGAATCTTAATTTGACAAGAACTTGTTCGAAGTCAAATTTTAGATGAGTTAATCCCTTTAGGGGAAAGTCACTTCGAGTGACAAAGTCAGTACTACTTAACAGT
>NZ_JAQIFT010000029.1:0-80151 GCF_027857615.1 Holtiella tumoricola
ATACCTCTTTTATCTATTTAATATAGATTAATTAATCCTATGATAGCTTCTTAATTTTCTTCTAAGTGTTCAAAGAAGTGTTTATTATGAAGATGTGTAATATCACAATAAATAGGAAGACCATTTTTGTAGCCTACTAAAGTTTCGCCTTCGATTAAAGGACGAAGATATGTAAGCATGTCTTCTGTTACATCATTACCTGCTTCATTAATCCAAGATCTTGGAATAATTCTTTCCTTATTAGCAATATCTTCAATGGCATGAGGAACAATCTCAACTTGGTATGGTGCATCACTTATACGGTTATAGCACATCATACTTGCTGTTAGTCCATCTATAGCAGCTTGTACAGCAGCTTTACCAATGAGAACACTCTCATCGATATCTGTTTTAGAAGCCACATGGGCCGCACAACGTTGTGTCACATTAAGCTCTACAGAACGTACTTTACAACCAAGTTGGTCTTTTAAGTAATTTTCAAGTGTTTTCCCAGCACCACAAAGTTGTTTATGACCAAAGGCATCTACGCTTGTTCCAGTTGCTGAAATATAGTTACCTTCTGCATCTTTAATACCTTCAGATACAGCTACAATAATATTTTTGCGTTCTTTTTGAACACGTTTTATATCTTCTACAAATTGTTCAAGAGAAAAAGCTGCTTCAGGTAAATAAATAAGGTCAGGTGCACAAGAATATGTTGTACGAGCCAGTGCAGCACTTGCAGTTAACCAGCCAGCATTACGGCCCATAATTTCAATAATAGTTACAGATGGAATATTATAAATATAAGTATCATGTGCAATTTCGAGCATTGTAGTAGCAACGAATTTTGCAGCACTACCAAAACCAGGTGTGTGATCAGTCATTGGTAAGTCATTATCAATAGTTTTTGGAATACCAACGATACGAATAGGGAAATTTTTCAATTTAGCATAAGAAGAGAGTTTAACAACGGTATCCATAGAGTCATTACCGCCAATGTAAAATACAGTTGTAATATTGTGAGTAGTAAAGAACTTAAATAGTATTTCATAAACCTCAGGAGCAACTTCATAATGAGGTAATTTAAAACGACAGGAGCCTAAAAACATAGAAGGCGTAATAGAAAGAGTATCAAGAGATTCTTGGGTCGTAAAAGTTTCCGATAAATTGAGATACTTGCCTTGAAGTAAGCCTTCAATACCATTAACCATCCCATATACCGAGTTATAGTTCTCCGATTCTAATATACCTTGTAAAACGCCACTTAAAGAAGCATTTATAGCAACAGTAGGGCCTCCGGATTGCCCAACAATACAGTTTCCGCGAGTTAGCATGCAAAGATCCTCCTTAGAAATATCAGTCATTCATTCATTTAAGCATACCTATTCATAATACTAAAAAGCGGACAGATTGACAAGAGTAAGCAAGTTTCAATCTTTAAGTTTAAAAAACCTAAAAATTTGGCAATAATGTTGATACATTATAAAAACGAGGTGCTAATATGGATACTATGGAGATTATTCAGAAAGAACATTTAACGATTAAGAGTATTTTGAGACAGATGAAAAGTGAGCTCGTTTCTCTAGTACAAGATCAAAGGGTAGACAAGGTAATGTGGTCTATTTGTCTAGCTTTTGTTAAAGAAAATATAATAGGCTTTCATCATCTTAGAGAACGTGAACTTATTATGAACTACAGGTTAGGTGGGAATTACGAACAGTATGAGGAACTGATGAATAGTATAAACGAAAGGCATGAGCTCATAGCTTGTCACTATGAGAGATTAGTAGAATTTTGGAATTACTATCAAAATGGTCATACACTTGCTAGATATAATGTCATGGAAGAAGGCGAAAGTCTTATCCTTTTAATGGAGATTAGTATGACTATGGAAGAAAAACTTTTTGACTTGACAAGAAAAGAATGTATAGTACAATAATTGATATAATAATATGAAATGCTAGGAAAATGCAAAGTAGCTTTTTTAGAACCATAAAGAGAGAAGGTGTCACCGGCTGTAAGCACCTTTTGGCCCTGTAGAAAAGTGAATTTCACATTGGAGCAGTACTTTTGAATCCTTTTCATCTAGATTGAAAGAAGTAGGAAGTATCGGTTGCGCGTTATAGCTATTAAAGTGTTTATACTTAGTATAAAAATTTGGGTGGTACCGCGGAGTCAAGCTTCGTCCCTTTTCGGAGGGATGGAGCTTTTTTTATTTCTAAAATTATAAAAGTAAGTTTAAAGTCCAGAAAGGAGTAAGAAAAGTGAAAGAAAAATTAGAGCAAATTCAACAAGTTGCATTAAGTGCAATACAAAGTGCAAGTGATCTTAAAGTATTAGAAGACTTAAGAGTACAATACTTAGGTAAAAAAGGTGAGCTTACAGCTGTTCTTAGAGGAATGAAAGATTTAACAGCAGAAGAAAGACCAGTAGTAGGTCAAATGGCAAATGAGGTGCGTGAAGCATTAGAAACAGCCTTATCTGATAAAAAGGTAGCTCTTGAAAGCGAAGCTGTAAATCAAAAACTTAAAGAAGAAGTTATTGATATCACAATGCCAGGTAAAAAAATGAACAAAGGACATATGCATCCACTTCATAAAACACTTGAAGCATTAGAAAACATCTTTATGGGAATGGGATATGAAATTGTAGATGGTCGTGAAGTTGAAACAGCTTACTACAACTTTGATGCCCTTAACTTAAGAGAAGAACATCCAGCTCGTGATGAACAAGATACATTCTACTTTACAAATAACTTAGTACTTCGTACAGCTACATCACCAGTACAAGTACACACAATGGAAGAACAAGCACTTCCTATTCGTATGATTGCTCCAGGACGTGTATACCGTTCTGACGAGTCAGACGCAACACATTCACCAGTATTCCACCAAATTGAAGGTCTTGTAATCGATGAAAATATTACATTTGGTGACCTTAAAGGGGTACTTGCTGAGTTTGCTAAGAAATTCTTCGGAGATAAAGTACAAGTTAAATTCAGACCTCACTACTTCCCATTCACAGAGCCAAGTGCTGAAGTAGACGTAAGCTGTGTAATGTGTGGTGGTAAAGGCTGTAACGTATGTAAAGGTTCTGGCTGGATTGAAATCTTAGGATGTGGTATGGTTCATCCAAAAGTACTTGAAATGGCTGGTATCGACTCAACTAAATACCAAGGATTCGCATTTGGTATGGGTGTAGAACGTTTAACAATGCTTAAATACGATATTAACGATTTAAGATTATTCTACGAAAATGATGTGAGATTCTTATCACAGTTCTAGGGAAGAGAGAATGTGGGAAGACGGTGGCTATAGAGAGTTTGAGTATTCCATATGCTCCTTCCGCATTTTAAGAGCTGCTATTTCATTATAAATAAGATAACGCCACAAACTCGCTAACGCTCAAACAGTGTGGCTAAAACCATCTTATTTATAATTCATGCATCTCTACAAATGCTCCAGAGGCATATTTCATGCTTCAACCTCTAGACATCCACCTTGCCAAACATCCATAGGTTTCCTAGGAACTTTGATAAGGAACGGAAAGTAAAGGGTGGATTTGGTGACTGCATGGAGTTTGAATACTCAATGTAAACACTCTAGCTAAACTTCTAGAAGTGGCCTAGATACTTTTCACTTCATTATTACGAGTACTGGTAAGCTCCTTAGATCCTGAGAGGGATAAAGGGGGAGAAACAGAAACATCTGTGATAGATTATAACGATAATGTGGTTCGATTAAATAAGATAAAAGTATATAAAGATGATAGATAAGAAAGGAAGTTGGAAAAATGAACGTACCTATGTCTTGGTTAAAACAATATGTAGATATTGATGTAGATATAAATACTTATATAGATGCAATGACAATGTCTGGCTCTAAAGTTGAAACAGTTGAAGTGAGTGGAGAAGAGATTACTAAAGTTGTTGCAGGTAAAATTGTTGAAACAACTCAACATCCAGATGCAGATAAACTTCGTGTAATGAAAGTGGATATCGGTGGAAGTGAACTTCTTCAAATCGTTACAGCTGCAACGAATGTAAATACAGGGGATGTTGTTCCTGTATCACTTGATGGTGCAACACTTCATGGTGGTCTTAAAATTAAAACAGGTAAACTTCGTGGTGTAGAATCACAAGGAATGTTCTGTTCAGTAGAAGAACTTGGCTTTGCTGCAAGTGACTTCGAAGATGCACCAGAAGATGGTGTATATATCTTCCATGAGCCAATTGAATTAGGTTCAGATGTAAAACCTTTCTTTGGTCTTGGCGAAGAAGTAGTAGAATATGAGATTACATCAAATAGACCAGATTGTTTCAGTATTTTAGGGATTGCGAGAGAAGCAGCTGCAACTTTCAAAAAGCCTTTTAAATACCCAGAAATCAAAGTTGAAGAAGTTGCAGGCAATGCAGCTGACATGGCAAAAGTAACAATTGAAAATGAAGCACTTTGCCCAAGATACGCAGCACGTATTATCAAAAATGTAAAAGTAGGTCCATCACCAAAATGGTTAAAAGACCGTCTTTTATCAGCAGGTCTTAGACCTATTAACAACATTGTAGATATTACAAACTACATGCTTCTTGAATTTGGTCAACCAATGCATGCTTTCGACTACGACAAACTTAAAGGTCACCATGTTATCGTACGTAATGCAAAAGACGGAGAAAAAATGGTTACTTTATTCGGTGATGAAGTAGAACTTGATAACACAATGCTTGTTATTGCAGACGAAGAAAAACCAGTAGCAATCGCAGGTGTTATGGGTGGAGAAGATACAAAAGTAACAGAAGAAACAACTACAATTCTTTTTGAATGTGCTAACTTCAATGGATACAATGTACGTCAAACTTCTAAAAAACTTGGTATTAGCAGTGACTCATCTAAAAAATACGTTAAAGGTCTTGATCCAAACAACATTACAGATGCAGTAGACCGTGCAGCACAACTTATCAATATGACAGGTGCTGGTGAAGTTGTATCTGGCGTTATTGATGTATATCCAGTAAAACGTGAAAAACTTACAATTTCATATGATTTACAATGGATCAATAATTACCTTGGAACAAAAGTAACTGAAGAAGAAATGAAAGCTTACTTCGAAAGTCTTGAGTTTGAAGTGAACACAGAAGCAAAAACAGTTACACTTCCAACATTCAGACCAGACATTACAATGATGGCTGACCTTGCAGAAGAAGTTGCTAGACTTTATGGCTATGATAAAATCGAAGTAACACTTGAAAGAGGTACACCAACAGTTGGACACAAAAACTTTGAACAAGAAACAGTAACAGAAATTCGTCATCTTATGAGTAGATACGGCGTACATGGTGCTGTAACTTATACATTCGAAAGTCCAAAAGTATTTGATAAACTTTGCATTCCAGCTGATAGCCCACTTAGAAATGTATTAACGATTACAAACCCACTAGGTGAAGATTTCAGTATCATGCGTACAACTACTTTAAATGGTATCTTAAATTCACTTTCTATTAACTATAACCGTAGAAATGAAACAGCTATGCTTTACGAAGTAGGCAAAATCTTTGAAAAAGTAGAAGGACAAGAACTTCCAAATGAGATCAAAAAACTTACTGTAGGTATGTACGGCAAAGATGTAGACTTCTACACACTTAAAGGTCTTGTAGAATCTTTAATGGAAGACCTTCATGTTCAAAAAGTAGAACTTGAAAGAAATACAGAGTTAGTATTCATGCACCCAGGTCGTACAGCGAACCTTTTAATCGGTGGTAAAGTTTGCGGTTACTTCGGTGAAATTCACCCACAAGTAGCTAAAAACTACGGTTTAGAAGCTAAAACTTATGTAGCAGAGCTTGACCTTGCTATGATTCTTAATAGTATAGAAAAGGCACGTAGCTTCTCTCCACTTCCCAAATATCCAGCAACAACAAGAGATATTGCTATGCTTGTAAGCGCAGATGTACTTGTTGGTGATATTGAAAAAGTTATTAGACAAAGAGCTGGTAAACTCCTTGAAAGCTGTGAACTCTTCGACGTTTATCAAGGTAAACAAATTGAAGAAGGTCACAAATCAGTAGCATACAAACTTGTATTTAGAGCAGCAGACCATACACTTACAGATGAAGAAATTCAAAAATCTATGAAGAAGATTTTAAATGGTCTTGAGATGGTTATTGGAGCAAAATTAAGAGAACAATAAGATACAGATTGTAGGAATCATAATAAGACAAATAATAGGAGGTACTGAGATTCATTTCAGTACCTCCTATTATTATTTAGATACAAAATCAACAGGTAGATTTAAGTTAGCTTTTTGATTGTGGTAAAACTTATATGATGTCTATCCCAAGGCTTATTATCCAAACTGCTGGGTTATGGGTGTAGTACTTTGAGGTAGACTTTGTCGATGAAGAAGTAGCTGTAGATGGGGCTTTACAAGTAATTGAAATAAGTGAAAGCTATAATATAAAGAGTATACAAAATAGTGCTTAAAATAGAGGGGATATTTTAAAGAACTTTGAGAAATAAAAGAGATAAAAATATAAAAATTATATATTTTGTATATTGTAAAATAATCAGAAAAGTTATATACTTAATGTATCAAGAGACATGCAGTATAAAGTAACCCTAATATAAAAGTATGGTGCGTTGGTATTCTAGATGCCCAACCTACTATACCACTAAGAAAGAAGTCATAACTTTTGCCTCCCCTCCCAAAAGGCAAACTTGTTTCTTAGGCATCCCCATTTTGGAGGTGACACCAAGATGATGGATGAGAAGGATAAGGATTCAATCTCATAATGGAATCAATAATACATATTGTATAAATGTTGGATGGAACTAAGACAGTACCTCTTATGTGTTACAAGTGGCCAGACGATTAAAAGTGTAAAGTCATTGCGACCTCTTGCACCGGCAGGGATACCAGGCGCTTTAGTAAGGACGAGAATCGGCTAGACGGGAACCAGAATAACTCCTTATACAGACACCCTATTGATGAAGTTGTATAATAAGAGTCCAATAAAACATGTCACCTATAAAGCTAGCTTAAGTTTGCCCATGATTTTGGAGGGGAGGCAACTTAGGCTAGCTTTTGTTGCGTTGTGAGATCTTAAGCCTATTAGGCATATAATAAGGGTTTTATAATTACTTAAATTTTAAGGGAGGGAAAGGCTTTGTGGCCTTTTTTCAGTTAGTCGTCGTCATTATGGTATTAAAAGGACGACTTTTTTATGTATAGAATTAATGATAGTAAACATTATTATAATAAAGAATATTTTTGGATAGCTAAAAAAATGATGTGCGGGATAAGCTACGGTTTCCTAAACCGTGCGTCGTAGGTTCGAATCCTATCAGGTGCAATAAATAAAGCCTTACAATTACTTGGTTTTCAAAGATTGTGAGGCTTTTTTGTTGTATATTGAATTGTCAATGCAATTTTAGTTAGTAGTAAGTAATATTGTCATTTTTCAAGTAGTCGTCGCCGTTACGACGTCAAATGGACGTCGTAGAGAAAGTATAAGTATCCTGTAGCCCAATAAGCATAGGATAAACTTAGCAAATGTTGAGTGTGGAGACATAAATAATCTAATAATAACTTATAATTCGAGATTATAAGAGTTTTAAATCTATGATGAAGAAAGTGGAACGTATATAAATATTTTTTTCTAAAGATTATAATTTAAAAAAATAAATGAAACTTAATATAAAAGGATAAGTTGAAAAAAATAATATACTATGGTTTAATTACTTTAGTATCATTTAGTTCGGAAGCGTTTGTTTTATTATAAAGCTCAATTAAAGAATCTAATTTAGTTAACTTCGTTTTGTAATATGGGCAATTTATGTCGGCATAATCTGTGCAATCCATACAGCAATCAAAGAAACCAAAATTCATACAAAAAGTAGGTTTGTGCTCACACATAATAAGCTCCTTTAGCTATTTATTAAAGAGTATGCACAAGAAAGTATTAAATATTACAGATAACAGATAAGAAAGGGTTAAAATGGAAAAATATTTTAGAGATAAAAGGTTTAAAGAATTATACATAAGCAGCATAAATAATTGTAAAGAGCACTTGAAAGAAGTGATTCAATGCAATAGTCCTTTATATAATTTTACAGACCATTCATTAACTCATTCACAAAGAATAGAGTCAAGAATAATAAGTTTATATAAGGAGCTTTTTGAGGGCAGCAATGCAGATGTATATTTAAATGATGCTGAAATTTATATATTAATCATGAGTATATATTTACATGATATTGGAATGGAACTTATGAACGAAGATAGACTGTTAAAGCTATTTGAAATAAGAAGTTACAAGAATAAATTTACACAAAGTCTAGTTGATAAAATAACTATAGAAGAGATAAAAGAAGCTAAAACAAATAGTGAAGATTTTTATAATTTCATAAGAAAAAATCATCATATAATTTCAGCACTTTGGATTATGCGTAGTCAAGAGAAAAAAGAATTTGCCCTACCCATTTTAGATGGATATGCTAATTTTATAGCACAGATATGTTTTGCTCATAATGAAGATGTTGAAGTTTTAGGGGAAGTGTATTATAGTAAAACATCTTATCATGATAATACAATAGAATTGAAGGTACTGTCATACCTATTAAGAATAGGAGATGCATTAGATGGAGATAGAAGCCGAGTAAATATACAAGTACAAAACATTAAAGATATCCCAGTAATCTCTAGAATACATTGGTATAGACATTATTTTACTAAATCTATTTTTTGTCAGGATAGAAACATTAGTATTGTTTTTGAGTTTCCAGAGAATGAATGCTTAGAGGACGAGCTAGAAACATACTTTATTGATAATACAAAAAAATGGTTAGAAGTCAATATTGATGACTTGATGAGACGGAAAATACTAGAGAGCAGTATTAGAAATAAGTATTTAAAATATACAGTACAGGTAGAAGAGTTGGAATATGGATTCATCACATCAATTGATGAAGAGGCTAGATGTAGAATTAAAGAAGAAATAGTTGGAAATAAATCGGCATCAATAGTGGTAAAAAAAAAGATTATGTAGTTCAAATGACAAGCCAGTTCAATGAGGAATTGATAGAAAATAAGTATGATTCAACATTGCAGAAAACTATGAAAGATATATTTATACAGCCTAAGATATTTAATTATGCAGAAGGTGAGAAAGATGAGTCTGTAATTAATGATATAAGGGTAGAGTTGAAATCAATTATAGATGGGCAGAGCAACTATGCGTTTATAGGTAGAGAGAATATAGGGAAGACTACCTTATTAAGGTATATTTTTTGTGAATATCAGAGTACAAATAGTATTCCTTTTATAATTGATTATCATGAGATAAAGAAAACATCCACAGACCTTATATATAAGGTCATTAGAGGTCAGGGGATGGCGCAATTAGGAGAGGATATTTCAGAGTTAATTATAGAAGGTAAAATTGTTCTATTGATAGATAATGTAGATATATATGAAGAAAAATATTTTAGGAACATAATAAATTTCATAGAAAAGTATCCGAATAATAAAGTTATTATTACTAGTACTGAAACCGAAGAAAGTAAAATATATGCATTTGAGAGAGGGCTAGAGAAAGAAAAAATACTAGAAGAGTTTCAAGTAAACTACTTACATTGCTTTGGAATGGAAGAGTTAAAGATAATGGTTAATAGGTGGGTTACAGCAGGTAAGCTAAAAAATGAATTTAATATCTTAAAGAGCATGAAAAAATTACTTTTTAATAATAAATTGCCTCGAACGCCATTGGTATATTCTTTATTTATAGGGATACTAGAAAGTGATATGAATATCCTAGATATGGGAACTATCAATATGTATCTATTATTAGATAAGTTCTCGGATGTATATCTTGGAAAATATTCTATATGGGACAATAGAACTGAGTATATGAACTATAATACAAAAGATTATATGCTTCAAGTATTGGCAAATTACTTCATTTCACATAATAAAAAATCTGTAGATACAAAAGAATATATAGAATTTATAGAGCAGTTTAATGAAGATAGAGATGTTGAGTATGATGCTCTTAGATTATTAGATGAATTGAAGAAATCAAAGTTGATTAGTTATAAAAAAAGTCAAATAGAATTTACATTTGATTGTTTTTTATATTATTTCTATGTTAAGTATATAGGTAGAAATGGTGAGGGAGATAAGCTTTTAGAAAAAATACCTTATCAGGCATATAATGAAATAATTACACTATATGCTAGTCAGGTTATGGATGCAGAAGACGTTGTGATAGAATGTATGGCATATTTGATGGATGAAGTTGATATTTCATTAGAACCTGTATTAAGTGATATAAATCAGATATATGCTTCATTAAAAGTAATAGGTAATTTAACTTTAGAGGATAAGAAAAAGGATAATAAGGAAATAGAGTCAGAAGTTAATTCTATAAAGAAAACAGAACGGATGATAGAGAATACCTATGATGAATTACCTAGGCAAAATATGTCGGATAGAAAGAATGGACTTTTTGGAGCTACGTTATTACTAAGTGAAGTTTTAAAAGAATCAGAAATGATAAAAAAAGGATGTAAAAGAGAAGCTATCCAATATTGTATAGAGGCATACTGTATTATATTTAAAAAGCTATGTGAAAGGTTAGATGAGTATATAGCAGAAAAAAAAGAAAAGGATAGTAGTGTAGATGAAAAGACAATGAAATATGAATTAGTGATAATGCTAACTTTCATTGTACAAGGGATGGCTATAGAATACCTTGCAGGGCACAACCTTAATGTGGCAATAGACAGATTATATGAAGAAATAAATTATGAATTTGGTAAGTTCATATTAATAAGTTTAAAGCTAGAACTAGAAGGAAGAGGCTTTAAGGAATTAACAGAAGAATTTATTAATCAATGTGATAATCAAATATTACTACAATGCTTACTCATAAACTTACAGGGGACTTTTGTAGAAAAGTCTATGACTCCACAAGCAGAAATAATAAGACTCGGTCTTATTAAAAAGTTGATAGAAAAATTATATTCACCAACCAGTGTGGGAAGAGACCATGTATATACTAAGGTGCATACTATTGATACGCATATGCAAAATTTAACTAATAGAAGAAAAATTTATCAAAAAACACTAAAGGCAGGAAATACATTAAAATAATATTGGTATATATATTATTTTAATGGACTAGTATTAATCATATAGTTCATTATTTTTATGATCAGAAATAAGCTGATATCTGTCTGATGAAAGGTATCAGCTTGTTTTTGTATTCAAAAATGAGGAAAGGAGCAGTGTCGATGGGATATCTTATTGCCTTTGGAGTAGGTTTAACTGTAACAGTAGTATTTACATTCTTAGTTACAGAATACGTGCTAGAAAATCAATAATACATAGGAGGTAAACTAGCTACTAATAATTTGAAAATGGCTGCAACAGCTCATAAGTTAGAATTATATGATGATGCCTCATATCTAAGTGCAGCAGCAGGAGAAAAGTTTATGAAAAGTTGCCCTGGGATTACTAATAATCAAAATCATAAGGCACAAGAGTTATTTCAAGATATGAGCACACTTATGAAGGTACAAAGAAGTAAAAACGATATTAAATTTCTTGGGAAGGTTAATTACAACAACAGATATGGAGATTCATATATTGAAGCTACACAACAAGAGTCGCTAAGAAGATTAAAAATTGCATGTGATATTAAAGAAGATATATATATATATTGGAACTGTGGCTAATCAAGTGCTCGAAACTTGGAAAGATACCTCAAGTAATATACCACAAAGTAATGAGAGTATAGTAGGAAATCAGTTTAATAGAATTATGAAGTGGAGTGAAGAAGCCTGTAAAAAAAGTAGGAAATAGAAAATAGCAGAACATATAACATAGTTAGTTGAATAGGAAGTGCTAGATAGTTTCAAGTAGATTCTATCATTACAACTTCATTTCGTCGTCAAACCCTATAAATAAGAGAAGTCAGCCAAAATTCAAAAGGCTATAGCCTTTGCTAAATGAACTGTATATGACAATTTAGCAGGTTTCCTAAACCGTGCGTCACTTATTCAAGTTCATTTAGATCCAATTAACAAAGGTTCGTAAGTTACTGGTTATCAATGGCTGATGAAGTATCCAATGCGCTTATCGACAAGATACAAACAGGAAAAGATTTAACAGTCCATGATATTATAGAACTGACCTTTACACCTATAATGGGTGGTAAGCAATCTAAGGTAGATAAAATATTGCAAGCTATTAGATTAGTCAAAGATGTGGATAAGAACTAAAAAAATAATAGTGTATAAATGATGAGACTTGATTAATAGCAATATATATTAAGTCTTTTTATTTTGAGGGGGAAGAAAGGTGAAAATGATTGATATAAAGGAGAATTTAAAGACTAAAGATATTCTAACAATACTAGCACAAAGTACATATATGCCTACTGAAGAAAAACTAAATGCTAGAGCCCAAAGGTATATGGATGATGACCGAGTTATTGCCTTAGGTGCAAATATAGATGATAAGTTTTGTGGCATTGTTATTTTAAATTATGAAGAGAGTTACAGAGTAGAGATACTGGACATTGCTGTTTTAAAAGAGAGGCAACATCAAGGCATTGGACATCAAATGATTAAATGTATAAAAGAGTTCTATAAACCAGCCTGCATATTAGCAGAAACGGATGATGATGCAGTTGGTTTCTATAGAAAGATAGGCTTTGAAGTGAATAGTTTAGGTGAGAAATATCCAGGCATTATTAGATATGAATGTAAGTATACTTGTGAATAGGAGACTATCGCAGTATGGATTAGCTATAGTTAGAGGTCAAATGTTTCTATTATTATGATGGAATAAAGTCGCCAATGAGCTATTAATGAAATAAGGGATGATTAGGAATAAAGGCTATATCCAATGATGATTAAAAAATAAAATCTTGGATACATCAAAAAAATACTTCTCATGTCAATCAATAGATAATGATTTTCATGAGGAGTATTTTTAATTAGAGTGTATGAGAAAAGAATCAATAACAAGGGGTAAAAATAAATCAATGATAATTAGACTAAATGCTCCTATGCAAAATAATGGCAAAATAAAGTTGTAAAAACAAGTTTCACCAATGACAAAGGTGATAACGGCTAAAAGGAGAATGAAAGTAACTTCTAAGCCTTTCAAACAACGAATAAGCGCGCAAGCTACTTTAGAATGAAGTAATCTTTCATGTTGTATAGAATGTCGTTTGATAAGGGGCAAGAAAGTAAGCAACGTAGCTTCATTAATTGAAAAAAAGAAAGCTAAAAGAAAAATACCAAGCAGTATTAAAGTTGTAGCAAAAGTATAATACATATCATTCACCCCACAAAATCTATATTTATATAATATGGCTCAATAAGGAATAAAATGTAAAAGTTGTTCAAAAACGAATGATTAGTTTTGAATAAAAAATAAAGATAGATTTAGAATTGAAATATAGCATGTATAGAGATACAATAAGCTTAAAACTTAATTTAGATAAAAGCATATTGGGGTGTAATTGGGTTACCATATGCTAGCAAGTAGGGGTGAGAAGATGGCAAAACCATTACTAATATATCCAGTAGAAGGCATACCTCATTATTCAACATGGCAAGTGATTAAACAAATTAATGAAGGTTGGTCCATGGACAAAAAATATTACGTTGAAGATAAAGAAAAAAATAAATTTCTTATACGTATAGCAGATGGTTCACTATATGAAGAAAAACAAAAGGAATATCAATTTTTACAAAAGGCGAATAAGATTGATGCAGTGATGTCGCAAGCAGTTGAGTTTGGAACATGTAATGAAGAGCAATCCGTTTATATGATTTTAACATGGGTAGAAGGTGAGCCACTTAATGAGTGTTTAGATCAGTTACCTATTGAAGAGCAATATGCTTTGGGATTAGAAGCGGGGAGAATACTAAAAGCTATTCATCAAATTAAAGTGGCTAAAGAAGATAGGCATCTACAAGATAGAAAACAAAGAAAGCTTGGTGGGATAGAAAAGTATAAATTGAGTAGTAATCGGATCCCAAATGATGAAGGGATCATTACATATGTAGAAGAAAATATTCATCTACTAAATCCTTATCCAGCAGTTTATTTGCACGGGGACTTCCATCCAGGAAATATGATTTTAACACCAGATGGAAAGCTAGGTATTATCGATTTTAATAGGTGGAAATATGGGGATCAATACGAGGAATTTTATAAGATACAGAGCTTTGCTAAAGAGATTAGCATACCTTTTTCAAAAGGACAAATAGATGGATACTTTGACTACGAGCCACCAGAAATATTTTGGAGGGTACTTTCTGTATATGTAGCACATGCAGCCTTATATTCTATTGTATGGGCTGAAAAGTTTGGGGACGAAGAAGTAGAAGGTATGAAAAGACGATGCTACGAGGCAATAGAAGACTATGAGTATTTTGCTAAAATTGTACCAAAGTGGTATAAGACAGGCAACAATTTTAAATAGACGAATAGAATAGTACAGAAGACAAAGGCGTCTTAAGTGTATCGATGAATGAAAACACTTAAGGGGTCTTTTTATTTTTGTGCTTGTACAGGAGGGAAATTATATGTGTTCAATATGTGGTATCGTTGATTTTATACATGAAGAAAGAGCAAATGAGGGGTGCGTTAGAAAAATGGGAGAAGCTCTTGCTCACAGGGGGCCAGACCAACAAGGGGTGTATGTAGCAAAAGGTGTAGCTTTTCAGCATAACCGTTTAGCAATTATGGATGTTGAAAGAGGCCTTCAACCTATGACAAGAGTTTATGAAGGTAGGAAGTATACCATTGTTTATAATGGTGAAATTTATAATACACCTGAACTGACTAAAATGATTGAAAAGGCAGGTGTGAAGTTACAAACGACATGTGATACAGAAGTTGTTTTGTATCTTTATATTTTACTTAAGGAACAATGCGCAAATTACTTAAACGGAATCTTTGCCTTTGCAGTATGGGATGAAAGCAAACATGAGGTTTATTTAGCACGTGATCGATTTGGTATTAAACCTTTCTTCTATACACAAGTTGGTAGTACCTTATTGTTTGCATCTGAAGTAAAGGGGTTACTTGCTCATGACATGGTTAAAAGTGTCTTAGATCAAGAAGGTTTATGGCAACTTCTTTACTTAGCGCCTACTAAAATAGGTGGAACAAGTGTATTTAAAGATATTTTAGAAATTCCTACAGGCTATTATGGTGTTTACAACAAATCAGGATTGAAGCTTACAAAGTATTGGGAATTAGAAGCCAAGGCATTTGAGGGAACTGAACAAGATGCAGTAGAAGAAACCAAAAGATTAGTAACGGATGCTATTACAAGGCAACTTGTATCAGACGTACCCCTTGCAACTTTACTTTCAGGTGGATTAGATTCTTCTATTATAAGTAGTGTAGCAGCTAGAAAATATGCAGCAGAAGGTAGACAGCTTGGAACGTATTCTTTTGAGTATGCTGGAAATAAAGAGAACTTCCATGCAACCTTGTTCCAACCACAAAGTGATGATGAGTATGCACGTTATCTCGCTCATGAATTAGGAACACATCATCAAGTGCTAACGGCTGATATTGATAGCTTAATTAAATTACTATATGATGCCACATTATATCGTGACTTACCAGGAATGGCAGATATAGATTCTTCTTTACTCTACTATTGTAGCCAAGTTAAAAAAGAACACACAGTAGTATTATCAGGAGAATGTGCAGATGAAATCTTTGGTGGATATCCTTGGTTTTATCGTCCAGAAATGCTTCAAAGTGGCTTCTTCCCATGGATTCATGATGCAACGAAGAGGGCTAGCCTTTTCCAAGATAAATGGGTCAAACCAGATGAAGGTCTTGCATTTGCACAATCTGTATATCAAAAGAGTGTAGCAGAATGTCCAGTGCTTGACTCTGATAATGCAAGCATGAGACAAAGCAGAATTGCGACATGCTTATCTGTCCAATACTTTATGACATCATTGTTAGAAAGAAAAGACCGTATGAGTATGGCTAGTGGTGTAGAGGTAAGGGTACCTTTTGCAGACCATCGTATATTAGAATTTATTTATAATGTACCTTGGGAAATTAAGTTCAAAAATCAAGTAGAAAAGGCACTTCTAAGAGAAGCAATGCAAGACTATTTACCAGATAAAATCCTCAATCGTAAGAAGAGCCCTTATCCAAAAACCCATAATCCAGCATATGAAGCAAAGGTTATTAAACTTTTAGAGTCAAGATTAAACGACAGTGATTGTAGAATCAAAGAGCTCATTAATAAAGTAGCATTAGAAGATATTTTAGCTACACAGAATGTAACTTGGTTTGGTCAATTGATGTCAAAACCACAGCTTCTTGCTTGGTTATTACAACTTGATTATTGGTTAGTCAATTATAATGTAGATATACAATTATAATAGATACAATGGGAAGCGTAGCAGGATGTTATTTAAACTTTAAATGAGAAGACGAAGATACCCAGAAAAGGTATAAAGCGTTTAAAAAAATGGTCAACTTTAACAATATAAAAGGGCTATAAAACTAATCAAATTTCTAGTTTTATAGCCCTTCTATTTATTGTGATTATTAATAATGATATGGCAGTCTTTCACTTAATTGAGATTAAGCATGTGTTTTGTAACGAGAATAGGATGTTTGAAGAATATTCGAGGACCGCTAAACTTCATAACCTTTTTGATTTCTTCTTTGTACTTAGGCGCATAGCAATGGGTTTGGCATTGGCTACAAAAGGATTTGTTTTCAGCATATCTACAATGAGAAAGACGTTTAAGAGCATAAGCTTGTAAGTTAGCACATTCTGTACAAAGATCAGATGCATGATGATGTTTGTGACAGTAAATTTCAATCATATGGGTTACAACTTGTTTTTCTGTTTCTATACGTCCCATGTAAGAACCTCTCTTTGTTTATACTGTTTTAATGGTTTTTATCTTAAATATAAAATAATAATACTTAAAGATATATAGGAATATGATAAATACTTTTACAAAAATATTGTCTACAAAAATAAGAGGGAAGAGTAGCATGACAGAAGCAAAAGCTAATGTACATATTTTAGTTTTTAAAAGCATTGATCGCTCTGTAACAAAGCTATCGAGATGTTTTTTATAAAGTTTGGTGTGTGTAAACCAGTTGTGAAATCTTGTTGATCCTTTGGCAAAGCAAACAGAGGTCAGTAAGAGAAAAGGTGTAGTGGGCAAGATGGGGAATATGACACCAATTACACCAAGAATTAAGGCAATAAAGCCTACTGTAATATAAAAAAGTTTAGACATAGATATGATTATCCTTTCTATAATTGCATTAATTTATCGAGATTTTGAATTTTGAAAGAATCCTTGTAGTAGTCAATAATCTCTTCTTTTTTTAGTTCTGATAAAACCTTTGAAAGGGCAGGGCGTGTCACACTTAAATAACTAGCCATTTCACAACGACTTAATGAAGTAGTAAAGAGTAATTGCCCGGTCTGTTCATATTGGTTGAGTAAGAAAGCAGCAACACGCCTTTTAAGAGAGGGAATACGTGTGTATTCTATCTGTTCAGTTGAAATTAAATGACGATTAGCAATAAGCGATAGTAAATTGATAAGAAACTTATTTATGTAAGGGCTATAAGGGTGCCCAAGTAAAAGTAAATCCTTCACTTTAATAAACAACAATGTTGTATTTTCTAAGGCAATGACATCGTAGGGAAGACTATCATGGCCTGCGCAGACCAAGTCTTCGCCAAAAGTCTCATACATTTTTAAAATATGAGAAAATGTTGCATTGTGGCATAGGCAAGTACGGCTGCACATTACTTTACCTTTTAATACTATGCCGATCTTATTGAAATCTTGATTTTGGGTACAAATATATGAACCTTGCTCATAGTGTTTGATAGTTGTAGAAAGTTCTAGAAGCAAAGCGTTAATTTCTTTAGGAGTCATATTTTTGAATAAAGAAATCTTTTTTAAGGTATTTATATATGATGCAAACAGTTTAAATGCCTCCTTGATATTGAGATTTAATCTCAAAAATATAGATTACTGTAATAGGATATATTAAAAAAAGGAAAAAGTAAAGGATAAATGAAAATTGTTATCAATTATGTATCTATGAATACCAACTCTGTCTGAGTGGATTGACATCACAAAAAATTAGATGCTATAGTTTGTGAAGTTCAGATTACAGAAAATTAACAAATAAGGAGTTGGAATAATAATGGCAAAATCATTGAGATATAAATTAGCGAATATGGCATTGTGCTGCACAGTAATAACAGGGACAATAAGTCAAAGTGTAACAGTACTTGCGAACGAAAATAAAATACAACATGAGACACTTTATACAGACAATGATCAAATCAGTACAACAACAGGTTCAGCACTTGAGGTTGCACAAAAGACCACAAGTGCAGCATTAGATATACAACCAGTAGCACAAGACCCATGGGAAAGCATTGTCTCTAGTGCAACTCATAAGGCGAGTATCAATATCTTACATGAAACACAAAATAAAAGTTCCATGTCAGCTTCATATTTTGAGAAAAGTAATATACCAGCAAGAATTGAAAATGGTAAAGTACACCTTACTTTAAAAGTTTATAAAGACAGTACATTTTTTAGCAACGTTATTAAGGGGCTCAATCTATGTAATGAAAATGGATGTCAGGCATTGGAACTAGACTATTTAGAGGATAACAAGATAAGATACATAACAACAGAAGTTATACTTGAAGATATTGAAGAGGATACATATATACAGTGTAAGTTAGAAATACCATTTATGGGTTCTATGCAGCCTAAATTAAGAATTCAGCTAACAGAGGAGAGCAAAAAATATTTTAAAGAATTATTAGATCAAGAAAGAATTGACCCTTTAAAAATGACAGTTACACATGTTGATGAAACCATATATAAAGCTGAAGATGGCAGAATTGCTATTCAAGTAGTAGGTGGAAGTGGAAAATATGAGTACACAATAGATGGAGGAGAAAATTGGAACGAAGAGTCTACATTTGAAAATCTTGAACCAGGTATTTATAAAGTAGGTGCTAAAGATAGAGCAAATTTAGATGCTGAAATTATTTATCAAGATATTACAATTCAAGCGCGAGAAAACTTGGTAGACCCATGGGTAGATATTGTGTCTAGTGCAACACATACAGCAAGTATCAATGTTTTACATGAAACAAAAGATGAAAATTCAATGGCAGCAGACTTCTTTGAAAAAGGTGTGGTACCAGCAAAGATTAGAAATGGTAAAGTCTATCTGACTTTAAAAATAGATAAA
Organism: Holtiella tumoricola; assembly: GCF_027857615.1. Taxonomy (NCBI): domain Bacteria; kingdom Bacillati; phylum Bacillota; class Clostridia; order Lachnospirales; family Cellulosilyticaceae; genus Holtiella; species Holtiella tumoricola. The sequence goes on from NZ_JAQIFT010000029.1 coordinate 19,290, forward strand.
GATGGGCTAGGATTTAAAAATGTTGTTAAAGGGTTCAATATTCTTAGAGATGGTGTATACGAACCACTTGAAGTCAATTACTTAGATAACGATGAGATAAGATATATTACAACAGAAGTAATGCTTGAAGATATTCAAGAAGATACATATATGCAGTGTAAATTAGAATTACCATTTGCTTCTATGCAACCAGCATTAAGAATTCAACTTTCAGCAGAAAGTATTGAATACTTTAAACCATTATTAGGTTTGACAAAGCCAGAAGGCTTAGAAGTGACAGTTACGCCTACTAATGAAACAGCTTATAAAGCTAACGATGGGAAAATTATTATCGAAGCAGCAGGTGGAAGTGGAAATTACGAGTACACAATAGATGGTGGAACAACATGGAGTACAGAGTCTACATTTGAAAACCTAGCACCTGGTAATTATAAAGTAGGTGTTAAAGATATAGATAAGACAGATCTGGAGACTGTTTATCAAGAAGTGACAATAGAGGCAAAAGGCAATTTAGTGTTACCAAAAGGTACTTATACTGTTGATATTGATGTATTACATGAAACTGCAAATAAACCTTCAATGGCAGCAGCATTTTTTGATCAAGAAGCAATAGAGATGGTTGTAGAAGATGAGCAAGTGATACTGGCACTAAACATCAAAAAAGATGGAATGGGACAGACAGATGCTATTAAAGTGATAGAACAAAAAGTAGGCGAAGAATTTGTAAATGTTCCACTAGAACACTTAGACGATGAAAATATCAGATATGTAATAGGAAAAATTAATTTAGAAAATGTAGAAGAAGCGGCTTATGTAAAATGTCACTATATGACCCCAATGGGACAAATGGCCCATGTGTTACGTATTCGTTTAACAGATGAAACCATACAAAAGCTTAAATCAGAAATAGGGGAAGTAACTCAAAGCTTAAAAATGGATTATACTGCGACTCATGAAACTGCTTTTGGAGCAGAAGATGGAACGATTACGCTTCAAGTTCAAGGGGGAAGTGGAGCATATGAATACACAATAGATGGTGGAGCAAATTGGCAAGCTGAGCCTACATTTGAAGGACTTAAGCCAGGGACTTACTTAGTAGGAGCAAGAGATCAAGCAAATAATAATGTAAAAACCTCATTGGAAGAAGTTGTGATTCAAGGAAAGTCACAAGGTGTAATAGAAGGCTTAGTAGATGGAGACTATTCTGTAGATATTGAAGTTCTTCATGAAACCAATAACGAGACATCTATGGCAGCACAATTCTTTACTCAAACGAATTTACCGTTAGCTATAGTAAATGGCAAACCTTATTTAACCATTCAAGTGAAAAAAGATGGAATGGGCATGAAAGATGTCATAACATCTTTAGAACAAAAAGTAGGCGGAAACTATCAAAGTCTTCACTTATCACATCTTGATGATGCACAAAAACGTTATATTACAACAGAAGTAGAGTTTGAATCTGTTGATGATGTTGTGTATCTCAGATGTGGTATTGCACCAATGCTACCAATGAAACCAGTTTTACGTCTTCGCCTTGTAGAAAGTAGTATTAAACCAGGGGCAGGACAAATTGATACAAGTCTTGTAGCCAATGAAAAAACAGCTATACAAAGTGTGGTAGCAGAAAATGGAAAAGTGACCATAACACTTACTGCGGAAGATAAAAGTTTAACAGCAAATGACTTTATTGGACGTGTATACCTAGATGGTAGTAAAGAAGGAACCCTTTTAACATTGAAAGACTTCAAAATGGAAGGAACACAAGTAAGTTTTACTTATGATGAAATAGAAGCAAAAGATAAAGAACAAAAAGTTCAAATAGGTATTACATTTAATCAAGAAGAAATCAGTTCAAATGTTTTTGCTATTCCAGGACTTAAGGTAGAGGTCAAACTTGAGTTTGAGATTAAAGAGGATGCACAAAACATTCGTTACATAAAAGGGTATGAAGATCATACATTTAGACCGAATGAAAAAGTGACAAAAGCAGAAACGATTGCTATGTTAGCTAAGTTTATTGATGCACCAGAAAAAGATTATCAAACAGCATCTATAGATGTTCTACATAAGGATAAAAATGAAGCATCTATGGCAAAACAATTCTTTAAAACAGATGATATTATGATTGAAAAAGTAGACCAATCTTATGAAGTTCATTTAGAAATTGAGAATGAAGGACTTGGATTTACTAACATTATTACAGGTGTATGGCAACAAGTAGGAAAAAGCTATGAGCCATTAGTAGTAGAAAAATCAGCAGATCTTAAGAAAGCTTATGTTGTAATAAAAACAGATAGCTTAAAAGATCCAATCACTTTAAAAACAGGCATTGCACCTATGGGAGATATGGCTCCAGAACTTAGAATTGTAATTGATCAAAAGACACTTAGAGACAGTGAATATAGAAGTCAGTATGAAGATATTGATATGTGGGCAAAAGAGGAGATTACCTTATTTGAACAACTTGGTTTAATCGGTGAAGAAAAGGCTACTTTATTTAATCCAAATGCGGCTATTACAAGAGGAGAATTTGTTAAGATTATTGCACAAATTACAAGATTAAATGTAGAAGAAGTAGAGGCATTACCTTTTAAAGACATTGAAGATTCTATTTACAAAAACTACATTATTGCAGCAACTGAGGCTGGTTATATCAACGGATATGACGATGGAGAATTTAAACCAGAAGAAAACTTAACAAGAGCACAAGCCGTAAAAGTTATCAATAAAGTTATGGGGCATGATCAAGTAGAGTTAGAAGAAAAAGAAAATACCTTTAAGGATCTTAGTGAAAGTCATTGGGCTTATGAGGATATTCTAAAAGCTGTAGAGTAATAGAAAGAGTAGGTACACATAAATGAAATACCGATGGAATCAAGTAAAACAACTTCTGATGGTACTCCTTATGGTAGTAGTTGTAGGAGGTGGTGGATTAGGTGGGCAAGTTTACGCCTCTAGCAAGTTAGAAAATGGAACATATACGATCAAAAATCAAATTTATCATGAGAGTCAAATAGGCCAAGGTATGGCTAGATCATATACTGAAGAGGAATCAGAACTCAAAATGAGTTCTGATGGCCTTTTTGTAACGGTTGGATTTAATAATACTCAGTTTATGGGAGATTTTAAAGTTACAATTAATTCTAAATCTGTTAGTTATGAATTAGTTTCAAATGACTCAGCAACAAATATCAAAAAGATACAATTCCCTATTCCTTCTGTAGATACAAAAGTAACAATAGGTTTATATGTTATTCCTATGAGTACAGAGGTATCTTATGAATTAACTTTTGATAAAGGAAGTTTAAAGCTTATTGAAAAAGAAGTAGTAAAGGAAGCAGAACAACCTATGCAATCAGAAGTAAGTCAAACAGAGGGAAATAAAACACAGGTAACTAAGCCAGAATCGACTCAAACAGAATCTACAAAAGTGGAAGGAACAAAATCAGAAACATCAAAACCAGAACCAGTTAAGCAAGCTGAATCTACTAATAAAGCTGCTGAACCAGAGAAAATGGAAAAACCAGTTGTTCCAGTAAAGCAAATAAATGAAGCCTCTCAGGTAGAGGATGAATCAAAAGTAGATAAATTAAAAGAGGACGAATTAAAAGAAGATAAATTAGAAGAACATGAGCCAAAAGAGAGTGAAATAGAAGCAGATAAAGATAAAGATAAAGATAAAGATAAAGATAAAGGTAAACTAGAAGAAATAGTAGCAGAGACGTTGAATAAAGAGGATGCCTTAGCGACAAGTGAGATAGAAGAGACAAAGGAAACGGAGTCACAATCTGTAGAGGTAGAGCAAACCAATAAACATATGACAATTCTTGTTATAGTTATTGTGGTATTAGCCGCAGGAGTAAGTTCCATCTATTTCTTCAAAAGAAAATAATATAGGAGAAAGTAGAAAGTGAAAAAATTAAAATACATAGGTAAATTGGTAGCTGTAGCACTGATAGGTGTTCTAGGAGTAAGTGGATGCAGTAAGCAAGAAGTGATTGTAAATGAAGTACCAAAAGAAGAACAAAAAATAGAACATGAAAATCGTATTATTGCACTTTCTGTATCTCTTGTAGATATTCTAGGTGAATTAGGGATAGAAATGGTTGGTGTACCAAAGACGCAATATAACTTACATGAAAATGCTAAAGGGGTAGAAGAAGTAGGGTTACCTATGTCACCAGACTTAGAACGTATTGCCATGTTAAAGCCTACACATATACTTGGTGTTACAGCATTAAAATCCAGCATAGAGCCAAAACTTCAGCAAATTGGTGTAGAAGGGACCTTCTTAAATCTAGATAATATAGATACCCTTGAACAATCCATAGAAGAAATAGGCAAGCTTTTTGAAAAAGAAGAAGAAGCTACCAAGCTGATTGAAGATTTTAGAACAGAAATTAATGCTACGATCGCAAGTGTAGCAGGAAAAGAATCACCTAAAGTACTTGTATTATTTGGATTCCCAGGAAATTACTTAGCAGCAACAGGCACATCTTTTGTAGGGCAAATGGTTGAAATGTTAGGTGGGATTAATGTTGTTCCAGATGCTAGTATGGCATTTGCTAATGTGAATTTAGAAGCCTTATTAACTTCAGAACCAGATATTATCTTACGCATGACACATGGGATGAAGGAAGAAGTATTAGAGATGTTTGCCAAGGAATTTAATGAAAATCCATTATGGAAACAATTTAAAGCTGTTCAAGAAGGTGCAGTGTATGATTTAGATGATAGCCTTTTTAATGTAAGTGCTAGTTTAGAAACAGCAGATGCACTAAAGGTATTAGCGAAAATTTTGTATGAATAGAGACAACAAGAATGAATAAGAAGTATATTAAAACAAAGTTTATTGTAACGATAATAGGGGCATTAGTACTAGCACTTCTATGTATGCGTGTCGGTTCCATTGACCTTAGCTTAAAGGAAATTGTAGTAGGGCTTATACATGGTGGCAGTAGTGAAATAGAGATTATTAAGGCTGTAAGATTACCACGTATATTTATTGCTCTCTTTACAGGTGGCATGTTGTCTGTAGCAGGTGTACTGTTACAAGCCGTTATGCGTAATCCTTTAGCAGATCCAGGAATTATAGGGATATCAGCAGGGGCTACCTGTATGAATACATTGATGTTAGCAATAGCCCCAGGGTTGGTTGTATCATCACCCATTGCAGGTCTTTTAGGTGGTGTATTAGCATGTGCATTGGTCTATGCTTTTGCATGGGACAATGGTTTTAAACCCCAAAGAATTATTTTAGCAGGGATCGCTATCAATGCCCTCTTTGGAGCACTTGGAGAAGTGATTTCCTATATGACCTCTTCAAGTATAGGAGGGAGTTTGATCAGCCAGGCACAAAGCCTAGGTAAGGGATGGGACTCTGTTAGATTTATCGTTTTATATGGAACGATAGGTTTAGTACTAAGCTTTATTTTATATAAGAAGTGTAATACATTGGCACTAGGAGAACGTAATGCAAGAAGCTTAGGGATGCAAGTAAATAAAGATAGGATTTTTATATGTCTTGTTGCAGTATTACTGGCTATTATTCCGACAGTAGAAGTAGGTGTCATTAGCTTTGTTGGGTTGGTTGTACCTCATTTAAGTCGCATTATTATAGGACATAACCATAAACAACTTATTCCATTTTCAGCATTACTTGGAGGAACGTTGCTATTAGGCGCAGATTTATTAGGACGTGTACTCATTTATCCTTTTGAGATTCCTATTAGTATTATGATGTCACTGATAGGTGCACCATTCTTTTTATATATGCTAAGAAGGAGGGCATCTTAATATGAAGGCTAAAAACATTCACTTTACATATAGCCAAGCAAATAGTCTATTTAATGGATTAAATGTAGAAATTCCAAGAGGCAAAATAACAACGATTATAGGACCTAATGGATGTGGGAAATCTACTCTATTAGGTTTATTAACTAAAGGTTATACCCCTCAAAACGGTGAGGTTTATCTTGGTGATAGATGTGTCCAACATATTAAACAAAAGGAATTTGCACAGCATGTATCTGTTTTACATCAGCATAATGAAGAGAAGGTTCATATGACTGTTAGAGAACTGGTGTCACAAGGACGTATGCCGTATCAAAACCTTTGGAAAGAAAAAGATGAAAAAGCAGAAGAGGTTATACAGTGGGCACTAGAATGTACGCAGTTAATAGATATACAAGATAAAGAAGTGGATGCCTTATCCGGTGGTCAAAGACAACGTGTATGGCTGGCTATGGCACTTTGCCAACAACCTGATGTACTCTTTTTAGACGAGCCAACTTCCTATTTAGATATGTACTATCAGATTCAATTGTTGGAGCTGGTGCAAATGTTGAATACCCGTTATCAAATGACAATTGTCATGGTACTTCATGATTTAAACCAAGCCATTAACTTTAGTGATCATATTATTGTTATGCATCAAGGTAAGGTTGTACAAATAGGAGAGCCAAAGCAGGTTATTAATGAAAAGCTTATAGAAGAAGTTTATCAGATTCAAGGTAAGTTACATGAGGCAGGAGATAAGATTTATTTACTTCCTTATTAATAGTTTATAAATAAAAATAGAGGAGTGATAGAACTAGTGGGGTAGTTCCGTCACTCCTTTATTTTTGAAATTGTTAATGAAGTTAAGTGATATACAAAAAAGTAAAACAAAAAATACAAAAAGTAAAATGATTAGACTGCTAAATTATTACTATTAAAGGCTGAATAATAAATCGCCATAAGTTGGGTATGGCCAGTAGGTGCGTCCTACTAAAGTTTCGATTTCATCTGCTACAGCACGTAATTCTTGCATGGCTGGGAAAACAGAATCTTTGTAGTAGTTAGCTTTTTCTTGTTCATTAGCAAAAGTTGATGAAATTAAACATTCATCTAAAGCATTGAGCTTTTTGTAAAGGCATCCAGATAAAGAAGAAAGTTCATTGATAAGTCCCTCTTCTAAGTCACATGAACATGTTGTAGATAGAAGTGCACGTTTGTGTAGTGCAGCTTGAGTAAGATGATCAACATAGCTTACTACAGCAGGAATAATATCTTTCTTAACCATCTCAATCATAGTAAGTGATTCGATATGAAGCACTTTAGAATAGCCTTCTAATAAGATTTCGTAACGAGAGTAAATTTCTGACTCTGTGAAAATCTTATGTTTTGTAAAGAGCTCAATGTTTTTAGGAGCAATGAAATAAGGAAGTGCATCTGGAGTAGACTTAAGGTTGAGTAAACCACGATGCTCAGCTTCTTTAACCCATGCATCCGCATAGTTGTTACCATTGAAGATAATACGTTTGTGTTCTTGAAGTGTTGATTTGATGATAGATTGAATAGTAGCTTGGAAGTTATCGCAACTTTCAAGTTGGTCAGCAAAACAAGATAACGCTTCGGCAACAATTGTATTAAGAATAACGTTAGGGCCAGAGATAGAAAGGGCTGAACCAAGCATACGGAATTCAAACTTGTTACCAGTAAAAGCAAATGGTGAAGTACGGTTACGGTCAGTGGTATCCTTCTTGAAACGAGGTAGAACGTCTACACCAATTTCCATATAAGCAGCAGCTTTTTTGTCATAGCTACTATCTTTTTCAATGGATTCTAAAATAGCAGTAAGCTCTTCACCTAAGAACATAGAAACGATAGCAGGAGGTGCTTCATTTGCACCAAGTCTATGATCGTTACCAGCACTTGCTACGGAAAGGCGAAGAAGGTCTTGGTACTCATCTACAGCTTTAACAACAGCAGCTAAGAAGAGAAGGAACTGGGCATTTTCTTCAGGTGATTTGCCAGGTTCAAGAAGATTGATACCCGTATCTGTACTTAAAGACCAGTTGTTGTGTTTACCACTACCGTTTACACCTGCAAATGGTTTTTCATGAAGAAGGCAAACAAGACCATGACGTTTTGCAACTTTTTGCATGATTTCCATTGTAAGCTGATTGTGATCGGTAGAGATATTAGAAGTTGTAAAGATAGGAGCAAGTTCATGTTGACCAGGCGCAACTTCATTATGCTCAGTTTTTGCTAAAATACCTAATTTCCAAAGCTCTTCATCTAGTTCTTCCATAAATGCAGCAACTTTTGGTTTGATCGTACCAAAGTAGTGATCATCTAATTCTTGACCTTTTGGAGGCTTAGCACCAAATAGAGTACGTCCACAGAAAATAAGATCTTTACGTTTTGCAAAAAGGTCTTTATCAACAAGGAAGTATTCTTGTTCTGGACCTACTGTAGTAAGCACTTTTTCTACATCTTCATGACCAAAAAGTTTAAGAATACGAATGGCTTCTTTATTAAGTGCTGACATAGAACGAAGAAGAGGTGTTTTTTTATCAAGCGCTTCTCCGCCATATGAGCAAAAAGCAGTAGGAATACATAGTGTATTATCTTTGATAAAGGCAAATGAAGTAGGATCCCAAGCTGTATAACCACGTGCTTCGAAAGTAGCTCTTAAACCACCTGATGGGAAACTTGAAGCATCGGGCTCACCTTTAATCAGTTCTTTACCAGAGAACTCCATGATAATAGAACCATCTGAAGTAGGTGAAATAAAACTATCATGTTTTTCAGCAGTGATACCTGTCATAGGTTGGAACCAGTGTGTAAAGTGTGTAGCACCTTTTTCGATAGCCCAATCTTTCATAGCGTTAGCTACAATATTGGCAATAGATAAATCTAAGCTAATCCCTTGATTGATACAATTTTTTAAAGCTTTATAGGTAGACTTTGGAAGTCGCTCACGCATTACATGGTCATTGAATACCATACTTCCAAATAGTTCTGTTACATTTTTCATAAATAAATCCTCCCTTATAAAATTAAGTTAAGTACACAGTTGTGTGAAATATGTGAGGTATATAGTAATCATCTTGTCAAAGTGTTTATTGATTAAAGCAATACAATATCGTTCGCATTACAGAAAACTTTTGTAGCATCATCCCAAATAGAAGATTGAACTTCTCCTATATGCGCTTTACCTAAAAGAAGCATACAAAGGCGAGATTGGCCAATACCACCACCCATAGTAAGTGGTAATTCATTGTTAAGAAGCATTTGATGGAAGAGGAATTTACGACGGTCATCACAACCAGCTTTGGTAAGTTGGCTATCTAAGCTTTCAGCATCTACACGGATTCCCATAGAAGAAACTTCAAATGCCATTTCTAATACATCATTCCAGAATACGATATCTCCATTTAATTTCCAATCATCATAATCAGGGGCTCTACCATCATGTTTTTCACCAGAGGCTAAGAGGTCACCAACTTGCATAACAAAAGTAGTAGGGTGCTCTTTAACAAAAGCATTTTCTCTTTCTTTAGGAGTGAGGTTAGGATATAAATCTTCTAATTCTTGTGTTGTAACGAAAGTAATATCTCTACTAAGTGTTGTTGTAATACTTGGATAAGATGTTTTGAGAGAGTCTAAAGTATCACACATTGCACCTACAATAGCAGTAACCGTTTCTTTTAAGTAAGCTTCGTTACGTGTAGCAGCAGTAATGATTTTTTCCCAATCCCATTGATCGACATAGATGGAATGTAAATTTGACATTTCTTCATCACGTCTAATAGCATTCATATCTGTATAGAGACCTTCTCCAGCACTAAAACCATATTGATGAAGTGCATAGCGTTTCCATTTTGCAAGAGAATGTACCACTTGAGCAGTTGTGCCTGTTTCAGCAATATCAAATGCAACCGGGCGTTCAACACCATTTAAGTCATCATTAATACCAGTGTTTGGATCAACAAATAAAGGTGCAGAGACACGTTTTAAATTTAAAGCCTTAGTTAAACGATCTTCAAAAGTTCTTTTGATGAACCCAATAGCCGTTTGGGTTTCATAAAGTGATAATTGTGGACTATAACCTTTTGGAACAAAAATTTTACTCATAGACATACCCCTTTCGATTTGGAAAATAAAAAAAGGCGCTGTAGGTCAATAAATAACCTACAGCGCCTTTGCTGATGTTAATAACAGTATATGACCGAACCAAATCAAAAGTCAACTATAATTTTTGGAAAAATGCAATTTAATTTTTAAAAATATCGTTAGATAAGTATAAGTAGGGATTTAAACTTGTTCTTAAAATAAAAATGCAAGTTGTACAACTTATAAAATCATTTTAAAGGAAAATTATCTTGACAATTTTAGGTCAATAAAATACAATTTAGATATGAACAAAGGCGTTCATCAAATGAAAAAACCACAGGGGTTTTTGACTTTGATGAGCGCCTTTTTTGCATTTTATCGAAGGAGGGATTGGAAATGAAAAAAGAGGGTGAAATTAGAATACCTTCAGGTTGTGCTATATCTGGTATTTTTTCTAAAAGCGGGAAGTTAATGAGTGGAGAAGCTATTATAAAATCAATAGAAACTATGCATGATCGTTCTAATGGTTTAGGAGGAGGGTTTGCAGGATATGGAATTTACCCTGAATACAAGGACCTCTATGCTTTCCATTTGTTCTATGAAGATCAAAATGCAAGGGTAGAGTGCGAAAGATTTTTGGAAAGACATTTTGATCTTGTTAACTTATCAAAGATTCCGATTCACAAAACACCTAAAATTACAAATGAACCTCTTATGTGGAGATATTTTGTGAATCCATTACCAACAAAACTTAAAGATAGCCAGCTTGATGAACAAGAATTTGTAGTACGCTGTGTAATTAAAATTAACACAGAAATAAAAGGAGCGTACGTATTTTCAAGTGGTAAGAATATGGGCGTATTTAAGGCAGTAGGATTCCCAGAAGATGTGGGAAGATTCTTCAGATTAGAAGAATATGAAGGCTATTCTTGGACTGCACATGGTAGATATCCAACCAATACACCAGGTTGGTGGGGAGGAGCCCATCCATTTGCAATGCTTGATTTATCAGTAGTGCATAACGGTGAAATCTCATCTTATGATGCGAATAGACGCTTTATAGAGATGTTTGGATATAAGTGTAATCTCTTAACAGATACTGAAGTTATTACCTACATTATTGACTTCTTAAGTCGTAAGCAAGGTCTTAAGCTTGAAGAGGTTGCAGAGGTTATTGCAGCACCATTTTGGAGCACAATAGATAGCCAAAGTTCTACAGAAAAAGAAAGACTTACATACTTAAGAAATGTATTTTCAAGTTTATTAATTACAGGTCCATTTTCACTTTTAGTAGGATTTGAAGGCGGCTTAATGGCTATTAATGATAGGCTTAAACTTCGTTCTATGGTTATTGGTGAAAAGGATGATAAAGTTTATTTTGCCAGTGAAGAATGTGCAATCCGCGTTATAGAGCCAGAATTAGACAAAGTATGGACACCAAAAGGTGGAGAGCCAGTTATTGTAACACTAGAAGGGAGTGAAGCTTAATGGCTATTAATTATATATATCCTGAATATGAAGTCGTAAGAAATGAGAAACGTTGTATCGGTTGTAAAGTTTGCGTAAGACAATGTGCAAATGGTGTACACAGCTATGATGAAGAAAATCAATGTCTTATGGCCGATGATGCAAAGTGTGTGAACTGTCATCGTTGCGTATGTCTTTGCCCAACTAAGGCACTTAAAATCGTTAAAACAGATCATACCTTTAAACAGAATGCACATTGGACTGGAGAAACAATTAATGAGGTTTATCGTCAGGCAGACACAGGTGGCGTACTTCTTTCTTCGATGGGAAATCCAAAGCCTTATCCAATTTACTGGGATAAAATGCTTATTAATGCTTCACAGGTTACTAATCCTTCCATTGACCCATTAAGAGAGCCAATGGAAACAAAAGTATTTTTAGGTAAAAAACCTACAACTATTGAAAGAGATGAAAACGGTGAGATTAAAAATAACTTGCCACCTCAAATAGAACTTTCAGTGCCTATTATGTTTTCTGCTATGTCATATGGTTCAATTAGCTACAATGCTCACGAAAGTCTTGCACGTGCAGCAACAGAACTTGGAATTCTTTATAACACAGGTGAAGGTGGGTTACATGAAGATTTCTATCAATACGGACCTAATACCATTGTACAGGTAGCATCAGGACGTTTTGGCGTACACAAAGATTACTTAGAAGCAGGTGCTGCAATAGAAATCAAAATGGGTCAAGGGGCAAAACCAGGTATCGGTGGTCACTTGCCAGGGACTAAAATTGTGGGGGATATTTCTAAAACACGTATGATCCCAGAAGGATCAGATGCCATATCACCAGCACCACATCATGATATCTACTCAATAGAAGATTTAAGACAGTTAGTGTATTCCTTAAAAGAAGCTTCAAACTATACAAAACCAGTTATTGTTAAGATTGCAGCTGTACACAATGTAGCAGCTATTGCAAGTGGTGTCGCACGAAGTGGTGCAGATATTATTGCAATTGATGGTTTTAAAGGTGGTACTGGGGCAGCACCTACTCGTATTCGTGACAATGTAGGTATTCCTATTGAACTTGCTTTAGCAAGTGTAGATGCAAGACTTAGAGAAGAAGGCATCCGTAATGAAGTATCTATCGTAGTTGGTGGAAGTATTAGAAATAGTGCAGATATCGTTAAGGCAATAGCTTTAGGAGCAGATGCTGTTTATATTGCAACAAGTGCACTTTTAGCACTAGGATGCCACTTATGTAGAAGTTGCCATGGTGGTAAATGTAACTGGGGTATTGCAACACAAGTACCAGAATTAGTTAAACGACTTAATCCAGAAATCGGTTATAAACGTTTAGTCAACTTAGTTTCAGCATGGGAACATGAAATTAAAGAAATGATGGGCGGTATGGGAATTAACTCTATTGAAGCGCTAAAAGGTAACCGCTTAATGCTACGTGGAATTGGCTTAACAGAGAAAGAATTAGAGATCTTAGGCATTCAACATGCAGGAGAATAGGGGGAGAGCGATGAAAAGGGTTTATGTCAATGAAAAGTGGTGTTTAGGGTGTCATCTATGTGAATACTACTGTGCTTTTGCAAACTCAGTAGAAAAAGATATGGTTAAAGCACTTAAAAATAAAACGGTTCAACCACGCATTCAAATAGAAGAAAAAGATCAAGTTTGCTTTGCAGTATCTTGTAGACATTGTGAGGAACCACTTTGCGTAAAAGGGTGTATTACGGGAGCACTTACAAAAAAAGATGGACTTATTGCAGTTGATAAAAACAAGTGTGTAGGTTGCTGTACATGTATTTTATCTTGCCCATATGGCGCGGTTAAGATGGCATCAGAGGGGATTGTTCAAAAGTGTGAACTATGCATGGGTAATCAAAGTGGGGAACCGGCATGTGTTAAAGGATGCCCTAATCAAGCGATTGTATATGAAGAGAGGTGAGTAGAATGAAATATGTTATTATTGGAAACTCTACAGCTGCTATTGGAGGGATAGAGGGGATACGTAGTCAAGATACTAATAGTGAGATCGTAGTCTTATCAAATGAAGCTTATCATACTTATTCAAGACCACTCATTTCCTATCTATTACAAGGAAAAACAGATTTTGAGCGTATGAAATATAGAGATGATAATTTCTACAAAGAAATGAACTGTGAATTAAAATTAGAAACCTATGTTACAGCCATTCATCCAGATAAGAAAGAAATTGTTACACAAACAGGAGAAGTTATAGGCTATGACAAGTTACTAGTAGCAACAGGATCAAGGCCTTTTGTTCCACCTATTGAGGGATTAGAAAAAGTAGAAGACCCATTTACATTTATGACTTTAGATTCAGCAAAAGCTCTAGAGAAAAAAATAAATGAAAAAAGTAGGGTACTCATTGTAGGTGCTGGATTAATTGGTCTTAAATGTGCAGAAGCAATCTCAAAAAAGGTAGCTAGCCTAACCGTATGTGATATTGCACCTCATGTACTTTCTAGTATTGTTGATATGGAGTGTGGAGAACGCTTAAAAAAGCATTTAGAGAATTATAATATACAATTTAAATTAGGTACAGGAGTTCAAAAGTTAGATGCTCATACAGCCTATTTCCAAGATGGTACAACAGTTGAATTTGATATTCTCGTTTTAGCTGTTGGGGTAAGACCCAATGTAGAGCTTGTACAACAAGCTGGTGGTAGAGTAAATAGAGGGATTATCCTCGATGAATACTGCCAAACAAGTTTAGAAAATATCTATGCTGCTGGGGATTGTACTGAGAGTGTAGATCTGACAGATGGTAACCAAAAAATTCTGGCTATTTTACCCAATGCCTATAGACAAGGCGAATGTGCCGGGATTAATATGGCATTAGGTAAGCAAAGATTTGATAAAGCTATTCCTATGAATGCCATTGGATTTTTTGGATTACATTTAATAAGTGCAGGTAGTTATGAAGGGGAAGAAATAATTACCCAAGATGAAAATAACTACAAAAAGCTTATTGTAAAAGATGATTTACTTAAGGGCTTTATGATGCTAGGTGATGTTGAAGGTGCAGGAATTTATACATCAATTATAAGAGAGCAAATTCCACTTAGTAGTCTTAACTTTGAACTTCTTAAAGAGAGACCAGGGCTTATAGCCTTCTCAAGAAATTATAGAGATGACAAGTTAGGAGGAAGAAAAAATGAACATTAATGTAGGAACAATGCACTTCCAAACTTTAAATAATAAAATTAGGAATTATAAAGAAGATACAATTGCATTAGATAATTGTATAGGACAGCGTTATATAGCAAGTGGGTTATCAGGTAAACATCTGATTATTAAAGGTACACCAGGAAATGCACTTGGTAGCTATTTAGATGGTTGTGTGATAGAGGTATATGGAAATACACAAGAGGCTACAGGAGATACAATGAATGAAGGACTTATTTGTATTCATGGATCGGCTGGAGATGCCACAGGATATGCTATGCGTGGTGGCAAAATTTATGTAAGGGATAATGCTGGTTATAGAGCGGGCATACATATGAAAGCCTATAAGGAGAAACAACCTCTTCTTATAATAGGAGGAAAAGCAGGAAGTTTCTTAGGTGAATACCAAGCAGGAGGAAACATTGTAGTGCTTGGGCTAAACTGTGAAGATGAAGTTCCAGTAGGACACTTTTGTGGAACAGGAATGCATGGTGGCAAAATCTACTTACGTTGTGATAAGCTCCCAGCCGACCTTCCAAAACAAGTTGTAGCAAGAGTGATGACAGAAGAAGACGTAGAAGGTATTAGGCAAGATGTTGAAACATTTTGTGAGACATTTAATGTAGATAAAGAAAAAGTATGGTCAAAGAACTTCTATGTACTAGAACCAGATACAAAAAATCCTTACAGACAACTCTATACCCATAACTAATAAGCATTAGGAATATAATAAAAAGAATGCATATAAGTGGAGGCGATAAAAGTGGAATATACAATAAATGAAGTATTGCAATTTGTTGAAGAAAATGATGTGAAGTTTGTAAAGTTAGCCTTTTGTGATATATTAGGTAACCAAAAAAATGTATCGATTATGGCCAGTGAATTGCCACGTGCTTTTCAAAGTGGGATATCTTTTGATGCTTCAGCAGTAAAAGGGTTTATGAATGTAGAGGAATCTGATTTATTTTTATTCCCTGACGCTTCCACTGTTTCAATTTTACCTTGGCGTCCTCAACAAGGAAGAGTCATAAGAATTTTTTGTGATATTAAGAAACCTGACGGGACGCCTTTTGAAGGTGATGGAAGAAACATCTTAAAGCAAGCAATACAAAGAGCAGAAACGATGGGGTATCAATGTAAGATTGGTCCAGAATGTGAATTTTATCTCTTTGAATTAAATGATAAAGGCTATCCAACTAAAGAACCACATGACCGAGCTGGATACTTTGATATTGCACCTTTTGATCGTGGAGAAAATGTGAGACGTGAGATTTGTCTAACATTAGAGGAGATGGGCATTCAACCAGAGAGTTCTCATCATGAGCAGGGGCCAGGTCAAAATGAAATTGATTTTAAATATAGTGATGCATTGCAAGCAGCAGATAACCTGATTACATTTAAATCTGTTGTTAAGAGTGTGGCAGCACAAAATGGATTATTTGCTTCATTTATGCCAAAGCCATTTGAAGACAAAAGTGGAAATGGGCTTCATATTAATCTTTCACTTTCAAAAAATGGTGTAAATATCTTTAGAAATAATGAAAATAATCATTCTAAAGAAGCTGAAAGTTTTATACAAGGTGTACTAGATAGAATTGTAGAGATTACAGCATTCTTAAATCCACTAACCAATTCTTATAGACGACTAGGACTAGATGAAGCACCAAAGTATGTTACATGGTCTCATCAAAATCGTTCTCAACTTATTCGTATTCCAGCAGCTCAAGGAGAATACGTACGAATGGAATTACGTTCAGCAGACGGAGCATGTAATCCTTATATAGCATTTGCTTTAATTATCCATGCTGGATTAGAAGGTATGGAAGCACAAAAAACACTAGAACCCGCAACCAATTATAATCTTTATGAAGTGGAGCCTTCTAAAATAGAAGGCATTAAACAATTACCAAGTACATTAAAAGAGGCTTTAGAGTATGCCAAGAAAAGTGATTTTGTTAAACAGGTTTTAGCTCCGATTACTTTAAAGAAATATCTCGCCATCAAAGAAGAGGAATATAACCAAGTTATAAGTGCTAAGGACCAGCTTCAGGCTGAGGAAGAGGCTTATTTTACTCGTGTTTAGTATAGACTAGGTTGAAAGGATGGTGAGTGATGGGAGACGTACTCATTGTGTCAAGTTCTCCAAAGGGAGTAGCCCTTTTAGAGGAATTGCTTAAAGCTGGGCAAATGAATAAGATTACTTCAGCCGGGAGTGGTAGTGAAGCCAGGAGAAGAGTGGCTCAAAGTGAGCTTGAAATGGTTATTATTAATACACCACTTACAGATGAATTTGGAGATGAATTGGCATTCTTTGTGACTGACCGTACTTCAGCTGGAGTGATTATGTTAGTCAAGAATGAGCTAGTAGATGATATCGCATTAAAGGTAGAAGACTATGGTGTATTTATAGTTGAAAAACCTATTGGAAAAGCATTGTTTTACCAAGCAATAAAATTAGTAACAGCCTCTAGACGACGTATGTTGGGGCTTAAAAAGGAAAACTTAAAATTACAAAGTAAGATTGAAGAAATTAGATTAGTAGATCGTGCAAAATGTACACTTATACAATATTTAAATATGAGTGAAGAACAGGCACATAAATATATAGAAAAGCAAGCGATGGATAGACGAACAACTAGAAAAAATGTTGCAGAGAGTATATTAAAGGTTTATGAAAGTTAAAGGCCATGCCTTTTAAAATAGAATGAATTAACAGGAAGTGAGAACATGCTAAGAAAATTTATTAAGATGGAAGGCTGTGGCAATGATTATATTTATTTTGATTGCCTAAATGAGGATTTGCCACATCCAGAACAAGTAAGTATCACAGTATCCGATAGACACTTTGGAATAGGTGGAGATGGTATTGTACTTATTTGTACTTCAGATGTAGCAGATGCCAAAATGCGTATGTTTAATACAGATGGCAGTGAAGGTAAAATGTGTGGCAATGCCATTAGATGTGTTGGAAAGTATTTATATGATCATAAGATAGTTACAAAAGAGTCTATAGATATTGAAACATTAAGTGGTATCAAACACTTGAAATTGAATGCCGAGAACGGGCAAGTACAATCTGTGTGCGTAGATATGGGGGCACCAATACTTGAGCCTAAAGCTATTCCAGTCAATCTTGAAGGTACGCAGATTGTACATCAAGATATTCAAATAGGAAGAAATAGTTATCCTATAACATGTGTATCTATGGGGAACCCTCACTGCATTATTTTTGTAGAAGAAGTAGCTTCTATGGAACTTGAAAAAATAGGGCCACTCTTTGAGCATGCAGAGATATTCCCAGAACAAGTAAATACTGAATTCGTAAGAGTTATTGATGAACATACTTTAGAAATGCGTGTATGGGAAAGAGGAAGTGGAGAAACATTGGCATGTGGTACAGGGGCTTGTGCGACTGTAGTAGCGGCTGTACTAAATGGCATTTGTAAACAAAATGAAGAAGTAACAGTAAAATTACGTGGTGGAGAACTTAAAATCATCCATTCAGATGAAACTGTTTATATGACTGGCGCAGCACGAAAGACTTTCGAGGGGGTAGTAGAACTATGACAAAATTTATTTTCGTAACAGGTGGTGTTGTATCAGGACTTGGTAAAGGGATCACAGCAGCATCATTAGGTCGCTTATTAAAAGCCAGAGGATTAAAGGTAGCAGCACAAAAGCTAGATCCTTATATCAATATTGACCCAGGAACAATGAGCCCTTATCAACATGGTGAAGTGTATGTGACAGAAGATGGAGCAGAGGCAGACTTAGATTTAGGTCACTATGAAAGATTTATAGATGAAAACTTAAACAAATACTCTAACTTAACTACAGGTAAAGTCTATTGGAGTGTATTAAATAAAGAACGTAATGGAGACTACTTAGGAGAGACAGTACAGGTTATTCCTCATGTTACTAATGAAATAAGAGAATTTATTTATGCTGTAGGGCAAAAAACTGATGCCGATATTGTCATTACAGAAGTGGGAGGAACAACTGGAGATATAGAAGGTCTACCTTTCTTGGAGGCAATTCGTCAACTTTCACATGAAGTCGGACGAGAGAATTGCCTCTTTATTCATGTCACTTATGTACCTTATATTAAAGGATCTAATGAGCATAAATCAAAACCAACTCAACATTCAGTTAAAGAACTTCAATCATTAGGGATTATGCCAGATATTATTGTGACACGTAGTGATGAGCCTATTGATCAAACAATCAAAAAAAAAATTGCCTTATTCTGCAATGTGAAAATGGATTGTGTTGTTGAAAATATTACGTTGCCAGTACTATATGAGGCACCTATGATGTTAGAAGAACAAAACTTCTCAAGTATTGTATGTCGTGAACTACACTTAGAATGTCCACCGCCAGACCTTACAGAGTGGGAACAGCTTATAGAAACAATTAAAGGAAGTACAAAAGAAACAACGATAGCCTTAGTAGGTAAATATGTAAAATTACATGATGCTTATCTTTCTGTTGCAGAAGCACTTTATCATGCAGGCTATGCAAATGGTGCAAAAGTTCAAATTAAATGGATTGATTCAGAGACCATTACTGAAAAGAATGTAAAAGAAGTATTAGAAGGTTGCGATGGTATCCTCATTCCAGGAGGATTTGGTAATCGTGGTGTAGAAGGAAAAGTTATAACAGCTAACTACGCAAGAGTACATAATATTCCTTACCTAGGTATTTGTTTAGGTATGCAAATCGCAGTAATGGAATATGCTAGAAATGTATTAGGATATGAAGGGGCAACATCTAGTGAGTTTGATGCAGAGGCTAAGTACCCAGTTATTGATTTAATGGAAGATCAATATGAACGCCATGCTAAAGGTGGCACAATGAGACTTGGTGCATATCCTTGTAAAATACAAGAAGATTCTATGATGGCAAGAGCTTACGAAGAAACAATGATTTCAGAAAGACATAGACATCGTTATGAATTCAATAATACTTATAGAGAGCAATTAGAAGAGGCTGGTTTATCTATAACAGGAACATCACCAGATGGTTACTTAGTAGAAGCTGTAGAATACACAGAAAATGATTTCTATGTAGGTGTACAGTTCCATCCAGAGTTTAAAAGTCGTCCAAACAAAGCACACCCTCTTTTCCGAGCTTTCATTGCAGCAAGTATACGCTAGATCTATAAAGGAGTGATAGAAATGAAAATTAATGAGAACTATTTAAAGTTAGAACAAAGTTATTTGTTCTCTACTATTGCTAAGAAAGTAGCAGAGTTTACAAAACAAAATCCAGATGTGCGTGTGATTAGATTAGGGATAGGTGATGTAACAAGGCCATTATGTCCAGCGGTTACAAAAGCATTACATGAAGCTACAGATGAAATGGGGATTAAAGAAACATTTAAAGGATATGGACCAGAACAAGGTTATGCTTTTTTACGTCAAACAATCAGTGAGTACTACAAAGGGCATCATACAGAGGTAAGTGAAGATGAAATCTTTGTAAGTGATGGTGCTAAAAGTGATTTAGGAAATATCTTAGATATTTTTGATGCAGATAATACTGTACTTATTCCAGATCCAGTGTACCCAGTATATGTAGATACAAATATTATGGCAAACAGAACAATTTGTTATATGGAAGCAAACAAAGACAATAACTTCTTACCTATGCCAGACTATGCAGTTGATGCAGATATTATTTACCTATGTTCACCAAACAACCCAACAGGTGCTGTCTACTCAAAAGACCAGCTTAAAGAGTGGGTGGACTATGCATTAGCTAAGAATGCTATTATTTTATTTGATGCTGCTTATGAAGCATTCATTGGTGATGAAACATTACCAAGAAGTATTTATCAAATTGAAGGTGCAAAAAAATGTGCTATCGAATTTTGTTCTCTTTCTAAGACAGCAGGATTTACAGGAACAAGATGTGGTTATACAGTGGTACCTTTTGAATTAAAATGTGGTGATGTAGCCCTACATTCATTATGGCTTAGAAGACAAACCACTAAATTTAATGGTGTACCTTATATTATCCAAAAAGCTGCTGCGGCAATCTTCACACCGGAAGGGCAACAGCAGATCAAAGAAAATATTGAGTACTATAAGCAAAATGCTGCTTTACTTACAGAAGCATTAACAGAGTTAGGTATGTCTTTTATTGGTGGAGAGCATTCACCCTATATTTGGCTAATGTGTAAATCTGGTATGACTTCATGGGAGTACTTCGAATACCTTCTTCAGGAGGCTCATATCGTTGGTACACCAGGTAGTGGATTTGGTAAGAATGGAGAAGGATACTTCAGACTTACAGCATTTGGTGAAAGAGAAGACGTAGAAGAAGCAATCAAACGCTTAAAAGCATTAAAATAATAAATACAAAATAAAAAATAGAGGCTTCTCTAACTGTATGTGTATAGTAGTTAGAGGGGCCTTTAATTTTTTATCTTTTATCTTAAGTGTAAGAACTTATTAAAAATTTACATTTATAGCCTATAATAAAGATAGAAGATATGACGGAAAATAGATTATAAGATTGGAGAGAAAATAAGAAATTATGATTAATTTTAGAGAAGCTCAACAAGGAGATGAAGAAGGTGTTCTTAAGGTTGTTAGAGAAGTGCTTAGTGAATATGGATTAGAATTTAATCCAGAAGAGGAAGATTTAGATGTCACCAATTTAGAAAAATACTATATGAATAATAAGGGATGGTTTCAAGTTATCCTTGAAGACAATAGAATTATTGGATCTACAGGAATATTTAAAGTAGATGAAACGACTTGTGAACTTAGAAAAATGTATCTATTACCAAGTTATCAAGGAAAAGGTTTAGGTAAGAAGCTTATGGAAAATGCTTTAGAAGCAGCTAAAGTGTTAGGCTATAAAACAATAACACTTCAAACCAATTCAGTACTCGTTAAGGCATTGCCTCTTTATGAGCGTTTTGGCTTTAGACAAGAAAAAGGAATAGAAGTATGTAGTCGCTGTGATTTATTCATGAAGAAAGTCCTATAAGGTCTGCAAAAGTTGAATTATTTAAAAATTTTGTTATAATTAAGAATAACCCAGAATAACTTTAAGAAAACTTAAGAAATAGAATCAGGGTTTTTAATAATTGCTTGATAATATAGTAATATAAACAGCATGGTATAGCTTATAAAATGAACGGGGGATTATTATGATTTATAAAATTGATATGCTCTCACAGGCAGCAAAAGTAAAAGGGCAAGGTGTACTTTCTGCTTATGATGAACAAGTAAACCTTGTAAAAGAGGGGTTAAAGGACCAATTTGTAGTAACTGAAAATAAATGGCCAGATGCAGACATTACTCATTATCATACTGTCAATTTTAGATATTTCTTATCTATCCCATTTGCAAAATTTAACGGGGTAACAGTAGGATATGTGCACTTCTTGCCAGAAACAGTAGATAGTAGTTTACAGTTACCGAAGGTATGCAAGGCGGTTTTTTATAAGTATCTTATACAGTTTTATAAAAGTATGGATCATCTTGTAACAGTTAATCCATATTTTATTGATAGATTAGCAGCTTATGGGGTAGACCCAGAAAAGGTAACTTATATTCCTAATTTTGTTTGTGATAAACAATTCTATCCAATGGAAAAGTCTAATAAGAAGAATTTAAGAGAGAAATATAACTTAGATACGGATAAATTTACGGTATTATGTGTAGGACAGCTCCAAACGAGAAAAGGTATATTTGACTTTATACAAATAGCTAAAGAAATGCCTCATATGCAATTTGTATGGGCAGGAGGCTTCTCATTTGGGAAAATGACAGATGGCTATAAAGAAATTAAAGAAGTAGTGGAAAATCCACCAGACAATCTTAAGTTCTTAGGAATTATCGATAGAGAACTGATGAATGAAGTCTATAACTTAGGAGATGTGATGTTCTTACCATCTTTTGAAGAATTATTCCCAATGACTATTTTAGAATCTATGAATTGCAAAATACCTATTTTATTAAGAGACATTGATATTTATAAAAATATACTATTTGATTTCTATTTAAGAGGAAATAATACAGAAGAATTTAAAAATATTTTAGAGCGTCTATCACAAGATGAACTCTACTATCAAAAGGCATGTGCTTCCTCTTGGAAAGGGCATGAATTTTATCATAGAGACCATGTATTAAGCATGTGGGATGAATTCTACAATCAAATCTTAAATGAAACAAAGCCAGTAAAGATTAAAACCTTGCTGAATAGGTTTGTAGGATAATGAAGATTAAAAAAAGAAATTTAATTATTATCTTAATTTCTCTTATAGGAATCATTAGTTATGTAAGTTATAAAGAACAGAGTAATCTCTTAATGATTTTTAGTAAGGCAAAGATAGAGTGGATTCTAGGTACACTACTACTCATGGTAGTGTACTGGGGCCTAGAAAGTTTTATTTTACACTTAGTGACTGCAAAGCTTCATCCTAGGCAGAAGTTTAAGTCTACGGTTCAGACCACAATGATCGGGCAGTTTTTTAACTGCATTACACCTTTTTCTAGTGGAGGTCAGCCGATGCAAGCATTGCATATGGTTAAAACAGGCGTACCTTTTGGAATAGCCAGTAGCTGTCTGCTTACTAAATTTATAGTCTATCAAGTTGTACTTACGCTATACTCCTTGGTGGTTTTATATTTTAAGCTAGAAGAATTCTCACAGACCGTAAGTGGCTTTACTTATATGGTGTGGTTTGGATTTGCAGTGAATACAGCCGTTGTTCTTGGCTTACTTTCTATTGGTTACTTTAAAAATGGGACTGTTAAATGGACATGCAAAGTAATAGATGGGTTAGGAAAGCTTGGATGGGTCAAGGATGTAGAAAGAAAAAAGCACTACATTAGAAAAGAATTTGATAGCTTTTATAAAAGCTTTAAATGGATGAAACAGAATAAAGAAATGATTTTAGCAATGATGATTTGTTCAGTCATTCAGCTTACAGTGTATTTTTTAGTACCTTATTTTATACTAAGGGCTTTTAATCTAAATGGATCAGTAATATCAATCATTTCAGCACAAGCTTTTGTGCTTATGATTTCAAGTTTTATTCCATTACCAGGCGCAGCTGGAGGGGCAGAGGTAAGTTTCTTTACTTTCTTTAGGCTATTCTTCCCGCCAAATCTTTTAAATGTCTCCATATTGATATGGAGAATGATCACTTTCTATTTAACTATATGTGTAGGCATGTGCTTTACATTTTGGAAGAAAGATGAAAGACCAGTAAGAGAACGATTAAAAAACAAAACAAAAAAAGCCTAAATCGTAAGATTTAGGCTTTTTAAATTGCGGAGTCAGGACTTGAACCTGAGACCTTCGGGTTATGAGCCCGACGAGCTGCCAACTGCTCCACTCCGCGTCAATGTGATAAAAGTAGTATATACCTAATAAAAAGAGAAGTCAACACTAAAAGGGAAAGAAAATTATACAATTTTTGGAAAATGAGTTTAGACTTTAGTAAAGATACGCTTTTAGGTATAATGGTTATAACAAAGAAAAGACTTAAAGGAGGAGAAAGAATGAAAGTAGATTTACACATGCATACTTATTTTTCTGATGGAACCATGTCGCCACAAGAAATTGTAGATAAAGCAGTAGATAGAAATGTAGAGATTTTAGCTATTACAGATCATAATAAATTAGAATCTTGGGAAGGATTGCAAGAAGCAGCACGTAAAGCAGGTATTATCCCTATTCGTGGAGTAGAGATTAATGCCAGCTATAAAGATAAAGTAGTACATCTTCTTGCCTATGGATTTGAAGATTCTAAACGTCTTTTTGAGCTGATTGACTTAGCAGACCGTGAAATGAATCGTATGAGTGATGATCTTGTTGTAAATTTAGAAAAGGTAGATTCACGTGTTTCAGTAGCTGATTTTGAAACCTATACGTATGATAGACGTAAAGGTGGATGGAAAGGTCTACATTACCTATTTGATAGAGGACTAAGCTCAAGATTATTTGAGGGATTTAGATATTATAGAGAATATGGTTGTGATTTCACAGAGTATGGATTCCCAAGTCTTGAGGAACTATGTGATGCGATTAAAGAAGCAGGTGGATATAGCGTGCTTGCTCATCCCATGTCTTACTTCAAAGAACTCTCACAAGAAGCTTTAGAAGAAGAATTAGAAACACTTAGAAATATGGGATTACAAGGTGTTGAATGTTACTATCCAACACATAGTGAAATGATGACTAAGACCTGTTTAGACTTCTGTAATAAGCATAATATGCTTATTACAACAGGAAGTGATGAACATGGAGAGTTTGGAAAAGAAGCAAAAACTTTAGACCAAACCATTGGATGTATGAATATAACAAGAGACATGGTAAATATCAAGCCATTACTTAAATAAAAAAGGAAAAGGGAGATTTGATAAGAATTAATTAGAAAATTCTTATCAAATCTCCCTTTTTAGTTGGATTCTGTAGTAAAATAAAGATAGCATCTATTTTCTAATTATAAGGGGGATAAGCTATGAATTATTATATTGTATTCCAAAACAAATCTTTTGAAGTAGAACCTGATTTAGAAGGCGTTTTAGAAGGAGATATGATTTTTACTTACATAGGTGGGACCATCGTATCAGTGGGAACAGTCGTTAAAGGAGCTTATCCAAGCAAGGAGCCGAGTACACTTGATGTACAATATGAATGGTTAGAAAGCAAGTTATCTGTTAAACCTATTTTTTCTAAGATTAAAGAATTACTAGGAAAAGAGCCAACACCGTTTACCAAACAAGGTAGACATGCGGTAGCAGGGAGCTTACATAGGCTTAACCAAGAATGTGGGCAATTTATAATAGAAAGGATGTTGATTTCTTAAGCGAAACTTAGCTTAAGAAATAGAAGAGAACGTTTTACAAAAAGAGAAGGTTACTACCCTTATAAGGTAGCGACCTTTTTTATTTTTAGATATTAGTGTATAGAAGTTTTGGCTTGGAAAAGCAAATGAAAATAAGGTACTATAAAAGAAAGAGCAAGTAAGAAGGGGGAGAAGATCATACAAGTTAATCGTTTGTTTGAGATAGTATATATTTTATTAAATAGAGAAAGCGTGACAGCTAAGGAGCTAGCAGAACGTTTTGAAGTATCTACTAGAACAATCTATAGAGATTTGGATACATTAAGTGGTGCAGGTATACCTGTTTATGCGACGAAAGGCGTTGGGGGTGGAATCAAACTTTTAGAGCGCTGTACATTAAATAAGTTAATTTTATCGGAGGAAGAGCAAAGTGAAGTATTAATGGGATTGCAAACTTTAAAGGGAGCAAGATACCCTGATGCTCATCAAGTTATAGAGAAATTAGGAAGCCTTTTTGATAAGGTACAAGAGGATTGGATAGAGGTAGACTTTTCACATTGGGGAAGTCCAAAAGAGGAAAAGGATAAATTTACAATTATTAAAAAAGGAATTATAAATAATCAATGTCTACAGTTTGAATATTTAAGTAGCTATGGGGAAAAGACTTTGAGGATAGTAGAGCCTGTAAAAATGACCTTTAAAGGGCAAAATTGGTATGTGCAGGCCTTTTGTAGGAATAAGGAAGACTATCGTACTTTTAAAATTACAAGAATGAGACAGATTCAGCTATTAGAGGATGAATTTGAAATCAGACAGATACTACCGCCTACAATAGATAAGCAGGTAGAGGAAGTAAGACCAGAAGAGTGGATTCAACTTAAACTTCATTTTAACCCCAATATGGCATTTAGAGTGTTTGATCAATTTGAAGAAGAGGATGTCAGCTTGCTTAAAGATGGTAGCCTAGAGGTAAATGTACGCTATCCAAGAGGTGAATGGGTATGGAGTTATCTTCTGTCCTTTGGAGATCAAGTCACAGTTATAGAACCATTAGAGATAAAAGAACAGCTCAGACAGCAAGCTCATGCTATATTAAAAAAATATAGTTATTAAATATGACATACAGTTGTCGTATTTGTAATGTTAAGCTACTTATAGACTATGAGGTAGTCATTTAAAAAGCAGAAGGGAGCTTAATACAATGAGCGAAATGAAAGTATGTCAGTCTTGTGCAATGCCATTAACAAATGAGGAGGAGCTGGGAACAAATGCAGATGGTAGCCTAAATGAAGCGTATTGTAAATATTGCTTTAATGAAGGAAAGTTTGTAGGTGAGATGACAATGGATGAGATGATTGAGTTCTGTGCACCTATTGTTGTAAAAGAGAAGGTTTACCCAGATGTAGAAGCAGCTAAGCAAGCGATGAGAGGCTATTTCCCAACACTTAAAAGATGGAAATAAAAGAAATACCGGCAAAAACCATTATAACAAGAACAAAAGATGAAAGTTGGTTTGGTACACGTTATAATATGAATATTTATAAAGGATGCTGTCATGGATGTATTTACTGTGATAGCAGAAGTGGTTGTTATCAAATAGAGAACTTTGATGAAGTGAGAGTAAAGGCAGATGCCCTTACTCTCATTCGTAATGAATTAAGGCGTAAGACGCAAAAGGGGATTATAGGAACAGGTTCTATGTCAGACCCTTATAATCCTATTGAACAAAAAATACAGCTTACAAGACATGCCCTAGAACTTATAAGTGCCTATGATTTTGGTGTAGCCATTGCTACTAAAAGTAGCTTGATAAAAAGAGATATAGATGTCCTTAAAGTAATCAAACAACACGCACCTGTTATAGCTAAAATTACAGTAACAGCTGCAGAGGATAGACTGGCTAAAAAGGTAGAGCCTTATGTATGTCCTTCATCTGAACGCTTTGAAGCTGTTAGGGCATTAAGTGAAGAAGGTATTTTTACTGGTATATTGATGATGCCAGTCTTACCTTTTATAGAAGATACTGAAGAAAATATTTATCAAATTGTAAAGCAAGCGCATGAGAATGGAGCCAAGTTTATTTATCCAGCTATGGGGATGACACTTAGGCAACAGCAACGAGAGTATTTTTATGAGCATTTAGATAAAGAATTTCCAGGCATTAAAGAAAAATATATGTCCTACTACGGTGAAAATTATATGTGTACCTCTCCTAATGCCAAGGCCTTGTGGAAGCTATTTAGTACAGAATGTGAAACACGAGGGATAGTATATAGGATGCAAGACATTATACATTTAGCTAAAAAAGGATATGGGAGTTTACAATTATCATTGTTTGAGTAATAATAAAATGAAATAAATAGTATAGCGTCCTTCTATAGAATGAGGGACGCTTTTTCATGTTTTTTTGAGTTTAGGACACAATAAAATTAAATGACCTAAATTGTATGAGAAGAAAGAGGAGCAACAATGCTAAATGAAATCAAACAATTATTTAAAGGAAAAGAACTTCTTAAAGGACATTTTGGAATTGAGCGTGAAAGTTTAAGATGTGATAGTTATGGAAATTTAGCAACGACACCTCATCCAGAAGTATTTGGAGCTAAGCTTTTTAATCCTTATATTACAACAGACTTTTCTGAGAGTCAGGTAGAGCTTATTACACCTGCTTTTGAAACAATAGAAGAAACACACAAGTTTTTATGTGCTTTATATGATATTACAGCATTAGAGTTAGGAGATGAGTATCTATGGCCTCAATCTATGCCTTGTAATATCCCTGATGATCAGCAGATTCCACTTGCAGAATTTTGTAAATGTCCTTCAGGAGAAAAAGCTTATGCCTATAGAAGAAAGTTATTAGCTAAATATGGAGGCAAGCGCCAGCTTGTTTCAGGAATCCATTATAATTTTTCATTTAATGAGGATTTTATTAGAAAGTTATATGAACATGGACCTAAGGATAAAAGCTATAGAGAATTTAGAGACTATCTCTATTTAAAGGTTGCGAGAAACTATTTACGTTATCGTTGGCTTTTAATTTACCTATTAGGTAGTAGTAGTGTTATGCATGAAAGTTATGTAGAAGAATGTGTTAAGCAATTACAGGAAGTGGCAGAAGATAGTTATACCAATGATGGTGCCCTTTCTTATAGAAATAGTGAGTATGGTTATACCAATAAGGTTGAGCTATTTCCAAACTATCAAACCATAGAAGACTATACAAAAAGTCTAGAGAAGTTTGTAACAGACGGACTCATTGAAAGCCCTAAAGAACTCTATAGCCAAATTAGATTAAAAGCTTATGACAATGAAAGCCTACTAGAATCTTTACAAGAAGAAGGTATAGCCTATTTAGAATATAGGAGTATTGATATTAATCCTTTTGAAAAATCGGGGATTAAGTTAGATGATTTATATTTCATGCATCTATTTAATCTGTTTTTATTATTAGAAGAAGAATCAGACTATACCAAATGGCAACAAGAAGCACTTAAGAATCAACGCTGTATAGCGAAGTATGGGCAAAAAGAAAATCTTCTTTTAAGAGAAGGGAAGTTAGTTAGTAAAGAAGAATGGGGTATAGAAATATTAGAACGCATGCAAGAAATTAACTATGTTCTAGAATTAGGGCAAGAAGAAGTCTTAAACGAAATGATTAAAAAGGTTGAAGATTATACCCTAACTTATGCCCATCAAATAGTAGAAATGGTGAAAGAAAAAGGCTACCTTAAGGCAAGTATAGAGCTTGCAAGGAACTATAAAAATGATGCCTATCAAAAACGTTTCAAGTTTGAAGGTTATGAAGATATGGAGCTCTCTACTCAAATTTTAATGAAAGAGGCAGTCAAGAGAGGAATTAAAATAGAGATCCTTGATAGAGAGGAAAACTTTATTGCTCTTAAAAAGAGAAATCATGTAGAATACATCAAACAGGCGACTAAGACAGGCGCAGACAACTATATAACAGCACTTATGATGGAAAATAAGATTGTTACTAAAAAGTTGCTTAAGCAGAAAGGGATACGTGTACCTGAAGGTGAAAGTTTTAGTCATATAGATGAAGCGAAAGATAAAATAGACTTATATATAAATAAGCCAATTGTAATAAAGCCTAAATCAACAAATTTTGGTATAGGTATTAGTATTTTTCCTACAGGTGCAAGTAAGGAAGATTTGCAAAAAGCTTTAGAAATAGCATTTTCTCATGATGATGCAGTGCTAGTAGAACGTTTTATTCCTGGAAAAGAGTACCGATTCCTAGTGATTAATGATGAAGCGGTAGGTATATTACATCGTGTTCCGGCAAATGTTATAGGAAACGGTACACATACAATTCGGGAATTAGTAGAAATAAAGAACCAGAATGTATTACGAGGAAAAGGCTATAAAACACCGCTGGAGAAGATTCAGTTAGATGAAAGTGCAAAACTTTTCCTAAAGCAACAAAATAAAGATTTTGAAACAGTACCTTTGTTAGAAGAAGTAGTTTTTTTGAGAGAAAACTCAAATATTAGTACAGGTGGAGATAGCATTGACTATACAGATCAAGTACATGAGTATTTCAAGAAGATTGCTGTAGCAAGCGCTAAGGCAGTAGGAGCTAAGATTTGTGGCGTTGATATGATGCTAGAGAATATAGAAGATGTAAAAGCTAGTTATGGGATTATTGAACTCAATTTTAATCCAGCCATCCATATACATTCTTTCCCTTATAAAGGTAAAGAACGGAATGTAGCAGTTTTAATTCTCAAACTCTTAGGGTTTGAATAAAACGAAAGAGACTAGATAAAATTAAAGTTTTATCTAGTTTTTTATATTGTCAAAAGATGGAGGTTTGACAATTAGGGCGTGGACCTATATACTAAAAGAGTTAAGTAAGCTTATAAAGCTACCTGAATGGAACGGTCAAATGTAAATATTAAGGGTATAAAAAGGAAATCGGAACGGCAAATTAAACGATTTAACCTGAATATTGTACCTATTATTAGACAAAATGAAATAAACGTAAATTTAATTTTAAAAACCGAGAACAATAGTATTTTTGAAAGAGAAATATTCTTAAAAATCGATACAAATTTATAAGTATAGCAAAAAATGAGACTAAAATATAAATACATTAAAAAAGAAAGAGAAATATGGAGGTAAATGCGTGACAACACGACACACAAAAGGAAAACTTAAAATGATTTCCCTAGGGGGACTAGGAGAAATCGGAAAAAACATGACTGTTTTTGAATATGGGGAAGATATGATCATCGTTGACTGTGGATTATCATTCCCAACAGATGATATGCTAGGAATTGATTTAGTTATTCCAGACATTACTTATTTGACACAGAACAAAGATAGAATTAGGGGTATTGTTTTAACACATGGACATGAGGATCATATTGGTGCATTACCATATATCTTAAAAGAATTAAATGTACCTGTTTATGGAACACAACTTACTATTGCACTTGTGGAAAATAAATTAATTGAACACAAGATGATGAACACAACAACTAGAATTGTTGTAAAACAAGGGGATACAATTAAACTCGGAAGCAGCTTTAAAATTGAATTTATCCGTTCTAACCACAGTATAGCAGATGCCGTTATGCTAGGAATTTGGACACCAGTAGGTACACTTATTCACACAGGTGACTTTAAAGTAGATTACACACCAATTAGAGGTAGTGTATTAGATTTACATCGTTTAGCAGAACTTGGAAAACAAGGTGTTTTAGCCTTACTTGCAGATAGTACAAATGTAGGGAAATTAGGCCATAACCCATCAGAAAGAAAAGTTGGGGAAACTATAGATAAGGTATTTAACCAATATAAAGATAGACGTATTATGGTTGCTACTTTTGCTTCGAATATTGACCGTGTGCAACAAGTAATTACTGCAGCACACAAACATAATCGTAAAGTAGCAGTACTAGGTCGTAGTATGGTCAACATTGTACGTACAGCGAATGAATTAGGATATTTAGATATTCCAGAAAAGACTTTAATTGAGTCAAATCAAATTAATCGTTATAAAGATGAAGAACTTGTAACAATTATGACAGGAAGCCAAGGTGAGCCAATGGCTGCTCTATCTAGAATGGCATTCTCAGAACATAAACAAATTGATTTAAAACCAGGAGATGTTATTGTACTTAGTTCAACACCTATTCCTGGGAATGAAAAAACTGTATCAAAAGTTGTTAATGAGTTAGCGAAAAAAGGAACTATTATTGTACGTGAAGATACTCACGTATCAGGCCATGCAACTCAAGAAGAACTTAAACTCATTCATGCACTTGTAAGGCCAAAATACTTTATTCCAGTGCATGGTGAATATAGACACTTACAACAACATACAGAACTTGCTGTAGAGCTAGGAATGGAAAAAGAAAATACAATGATTCTCTCTATTGGAGATGTGCTTGAGATGAATGCAGAAGGTTGTAAAGTTGTAGGACGTGTACCATCAGGACAAGTTCTAGTAGATGGACTTGGTGTAGGTGATGTAGGAAATGTCGTTCTTCGCGACCGTAAACTTCTTTCACAAGATGGTCTCATCATGGTTGTTATGACATTAGAGCGCGATTCTAAAGCCGTTGTATCGGGACCAGATGTGATTTCACGTGGATTTGTGTATGTAAGAGAAGCAGAACCACTTATGAATGAAGCAAAACGTGTTGTTCAACGTTCGCTTGACCATTGTCAAGATCAAGGCATTGTAAGTTGGTCAGAGATTAAGAGTGTTGTTAAAGATGATCTTAGAACATTTATTTGGCAAAAAACAAGACGTAATCCAATTATCTTACCGATTATCATGGAAATTTAATAATATAGAAGAAACTGCTACATTAAGGTGTAGCAGTTTTTTGTATAAATTAATATATTTTAACTTTTTTATGATTCAAGGATAGTTACTTATGGTGACCGAGAGGCTATATTTTGCTAGGGAGATTACTTGTTGAAATATTTAGACTTGCAATATAAACTTATACGTAAGAAGAGTAAAATAGATATTCATTTATCTATGTTTGGAGGGAGGATTTAAAATGAATAAGTTATCATGGGGAAGTCTAATAATTCTTTTAGCTAGTTTAGTACTATCATTAGAATTATATGCATTAACATTCTTAGCAGAAATAATCAGCTTTGATCCTGAATCGCTATTAAGATATAACGACCTTATCAAGGGTGCCGTAGGAGTGATGTGTGGATTAATTGTATATGGTGTTATGTTGGTACTCCTACATTTCTTAGAAGTACATAAAAAGGATAAGTACAGTAAATAGTTATTCTGTCAAACGGAGCAGCCCCTTCAGTCCAAGGGACTATATTTCTGTACTATATCCTCAATATTGTCTAACAGAGTCAAATATTATAATTCAGTAATAGAAGTAATAAAAGTAATAAAAGGGGAGAAGGAGATGAAAGTATTAGAAACAACACGTCTTGTATTACGCCCATGGACATTAGAAGATGTGGAAGACTTATATGATTATGCAAAAGATCCTAGAGTTGGGCCCAATGCAGGATGGCCACCACACAAGGATAAAGAGATGAGTAAGAAGATAGTGGAAAGCTTTATAAAAGCAGGAGATGTCTATGCCATAGAATTAAAATTTCATCATAAAGTTATAGGGAGTATTGGGTTGCATGAGATAAGTAAGAAGGATGAATTTGGTGTGATGGAACAACGAGAAGTAGGCTATGTACTTCATCCAGAATATTGGGGGATGGGATATATAACAGAAGGGGTAAAAGCAGTACTTAGTTATGCATTTGAGGTGTTACACATAGATGTTATATGGTGTAGTCATTTTGAGTTTAATGAAAGATCAAAACATGTTATAGAAAGATGTGGATTTAAATATAGTTTTACAGAAAATAAGAGATTAAATCTTTTAGAGAAACAAGAAGTAAAATGTCTATGTTATAGCTTAACTAGAGGAGAATATGCACTTTTATCCTAATTTTTCCATAAACTATAAGGAAGAATCATTATAAAGGAGCTTTAAAATGCGAAATTCTTATCCTCATTATAATAGAGCACAACTCAACAAAATGCGAAATGATACAACGAATGTACCTGCAACTTATAAATCATTAGATCAAGCACTTATGTCTATATATGATTCAGTTCAAGATGAAAAAGAAGATGAACTCTTCTATAATTACTTAATTGGTGCAGCACCAACACCAGAAGAAAAAGCGATTATTACTACCATTCGTGATGATGAAAAGAAGCATAAGCAAATACTTAGACAAATTTATCAAAATTTCACAGGGCAACAAGTACCAGAGCCAAAAGATGTAGAATTTGTGAAACCTAAATCTTATATTGATGGTGTTAAGCAAGCATTATTTGGAGAATTAACAGCAGTAGAGAGATATCGTGACATTCGTGCTGGACTTCCAACAGAGTATTATAGAGATGCAGTCTTTGAAATTTTAACAGATGAGCTCAAACATGCGACAAAATACAACTATATTTTAAATATAAATAAGTAAATAGAAGAGACTATCGCAAATTGCTAGGTGATAGTCTCTTCTATTTATGTAAAAGTTCTAGAGGGGATAAAAGGAAAAGATTATGGTAGACTAAGAGTAATCGATGTAAAACTTACATATATATTGGAGGAAGAAATGTATAAAATACTTATAGTAGAGGATCAAGAGAAAATACGTAATGAATTAGGTGAACTTTTAAGACGATATGGCTATGAAGTAGTAATAATAGAAGAGTTTGAAAATGTGTTAGAAGATATTAAAAAGGCAGAAGCACATCTTATTTTATTAGATATAAACTTACCTGTATATGATGGGTACTATATTTGTAAGGAAATAAGACAAACTTTAGATACGCCTATTATTATTGTTACAAGTAGGGATAGTGATATGGATGAACTGATGAGTATGAATTTAGGAGCAGATGACTTCGTCACAAAGCCTTATAATACTCAAATACTTTTAGCTAGAATAAGTGTACTCCTAAAAAGGGCCTATGCAGGGTACCAAGAGGTTGTACAATTTAATAATTTTAAAATAAATTTCTCTAAAGGCATACTCATAAATGATGGACAAGAAGTAGAACTTACGAAAAATGAGATGAAAATTCTTGCCTGCCTTACAAAAGATAAAGGATGTATTGTTTCAAGAGAAGACTTGGTCAGCTATTTATGGGACAGTGAATGGTTTGTAGATGATAATACTTTGACTGTTAATATCAATAGATTACGTAAAAAATTTGAAAGTATTGGTGTAGAAAATGTGATTCAAACGAAAAGAGGACAAGGCTACTTTATAGAATAACTCATGCAGTTTGATTAGTGCCTCTACCGGTGTAGTCTCTGAAGCGAGGTAATTGACATTATTAAAGACAAATGGTATTCTAATAAAAAAGTAAATAATGTCATCGGAGGACAGTACACCATAGTGTAGGGGATAGTAAGCATACCGCTTGCAGGCCGCCTGTTAGAAAAGATGTCGAGTGAGCTCGGTTATTACATATATGTAATAGCCGAGTATTTTTATTTTTAGGAGGTATGAAATGAATATGATAAAGAAAAGGAATGTGGAATGTTTATATTTGAAAAACGAAAAGGGGTGCAATAATGGAATTTTCACTTGTGAAGATTAATGATGTAGACTTAATGCAATATAAGAAAGACATGCAGGAGGCCTTTCAGAAAGGGTTTGAAGATGTCTTTGGTAAGACTGGAGGTATTATTCTTCCTGAAAAAGATATCGACTGTTCCTTGAACGAGAAAGGTGCTATCGCATATAAAGCAATTGTTGACGGCCAAATGTGTGGGGGTGCTGTCGTAGTTATTGATGATGAAACACAAAACAATCACCTTGATTTGCTCTATGTAAAATCTAGCGCTCAAACAAAAGGAATTGGCTATGCAATTTGGAGTGAAATTGAAAAATTGCATCCCAATACAAAGGTATGGGAAACTAGTACTCCCTATTTTGACAAAAGAAATATTCATTTTTATATAAATAAATGTGGCTTTCATATAGTGGAATTTCAAAATGAACATAATCCATCATTAGGTACATCCGAAGATTTTATTGGTGATGGAGGGGAGGGAATGTTTGTGTTCCAAAAGCGAATGTAATTTAGCAAGTTCTAGTTTATAAAGCTATTACAACAGTAATGTCAATAAACCAAATAGTTATTTCCTTACTTAAAATCCCCCTACCATTTTAATTTAAATGCTAGGGGGATTTGATATGCGGCTATATCCTCAATATTATCTAACATAGCCATTATTTAAAATGACATTTTTAGCGGTGATATAAGTTGTAAGGAAGTAGCCGCCGTAGATAACAACAAGAAAGAATGCTGTTATAAAGGTTGTAACACCTAAGGAGAGGCTGCCAAATTGGACTATAAAGTTATTAGTAATATTAAGTCCAACTATTGAGTGTACAAGGGCTAGACTTAGTGGTGTAAAGAAATAGAGTGCAATCTGAGTGAATAGAGAACGTTTAAGGGTATCATAAGGTACACCTAGTTTTCTCAGAATTTCGTAGTGTGCGGTATGGTCTGTGATCTCAAGGAGTTGCTGGAGAGCAAGAATTGCTGCGCTAGCAATTAAAAATACAAAACCGATATAAATACCTATATAAGTAACGATTGTAGATAATCCTAGAGAAGCTTCATAGGTGCTGATCTTAGTTGTGTAGGGTATAAAGAAACCTTGATTATTATGTCCTATATCTTCAAGAGATTGAGTGAATAGTGCTTCACATTCTTCTTTGTTATTAAAGAAATTAATATTTAAATACATGCTAGAGACAGACGCATTAACTAAGAACTCATCATTTAAAACTAAAGTGAGTTGGTTACTTGTAAAGTAGCTGGTCTCAAGGGAGTAGTTAAGAGATTCTCTATATTTTGGAGATAAGTCCTGACCACTGATAGTAAGTTTCTTTTGAAGTCCTAAGGGTTCTTTACAAAGATTAATATAGGTATCTACATTAGATGAAATTGCATATTCATTAGGGTCTAAAGTAATAGGAGTAGCCCCTTGATACTTAAGTATATTATTGAAATCTGAAAGCTTAATAGCAGTGAGATTAAGGTCTTCGTTAAAATTATAAAGGTGGCTATAGGTGGCCATAATTTCTGGACTAAATAGATCGCTATAATGAATTGGTGCCTGGTAAAGGTTAAACTCGAGATATTCCTTTGCAATATCATTAAGAGGGAAGTTATAGCTTTCAAGTTGCTTAATGAGAGAATCTTGGTCTTCCTCACCCCATACATATAAGGTGGCATCATAAGGTGTTGTAGACTCTAGAGTAGAAGTAAGTGTTTTGCTCATACTAAGACCTGTAGAGAGTACACCAATTGTAAAGAAAAGCATAAGGCAAATAACACTCATAGAAATATGATGTGTTTTAATTTTACTCATTACTTGGTTTACAATAAAAAGATTAATGTTTTTATAGTAAAAGGTTTTGTATTTAATACAGAGTTTAGATACAATTCCAGCTATAGAATAAAAGAATAAATAAGTTCCTATACAACCAAGGAGAATGGCACTAAGTAAGCTTGTATCAAAAGAGCGAAGTCCATTAATACTCGCCAAGGTATAAGCGATTATTAAAATGACAAGAGAAAGAATAAAGAAGAAGCATGCGAGGGGAAAGTTAGGCATTTTTAAAGTCTCATTTTTCTTTTCTCCTTGTAAGAGGTCAATCAGTTTATATTTTGCAATACTAACCGTATTAAAGATGATAACGATAACAAAAAGTATTGTAAAGAATACAATAGATTTGCAAGCGGCACTACTAGAGAAAATAAAGGTAAAAGATTTAAGGTCTACGGCAAAGAGTTGTGCTGTAACAATAGATAATCCGTGAGACAAAAACGTACCTAAAACTAATCCACTGATAAGAGCAAAGATAGCAATAATTAAAGACTCTATAACCAATAATAAGTTAACCGTGTGGCGATTCATGCCTAAAGTTAGATAAAGGCCTAATTCCTTTTTACGTCGTCTAATGAGGAAGTGGTTAGCATAGATCATGAGAAAGCCTAAGATAAATGCTACAAATATAGAAATAATCCCCATAAGTTGTGAGAGATTCTTGATGATTTCTAATTTAGAAGTAGTAATCTCCAACATAGCTTGTTGAGCATCTAATGCATTAAACATATAAAAAATGCATACACCAAATGTTAGTGTTAGGAAATAAATCATATAATCCTTAAAACTACGTTTAGCATTACGTAAAGAGAGTTTAAAGAACATTGTGGGTGTCACCTCCGAGAAGGGTTACGACCTCTATAATACGATTAAAGAAGTCTTTGCGGTTATTATTACCTCTTATAAGCTCAGTAAAGATTTTGCCATCTTTAATAAAGAGAATACGCTTAGCATAGCTTGCTGTAAAAGCATCATGAGTAACCATCATAATAGTAGCGTTAAGTTTGGTGTTTAAAAACTCTAAGCTTTCAAGAAGAAGCCTAGAAGATTTTGAATCAAGAGCACCTGTAGGCTCATCAGCTAAAATAAGAGATGGATGTGTGATGATGGCACGCGCACAAGCAACACGCTGTTTTTGGCCACCAGAAAGCTCATAAGGATATTTAGAGAGGATATTGGTAATACCTAGTTGAGTAGCTAATGTATGGATACGCTCTTCAATTTCCTTAGGATTTACTTTTTGAATAGTGAGTGCAAGTGCAATATTTTCAAATGCAGTTAAGGTATTAAGTAGGTTGAAATCTTGGAAGATAAAACCTAGATGATTACGACGAAAGGTAGCAAGCTTCTTTTGAGAAAGAGTTGTAATATCTTGTTCGTCTATAATGATATGTCCACTTGTAACGGTATCGATTGTTGAAATACAGTTAAGGAGAGTGGTTTTACCACTCCCTGAAGGCCCCATTATAGCTACAAATTCTCCTTTGTCTACATCTAGGTTAATATGGTCTAGAGCTTTGGTAACATTACCACGAGAACCATAATATTTTTGGATTTGTTGTACACTTAATAGTTTTTCCATAAAAGCCTCCTATTTGAATCCGTTTATAAGATAAGCTACACCGAGTAAGATATAGAGGTGAGCTGGGTAGTAGATATAGAAGAAAGAACGCATACCTTTTCCTTTTTGGCCATTATAAAGAAGAAGAAAAGGTAGAGCTAAAATCATAAGCCATTGGTAATTAATATAAAATAGGTTATCTACTGAGAATATCATACCTGTTGTCAGATAGAAGGTAATGATACAGAAAACAGTATAGAAAAGTCCCATATGTTTTTTATTGTTATGGCATAAATAGAAACCAATACCTAATGCAATCCAAAGAATACCACCTTCTACTAATAAAGGTAAAGGAATGGCTACAAGTACAATCCTAAGTACCCAAAGTGGTAGAGTTTCCATACTCATCAAAACAATGAAAGAAGCAAGAATAGGAGTGAGTATAGCAAGGAGGTTAAGAAGTCCTTGACCGAGCTTGTGTTCTTTAAAAGCAACAATAGTTTTTTCACCAAAGTGGATAAAGAAGGTGATAAGGAACATCGTTGCGAAAATATTATTGATAATCATACCACCATTTGGCATAGGGAAATAGGTGTTGGCAAGGTTGTTAAGGAGTGCCATACCTATAGAGGCTATATATAAGCGGCTCATGTATTTCATGCGGTTACGAGTGTGGTACATACCTTCAGCAACCATGAAAATAAAGATAGGTGCAGAAATACGCCCAATAATTCCAAACCAAAATGGGATAGGGATAATCCCTATAAGCATTTGTTGAATGTGGTCAAATGTCATAAAAATAAGTGCGAGTAATTTAAGATCAAAGCTAGTTAGGCCTTTTTTAATAAAATCCATTTTGAATACCTCCGTAATGAGTTCGTTAAGATAGATTTATCATACAGAAGTCTAAAAGAAGTTGCGATGGATTAGACTAACAGCTAACTTACAAATTTGTAAGTTAGCTTTCTAGAAGGTGCATTTTACTTTTGGGAAAGATAAGAGTGACAGTAGTACCTTGTGATAAAGTAGAAGTAAGTGAGAGACTTAGTCCAAGCTTGTTGGCAAGTGTATGACAAAGATAAAGTCCGATACCTGTAGACTTTCCATATTTACGCCCATTTTCACCTGTAAAGCCTTTGTCAAAGACACGACGCAAGTCGCTTTCTGGTATACCTACCCCGTTATCTTGAATAGTAAGATGAATACTGTTTTCCTTTTCAATAGCAGAAATAGAGATGATTTTATGAGGCTTATCTAGGTATTTAACAGCGTTACTAATAATTTGGCTCAGCATAAACTCGACCCATTTAGAATCACTATAGATTGTATAGTCAGGAATATTTAGCTCCAATGTAATAGGAAGAGAAATAAAAGTCTTAGAATACTTTTTAATGACAGTATTAATTATTTTTTTTAGAGATAAAGCTTTAATAATATAGTCTTTCTCAGTTAAATGGCTCCTAGAATAAAAGAGAACCTGTTCTATAAAGTTATTAATCTTATCAATTTCTTCATCCATACTACGGATTTCAGGTGTTCTATGATTTTGGGCAATAAGTTTAGCAGAAGCAATAGGCGTTTTAATTTCATGAATCCAAAGTTCAATGTATTCTTCATATTCAGATTGAAGTTTTTGATAATAGTCAATTCTATCATTCATAGATTTATTTGTAGATTTCAAGATAGTGTAAAGCAATCTACCTTCTAGAAAGTCAGGTTCAGAAATAACTTCTGATAAGAGATACTTTTGATCAAGAAGCTCTAGTTCATCTAGGACATTATTGTAATAACTAGATTTCTTGGAAAATTCATGAAGTAATAAAGTAGTATAAGCTACAAGAAAAGTTAAATTAAAGAAAATAATGGAATATAAAGGTAGATGCATAACAACAAAAAATAAACTTGTAAAGAGCATAAGACCTATATAAATGAGTAAAGTCCAAAGTTTAGTACGTATGAAATCAAGAAAATGCATGATAAAAACTCCTTATATGAAATGAAAGATCAATATAGCTTCCTTTAATATAAACCATATTTGTAAAAAGGTATACGGACCACGCAAATGTCGGAAAATGAAAAAGTATGATTTTACATATAGTCATAGGCACAACTTTAGGTTATAATAGGCTAGGACAAATTAGAACTGTTAATGGAACACGGTTTGGGGAAAGCTTAGACAATAAGATGACTTATTGCTCTAGGCTTTTTCTTATATACAGGTAATATCATATAAAAAATAATAAAATTTAGGGTAAAGTGCTAACCAGATATATTTTCTACCGACTATACAAGTGAAAGAAAATTAAATTGAGGGGAATTATGAGAACAGAAAACGTAAGAAAACAAATAGAAGACAAACTTTTTCTAGATAAACTATACGGATTTGCCTATAAGAGATGTAATCATTCAGAAGAAGCAGAAGACTTATGCTCGGATATTGTTCTAAGGATTTTAAAAAGTATAAATCAAGTAAGCGAAATTGAAAACTTCAATAGCTATGTATGGAAAATAGCTCACCATACCTATGCAGACTACTGTGAAAAACGTAGAAAGCAAAGAGAACGTATAAGTATGGAGTCCTACAGTGAGAATGAATGTACAAGTATGCTAACACATTCTATTGAAGAGTATATGGAAAATCAGGAAGATCGTAGCCAATATACAAAGATTAAAAGGGAGATAGGCTTCCTTTCTAAATTGTACCGTGATGTTATGATTATGTATTATCTAGATGAGATGAAAGTGTCTGAAATTGCAGCCAAACTTAGTCTTACAGAAACCACAGTTAAACAACGTTTGTTCTCAGCCCGAAATACAATTAAGAAAGAGGTAGAGAAGATGGAAAGCAGAGATTTAACTTTACAACCTATTCATATTGATTTTATGGGGACAGGAAGTCCTATTGGAAATGATCCAACAGTAAAAGCAGAGCGCATGTTCTCACAAAATTTGATATATCTTTGCAAAGATATACCACGTAGTGCAAAAGAACTAGCAGAGATTTTAAATGTACCAATGCCTTTTATAGAGGAAGAATTAGAGATTCAATGCGCAGGGGCAAATGGAGAATATGGATTATTAAGAAAAACAGAGAATGGAAAATATATTGCCAACTTTATAATGGTAGAAAAAACAGGGATAGAACAAGTTAATCAAATGTACCAACCAAAAGTTGATTGCTTTGTGGAGAAAATTGGAGCATATCTAACGAAGAATGAAAAAGAAATTTTAGATTTTCCTTTCCTAAATAAACAGGTAGACCTATCTTTTGTGGCATGGTCTCTTATTTCCATGATGTTTTGGAGATATGCGGAACAAGTAAGTAAGTGCCTAAAAGAACAATATTTCAGTCATATTGAAGAAAGACAAGAAAAATATATTACATGTGGAGAAGTGGGCGACAGTAAGGGGAGTATATATGAGGGGTTCTATGGCTCAGATGGCATAATGGCTTATAATGTATGTGGCTATAAGATGGTGAAGTGCCAAAATATCTATGGAACACGTCTAGATAAACATTTTGCTTGTGGGCATGATATAGCTAATGATCAGCAATTATTATTAACTTTACAGGCAATAGAGGGTATAAAGCGTGATGAATTATCTAAGCAAGAGCAAGAAGTTGCAGCAAAAGCTATTGAAGCGGGTTATTTAAAGATTGAGGAAGGGTATTTATATCCTAAAGTGTTAGTGATGAACACAAAGGATGAGCAAAAGTTTTATGAGCTATCTTATAAAATACAAGGAGAGCTAAAAGACTTAGTAGAGGAGACGGTAGATGATCTCTATCCACTTATTAAAAAGCTTGTACCCAAGCATCTTTTGAATGAATATAAGATGTTTGTAACAATGACACAATTAAGATTGATGGATTGGGTTGTAGAGGGATGTATACAAAGAGGGATTTTAAGTACACCTCCCAATCCTATATGTGCAGAAGGAACTTGGATTATGGTAAGTAAATAAATAATTTATCAAGTAATAAAGAAGTAAGGATCGTTTTTTGACGATCCTTACTTCTTTTTAAGGGACTTTGCTATTAGGATTTTATAAAAAATGCTATAATAAGCTTATCCTTTAAATTCAAGAAATTAAAAGATATATTTAATATAAAAGAGCATGAGTTATAAAGTGAAAGGAGGCTCTTATGAATCAACCATTTACCCATCTCCATGTACATACTGAATATAGTTTGTTAGATGGATCAGCAAAGATTAAAGATTTACTTAAAAAAGCAAAAGAACTAGGGATGGAGTCATTAGCCATTACAGATCATGGTGTTATGTATGGTGCTATTGATTTTTATAAAGCAGCGTTAGATATAGGGGTTAAGCCTATTATTGGTTGTGAAGTGTATGTTTCTCCTAGAACACGATTTGATAAAGAAAAAGAAGATGGAAGATACAATCACTTAGTATTACTTGCAAAAAATAATACCGGATATCAAAACCTTATTAAAATGGTATCACAAGGCTTTACGGAAGGATTCTATCGTAAGCCACGTATAGATGTTGACCTTTTAAGAGAACACAATGAGGGGCTTATTGCACTCGGTGCGTGTTTAGCTGGACCCGTTTCAAGGCCTCTTTTAGAAGATAATTATGAAAAGGCAAAATCACAAGCTTTACTCTATAGTGAAATCATGGGTAAAGATAATTTCTACTTAGAACTTCAAGACCATGGTATGAAGCAACAAGCTAAAGTCAATCAGTTGACTATGCGCTTAGCGGAAGAAACAGGATTGCCAATGGTAGCAACTAATGACGTTCACTATATTTTAGAAGAAGATGCGAACCCACATGAAGTCCTTCTTTGTATTCAGACAGGAAAGACCATGATGGATGATGATCGTATGATTTATGAAGGAGGGCAATATTACTTAAAGAGCCCTGAGCAAATGTATGACCTCTTCCCATATGCAAAAGAGGCCCTTCAAAATACAGTAGATATTGCTGAACGCTGTAATGTAAGCTTTGAATTCCATGATCTGAAATTACCAAGCTTTGATGTGCCTACGGATGAAGAACCAAAGGACTATTTAAGAAGACTTTGCTTTGAAGGTCTAGAAGAGCGCTATGAAGAAGTGAATGATGAACTTCGCGAGCGCTTAGAATATGAATTAGATGTCATTATTCAAATGGGATTTGTAGATTATTTTCTTATTGTAAGTGACTTTATTAAATATGCAAAAAGAAATGATATTCCAGTTGGGCCAGGACGTGGGTCAGCAGCAGGAAGTATTGTAGCTTATACACTAGAAATTACAGATATTGATCCGATTAAATATAGCTTACTCTTTGAACGTTTTTTAAATCCAGAACGTGTCAGCATGCCTGATATCGATATCGACTTTTGCTATGAAAGACGTCAAGAAGTTATCGACTATGTTATTCGTAAGTATGGTGAAGAACGTGTAGCACAGATTGTAACTTTTGGAACCATGTCTGCTAAAGCGGTTATAAGGGACGTAGGCCGTGCCATTAATATGCCTTATCCAGAAGTAGACCGCATTGCCAAAATGATTCCTAATGAGCTTAAGATGACCATTACAAAGGCACTAGACATGAACAATGAGCTAGATGACCTTTATAAGGCAGATGAAAAAGTAGCTTATCTTATTAATACAGCCCTTAAGCTAGAAGGTCTTCCACGTCACTCTTCAACTCATGCCGCTGGGGTTGTAATCTCTAAAAAACCAGTAGTAGAGTACGTACCACTCAGTGCTAGTGATGGTGCGATAACAACTCAATATCCAATGACTACATTAGAAGAACTTGGCCTACTGAAGATGGACTTCTTAGGACTTAGAACTCTGACTGTTATTGATAATGCAGTTAAGCTTGTTAAACAAAATCATGGTGTAGAGATCGATGTGCACACTATAGACTATGAAGATCCAAAAGTATATCAAATGATTGCTTCAGGAAATACAGAAGGGATCTTCCAGTTAGAAAGTGCAGGAATGAAGTCCTTCATGAAGGAACTTTGTCCAGAGAACTTAGAAGATATTATTGCGGGGGTATCCTTATACCGTCCAGGTCCAATGGACTTTATACCTAAGTACGTAGAAGGAAAACGTGATAAAGAACGTATTACTTATACTCATCCAGCTCTAGAACCAATCTTAGAAAATACTTATGGTTGTATTGTGTACCAAGAACAGGTAATGCAAATTGTACGAGATCTTGCAGGTTATAGCTTAGGACGAAGTGACTTACTACGTCGTGCTATGGGGAAAAAGAAAACAGATGTGATGGCAAAGGAACGTGAAATCTTCTTGAATGGTGATGGGGGGGAGGTACCAGGTGCTGTTGCAAATGGTATTCCACAAGATGTAGCCAATCAAATCTTTGATGATATGATTGACTTTGCGAAATATGCCTTCAACAAATCTCATGCGGCTTGTTATGCTG
Source organism: Holtiella tumoricola (assembly GCF_027857615.1). Lineage (NCBI taxonomy): Bacteria > Bacillati > Bacillota > Clostridia > Lachnospirales > Cellulosilyticaceae > Holtiella > Holtiella tumoricola. Next base: position 64,073 of record NZ_JAQIFT010000029.1, read on the forward strand.
TAGTAGCTTATCAAACAGCCTATTTAAAAACGTATTATAAAGTAGAATTTATGGCTGCTCTTATGACATCTATTATGGATGTCACACCGAAAGTAAGACAGTATATTGATAGTTGTAAAAAACTAGGCATAGAAGTAGTAGCACCTCATATTAATGAAGGGTATGCTTATTTTAGTACAAAGGGTAATAAAATTATGTACGGATTAGCAGCTATCAAAAATGTAGGACGTAGTGTGATAGAGCGTATAGTAGAAGAACGGGATAAAAATGGCCCATTTAAAAGTCTTACAGATTTCTACAATCGCATGGACTCAAAAGATGTCAATAAACGCTGTGTAGAAAGTTTGATTTTAGCAGGTGCTTTTGATGACTTTGGTGGAAGACGTAGTCAGTATATGGCAGCATATAAACAAATAGCTGATGGTATTGCAGCAAACCGCAAGAATAATATTCAAGGTCAAATCAATCTCTTTGCTTTAGGTGGAGAAGAGGAAGAAGAGTCAGGCTTAAATCAAGACCATCTTCCTAATATTCCAGAGTTTGAAATGAAAGAAATCTTGAACTATGAAAAAGAAGTTATGGGAATCTATTTAAGTGGTCACCCATTAGATAAAGTAAATAATCAATTAGAACGTTATATTAGTCATCATGCCGTTGACCTTGAAATAGAGGAAGAAGGTAGTGAAGAGGTAAGCCAAGATTACAAGCTTACAGATGGGCAACAAGTTGTAGTTGGTGGATTACTTACAGAGAAAAAGGTGATTTTTACAAAGACGAATAAAAAAATGGCATTCTTAACCATAGAAGATACAACAGGAAACTTAGAATGTATTGTCTTTCCAAATCAGTTTGAAAAATTTGAGAAACTTAATCCTGAACATGTGTTTATTATTAAAGGTCATATTTCAATTAAAGAAGAAGAAGCTGCAGTGGTACTAGCAGATGATATGACAACATTAGAGGCATTACTAAATCCTACAGTTGAAGCGGATCATTTACTGCTTCGCTTAGATGAGTCAAAACGTACGCAAGAAGTCCGTAATAAGTTACTAAGTATTTTTGCAAAATATCCTGGAAATGCGAAGATAATAGTAGAATCATTAGAGGATCATAGTAAAAAAGCTTTCCCGGCTAAATACAATATTACAATTAATGATAAAGTTGTACAGGAGCTTAAGATGGTTGTGGGTTCTGAATGTGTAGTAGTACCAAAAACTCTGGATTAATGTTGCAATTTTTAATATTGTTATGTACAATTAAAACGATTAAGATATAATGCGAATAAGATTTTTTTTATAAAGTTAAGGAATTGTTGAAGTAAGTTTAATGAGGGCAAATCAAAAAAAATTACAGCAACAGGGGGTTGTATCTAATGGATCAAAAAGTATCAACAATAGGTGTTTTAACAAGTGGTGGAGATGCACCAGGGATGAATGCAGCAATTCGTTCTGTTGTAAGAACTGCCATTGCACGTGGTATTAAAGTAATGGGAATTCGTAAAGGATACAATGGGTTACTTGCAGGAGATGTATTTGAAATGGATACACGTAGTGTATCTGATATTATACAACGAGGCGGAACTATTCTTCAGACAGCAAGATGTTTAGAGTTCGTAAAACCAGAAGGACAAAAACGAGGAGCAGATATGTGCCGCGTTTTCGGGATTGACGGACTTGTTGTAATTGGTGGAGATGGATCTTTCCAAGGCGCAGAAAAACTTGCAAATCTAGGTATTAATACAATTGGTGTACCAGGTACCATTGACTTAGATATTGCTTGTACAGAATATACTATTGGATTTGATACAGCTGTTAATACAGCAATGGATGCAATCAATAAAATCAGAGACACTTCTACTTCACATCAAAGATGTTCAATTGTAGAAGTTATGGGACGTAATGCAGGATATATTGCATTATGGTGTGCAATTAATTCAGGGGCTGAAATGGTACTGTTACCAGAGATGCCAAGACCATCAGATGAAGAAATCGTTAAAAAGATTATTGAAAATAAGCATAAAGGAAAGAAACATTTCCTTATTGTTGTAGCTGAAGGTGTAGGCGGTTCAGAAAAATTAGCCAAAACGATTGAAGATATGACAGGTATTGAAACACGTGCTACAATACTTGGGCATCTTCAAAGAGGTGGTTCTCCAACAGCAGTGGATAGAATGCATGCGTCTATGATGGGAGCAAAAGCTGTAGACTTACTTTGCGAAGGGAAAGCAAAACGTGTAGTAGCTTATGTTAAAGGAGAATATGTAGATTACGATATCAATGAAGCACTGAAAATGAAAAAGGAACTTGATCCTTATATGTATAGCTTAACAGATATTCTTTGCTAAACCCTAACAAGACCTAAAATATTAAAAGGGAGAATAAAGATGCGTAAAACTAAAATTATCAGTACACTTGGGCCAAAAACAAGAGATGTAGACAGCATTCGTAATATTATCGGAGCAGGGGCAGATGCAATTCGTATTAACTTTTCACATGATAATCATGAAATTCACGGGGCAACAGTGGAAAGAGTTAAACAAGTAAGAAAAGAAATGGGAAGACCTATTCCTATTATTTTAGATACAAAGGGTCCAGAGATTCGTACTGGGGTTATGGCAGATGACAAAGATATCAAGTTAAATATTGGTGATACATTTACCTTAACAACAGAAGAAATAGAAGGAAATGAGGAAAGAGTAAGCGTAACTTACAAAAATCTTCCTTATGATTTAAAACGCGGCAGTCGTATTCTTATTGATGACGGTCTCATCGAGCTTAAAGTAAAGAATTTAACAAGTACAGAGGTTGAATGTACTGTAGAAAATGGTGGTATTTTAGGTTCTAGAAAAGGGATTAATATTCCTGATGTATTTGTTAATTTACCAGCACTTACAGATAAAGATTTAGCAGATATTAAGTTTGGTGCAGAAGTAGGATTTGACTACATTGCAGCTTCATTCATTAGATGCGCAAATGACGTTGTTAAAATTCGTCAGGTATTAGAAGCAAATGGTGGTGGAGATATCCAAATTATTGCTAAAATCGAAAATCGCGATGGTGTAAATAATATTGATGAGATTCTACAAGTAGCAGATGCAATTATGGTTGCACGTGGTGATCTTGGGGTAGAGATTCCTGCAGAGGAAGTACCTATTGTTCAAAAAGAACTCATCAAAAAAGCTAATGATTTAGGAAAACCAGTTGTAACAGCAACTCAAATGTTAGATTCTATGATTCGTAACCCACGTCCAACACGTGCAGAAGCAAGTGACGTAGCAAATGCTATCTTTGACGGTACTTCAGCTATTATGCTCTCTGGTGAAACAGCTAAAGGAGATTATCCATTAGAAGCGATTGGAATGATGAATCGTATTGCAATTACAGCTGAAAATGCAAGCAAGCTTTATAACTTACCAATGAGCTTTGGTGAAGGCAAGCTTAGTATGACAAATGCAATTAGTCATGCAACATGTCAAACAGCTACAGACCTTGGAGCATGCGCGATTGTAACGATTACAAAATCAGGACACACAGCACGTGCGGTATCTAAGTTCAAGCCAACATGTCCAATTGTAGCTTGTACAACAGACGAACGTGTACAACGTCAACTTAACCTTGTATGGGGATGTACACCTTTCATTGTGAATATTGATGAAGAGTCTACAGATGAAGCTTTTGCAGTTGCAGTGAAAAAAGCAGAAGAACTGGGATTTGCAAAACAAGGAGATGTAGTTGTTCTTACAGCAGGTGTACCAGTAGGTGTTGCAGGTACAACAAATATCTTAAAAGCTCAATATGTAGGTAATGTTCTTGCTAGGGGTATTGGTTATGGTAAAAAGTCTGTAACAGGTAAAGCAAGTGTTGTAAAAGTATTAGATGAAGCGGATAAATACTTCAAAAAAGGTGATATCCTTATTACAGCTAAAACAGATAACTCTTTCTTACCATATATGAAAAAAGCAAGTGCTATTGTAGTAGAAGATAGTAGTCATGAAGAAAATAACCATGCAACTATTGTTGGGAGAACATTAGATATTCCAGTTATTATTGGAGCTAAAAATGTAGTAGAGGCTGTAAGAAATACAACAACTATTACAGTTGATAGTGATAAAGGGCTTGTATATAACGGAGCTATTATAAGTGAATAAATAAAATGTGGAGGCTGGTAAAACAGCCTCCACATTTTGTATTAAAAAGTGAGAGATACTATAAATTCTTACCAAATTCTTCACCTAGTTTGAAAGCCTCAGCCAAATTATCAGAGCTTGGTTTGAAGACGACTTTAAGTGGTGGAACAAGGATTTTCATCTTAAGTTGTTCAAGACGATCGATAATAAAGTCTACAGCTTCACCACTCCAGCCATAAGATCCAAAAGCTGTTGCTTTTTTACCACGATGAATGGTTGGATTAAGTGATGTAAGAAGTTGCCAAATAGGAGGCAGAGTATCTTGTAATATAGTTGGTGACCCTATTAGTAGGCCAGAGCAGAGTTCTACTTCCTTTAGAACTCTTTCAAAAGGTGTTGTAACAAGGTCAAATAGGAAGATATCAATATCTTGGCGTGTTGATTTTAGACCTTTTACAATTTCCTCAGCTAAGCTTTCTGTATAACCATAGGCTGATACATAGGCAACTACAACAGACGGTTTAGAACGTACTACAGGACGGGACCAATCATCATATAATGCCATATGTTTTGGGATTTGTGCACCATCTAAAATAAGTCCATGACCAGGACAAATATAATCTAACTGTAAAGTGTTAATTTTTTGGAGGGCTTTTTGAACGTAAGGTTTAAAAGGCCCCATAATCATATCAAAATAATATTTATATGCAGAGAGATAGTTATTTTCAAAGTTCTCTTCAAGAGTGCTTCTAAAAATATCAGAGTGTGCATAATGAGCTCCAAAAGAGTCACAGGTTACAAGAATATGATCTTCTTCAATATAAGTATACATGGTGTCAGGCCAATGCAAGAAAGGTGCCATAATAAAGCGCAGGTTGCGGTTGCCTACACAGAGTTGTTCATTATCCTTAACCACTTGATGTTTAAAAGGACGGTTAATAATTTGGCTGAGATACTTTAAGGCAACACTACTACAAATAACCGTTGCATCAGGTGCATAATCTAATAATAAGTTTAAGCTACCTGCATGATCTGGTTCGGTATGATTAATCACAATATAATCAATATCAGAAGGGGAGCAAAGTGTTTGGAGTTTTGCTAAAAATGTATCGAAAAAACGTTCTTTAACGGTTTCAAAAAGAATATTGTGAGTATCGGTTTTTAATAAATAGCTATTATAGCTTGTACCATATTGGGTTTCCATGACTACATCAAAGACTCGTAAATCAGGATCTAGGGCACCTAACCAAAAAAAATCTGGACAAATATTAATAGGATGATTCATAGTGAACTCCTTTCGAAATATATAAGTATCTATCATTTAGTATGGAAAGTGGCAAATATTATATACATGATTATAAATAAAAAGGTGAAACCTAATAAAAACCGTTAGTAGCTTTGTATTTTAAATTAGCGTGTGGTATAATATCTAACGATTACATAAACTAGAAAATCATAGGAGAGGTTAAGAAGATGAATAATCTAAATGAGCAGCATGGGATATTTAAAAGCAGCTTAGGTCCGTCTCAAATATTAGTAGCAGGTTTTTTATGTCTGATTTTAGTGGCTACAGTATTATTGATGTTACCAATTAGTAGTCAAAGTGGTGAAACAACAAACTTTGTTGATGCTTTATTTACATCTACATCTGCTGTATGTGTAACAGGCCTTGTAGTCGTGAATACACTTGAACATTGGTCATTATTTGGAAAAATTATTATTCTATTTTGTATCCAAATAGGTGGACTAGGATTCATGTCTTTAGTAAGCATGATTTTTGTTTTTATGGGCAAGAAAATTACATTAAAAAATAGATTAATTATGCAAGAAGCATTTAGCTCAAATACAGTAGCAGGAATTGTACGTTTTACAAAAGCTGTTGTTATGCTAACATTCTTTGTTGAGGGAATAGGGGCATTTTTACTTTCTTTTGTATTTGTACCAGAGCATGGACTTATAAAAGGAATAGGTTATTCTATTTTCCACGCTATATCTGCATTCTGTAATGCAGGATTTGATTTAGTAGGAAGCAATAGTTTAACACCATATGTAGGGAATGGACTTGTAAACTTTACAATTATGGGACTTATTATTGCAGGAGGACTAGGTTTTTGTGTTTGGATGGATACTTATAATATGATTAAGATAAAGAGACAGTCAGCAGAGCATTTTACTTGGAAACAAGCTTTTTATAAAATGCCTCTACATACAAAACTTGTATGGTTAATTACGATCTTTTTAATCGTATTTGGTTTCCTCTTCTTCTTTATAGTAGAATTTAAAAATCCAAGTACTTTAGGGGCACTATCCTTTAAAGACAAGCTTTATGCATCCTTATTCCAATCTGTATCTCCTCGTACAGCCGGATTTAATACATTACCACTAGCAGATCTTACTCCAGCATCTAAGCTGATGACAATTATTTTAATGTTTATTGGTGGTTCTCCAGCTGGTACAGCTGGTGGGGTTAAAACAGTGACAATAGGTGTACTTATTTTATGTGCTATGTCCACAATCAAAGGACGTGAAAGTACAGAAATTTATAATAGACGTATTCCAGGCTCCGTGATTACACGAGCACTCACTGTTATTATGATTGCTATTACAGCCATATTTGGAATGCTTATGATTTTAACAGTAACTGAAAATGTAGAGTTTTTGGATCTACTCTTTGAAGTAGTATCTGCATTCGCTACAGTAGGATTAACTTTAGGAATTACAGCAAGTCTTACAACAATAGGTAAGATTATGATTATTATATTAATGTTTATTGGACGACTTGGTCCTGTTACTATTGCAGTAGCATTGATGGTAAGACAAAAGAAAGCAAAAGAAAAACAAAGTATTCAATATCCAGAAGAGAAAGTCATGGTAGGTTAAAAGGAGAGAGGCATTATGAGAGGGAAACAATTTGTTATTTTTGGACTTGGGAGATTTGGTATTAGCTTAGCAACAACACTTGCAGAAGCAGGTTATGAAGTGATGGTTGTAGATAAATCAGAAGAAAGTGTACAAGAAATAGCACCACTTGTAACCCATGCTGTACAAGCTGACGCAGCAGATATGGATACACTTAAATCTCTTGGTATTCGTAACTTTGATGTAGCAATCGTAGCTATTGGTAAAGATATACAATCAAGTATCATGACAACACTTTTGCTTAAAGAATTAGGTATTCCATATGTTGTAGCTAAAGCAAGTAGCGAAATACATGAACGTGTACTGCGTAAGATAGGTGCGGATCGTATCATCTTACCAGAGCAAGAAATGGGGATGCGTATTGCTAACAACCTTATTTCAGGTAATATTCTAGATCATATTCAATTATCATCAGAATACAGTATTATTGAGTTAGGTATCTTACCAGAATGGAAAGGGAAAAGCATTATAGAAGTAGATCCACGTGGTGCATATGGTATTAACATTATTGCTGTTCAACGTGGTGGTTCTATTGATATTTCACCTTCTCCAAATTATATTTTAGAAACAGAAGATACGCTTGTTGTAGTAGGAAGTAATAAGCAACTTCAATATTTAGAGGCTAAGAGACATGGTAAATAGCAAATTTATTAGTAGTGCAAGTAATCCAATCATTAAAAATATCCAAGTACTACAGGCTAAGAAAAATGAACGTAAAAAACAAGGGCTTTTCCTGGTAGAGGGGATTAGAAGCGTCAATGAGATTCCAGAGCATTATGAGATAGATACTATTGTCATGAGTGATCTTTTTGATGAAGCAGAGCTTAAAGTTGCAGGAACAAAACAAAATCTTGTGGTACCAAGTGAATTATTTAAGACAATGAGTGGAACGGAAACACCTCAAGGGATTATGGCTCTTGTAAAAATGAAAGAATTCACATTAAATAAAATAGAGGCAAAATCAGATGGTTTTTATCTTTTACTTGAGAACTTACAAGATCCAGGTAACTTAGGGACCATTATTCGTACAGCTTATGGATTTGGAGTAGAAGCAATCTTCCTTACAAAAGGATGTGTAGACTTATATAGTCCTAAAACAGTACGTAGTACAATGGGAGCATTATTACATGTACCTATTGTAGTAGGAGAAAGCCTAGAAAATTATATTAGTTGGGCAAGAGCAAATAACTTAACACTCTATACAACAGCATTAGATGAAACAGCTTGTAAGGTAGCAGAAGCAGACTTTGCAAAAGGTAATATGCTTATCATTGGCAATGAAGGTAATGGCGTTTCTAATGAAGCCTTAGAACTTGCAGATCAAAAGGTATATATCCCTATGCCAGGTGGTTTAGAATCATTAAATGCTTCAATAGCAGCATCTATTTGTATGTATGAAGTTATGCGTCAACGTACCCAATAAAGTGTTTTATTTAAAGTATAAGATGTATAGAAGTCAGGTTGATTTGGATAAGCTATAGATAGAGATTTAGGAGTGTTGACAAAATGAATGGAACACTCTATAATGAGAAGCATATTTTACAGTATGAATAGATAATAGACGATGAAAAGAAGAGTAGTCTAAAACAGCGTTTTTAGAGAGCCAATGTTGGTGGAAATTTGGTAACAAGTTTTAGATGAAGAACATCTTGGAGTTTCTAACCGAAAAGTAATGAGTAGGCTTAGACGGGACTAGACCGTTACATCTAGAGTATATTATTAGATATACTAACCAAAGAGTTGGGCCAGTAGGTCAACTAGGGTGGTACCGCGGAGATTTAGCTTCGTCCCTTATATTTTATTAGGGATGGAGCTTTTTTTATTGTCTTTTATTAAATTACTACAAATTTAAGGAGATGGAAAAATGGATACAGTAGCAATCAGACATTTATACCATAGTACAGATGAGTATGTAGGCAAAAGTGTTACAGTAGCAGGATGGGTAAAAACAGTTAGAGATTCAAAAACTTTTGGTTTTATCGAATTAAATGATGGAACATTCTTCAAAAGTGTTCAAGTTGTATTTGAAGACAAATTAGATAACTTCAAAGACATTGCAAAATTAGGCGTAGGTGCAGCAATCATCGTTACAGGTGACTTAGTAGCAACACCAGGGCAAAAACAACCATTTGAGATTAAAGCAACAGAGATTGTTGTAGAAGGAAGTTGCCCAGCAGAATATCCACTTCAAAAGAAACGTCACTCTTTTGAGTTCTTAAGACAAATTGCACATTTAAGACCTCGTACAAATACATTTGCAGCAGTATTTAGAGTACGTTCTTTAGCATCATATGCAATTCATAAGTTCTTCCAAGAAAGAGACTTCGTATATGCACATACACCAATCATCACAGGTAGTGACTGTGAAGGTGCAGGAGAAATGTTCCAAGTAACAACACTTCCACAAGTAGGTGCTAAATTAGATGATCAAGGTAAAGTAGATTACAAAGAAGATTTCTTCGGTAAAATGGCTAACCTTACAGTAAGTGGTCAGCTTTCAGCAGAAACATTTGCAATGGCATTTAGAGATGTTTATACATTTGGACCAACATTTAGAGCTGAAAAATCAAATACACCAAGACATGCAGCTGAGTTCTGGATGATCGAGCCAGAAATTGCATTTGCAGACCTTGAAGATGATATGAGACTTGCAGAAGATATGCTTAAATTTGTTATTAAATATATCTTAGAAAATGCACCAGAAGAAATGGCTTTCTTCAACCAATTCGTAGAAAAAGGTGTACTTGATAAACTTAACCATGTAGTAAGCTCAGACTTCGGTCGTGTAACTTATACAGAAGCTATTGAAATTCTTGAAAACTGTGGTAAAACATTTGAATACCCAGTGCATTGGGGATGTGACCTTCAAACAGAACATGAGAGATTCCTTGCTGAAGAGCACTTCAAAAAACCTGTATTCGTAACAGATTATCCAAAAGAAATTAAGTCATTCTACATGAGACTTAACGATGACAATAAAACTGTAGCAGCTACAGATCTTCTTGTACCAGGTGTAGGAGAGCTTATCGGTGGTAGCCAAAGAGAGGAAAGACTTGATGTCTTACTTGAAAGAATGGCAGAGCTTGGTCTTAAAGAAGAAGACTACTGGTGGTACTTAGACCTTAGAAGATTTGGTGGTACTAGACACGCTGGATTCGGTTTAGGATTTGAAAGATTAATTATGTACGTAACAGGTATGACAAACATCCGTGACGTAATCCCATTCCCAAGAACTACAGGTCAAGCTGACTTCTAAGAATGTAGTAAATAAAGACAGGAATAATTTAGCTTAGCTAAGTTATTCCTGTTTTTTATGTCTTTTTATATCTTTTTCATATATATACTCAAATAATCGTTTCTAGTCATATTATAAAAGATCTAGAAAAAAGTTTATTAGATGTATTGGAGTATAACTTATGAAGCAATAGTTGATAAATAAATTAACAGTAAGAGCTTTAAACACATTATGATAGGTTGGATTCCCTTAACAAGTGTATAGGAAATTTATGTATATTATTGTAAAATAATAGTAAGGGGTTATAGAAATTAGAGAATAGACTTAAGGGAGGACAGTATGAATACAGTACATAAAAAAATTGATAGTTACTTTGAAAAATTTATCTATAGTAAATTGAAATTTAAGGTAATGACAATCAAAGTACGTAAGAGAATAGGATTTGAATATGATTTTGATTATGTAGATGAGTGGGATTCAACAGGGTGGATTTTGCATAAACCTTTTTTCTCGAGGAAGGCAAAACTTTATATGTTTAAGGGAAAAGCATATACACCTTTAAAGTTTCCGCCAACGAGATGGTATCAGTTTCCTACTAGAATAGGGCAGGCCTTTGAAGATCTATTACATCCACCAGATAGAAAGATGCGCAACCGTGCAGAACTTCGTATAGTATTTGGATACATTAGGCTAGTAATGGTTCTAGGTATTATTGCTACTATTATATTCTTTCCACAAATCAAGAGTAAATTAGTAGGGGAACCTGAAAACGAAGTTGGCGCTATTACTCAAAATGGAGATCAACAAACAGAAGAACAAATAAATGAAGAAACAAATCCAAAAGAGGTAGATGAAAAAGATAGCCAAGATGATAAAACAAATGAGAAGAGTAAGGAATAGAAATTAAAGATAGTATATAACAAATATAAAAGGTTACATTAAGTTAAAGGACTTATTCTAGGAGCTGTGTACAGCATAAAGATAAGGCTATATAAAAAGAGGTTGCATAAGGGGCAACCTCTTTTTATATAGTCATTACACATATTGTTCAATTTGTTTTTTCCAAACAAGATAGCCTGTTCCATTTAAGTGTACACCATCTCTTGTGTAATCACTTACTAGCTCATTATTGCTGTCTACAAAATGCTCATAAAGATTGATGAATTTGAAGCCATATTCATTTGCTAAAGGTTCAAGCATTTCATTGATAGATTGCACTACAGCATTATCAATAGGATGTTCGTAAACAGTATTATTAACAGGTAAGCAGCTTTGAACGTACACTGTGCAATCATCTAGTGTTTTAAATTGGTCGAAGATTACTTTGTACTCTTCTTGCATTTGCATAGCACGTTTACCATCCATAATGTCATTGATACCTATTTTGATAAAAATTTTAGATGGTTTGTTTGCTAATAGGTTAGGCATTCTCTCATTAAGCCAAGTGAGACGATCGCTATCTATTCCACGGTTAATGATATTAGGATTATTGAACATCTCAGCCCATTCATTTCTTTGTGTAATAGAATCGCCTACGAATAAAATGCATCCTTCTTTTGGAGGAAGAATTTCAAAGGTTTCACGACGATTAAGCACATAAGGCCATGGTTGTGGTGACTGAATATAAGTTTCTGAAATAGAATTTTGGTGCTCCATAAGTTTTCTCCTTAAATATAGTGAGTATTTAAAAGACAACTTAATTATAATACACAACAATCTAAAAATGAATAATATTTTAGTAAAAAATAAATAAAAATTAAAGTAAAATTTGATAAATGAGTATATGTGCCTGATATTCAATACTAAGAATGAAAATTACTGAAGTTTAGTTTGTAGTAGTGGATAAGGAAGAGGCTATTTTGAGATGACTTGGTATGATTTCAAAATAGTAAGAGAATGCAAAAAACCACAAGAATAATTCTTGTGGTTTTTTGTGTATATTCTATAAAAATCTAGAATTAATTGATTGAATGATTTTAGGGGGGTATCTTCCATTATAGCACAAGGAAAAAACACTATAAATAAGCATTAAGTAACTTTGTAAAAATACAACAAAAAGCCTTGAAAATTCTTGGAATAAAAAGGAGATATTCAGTCTTCTAAAATAGAAATAAAAGAGGTATGATATATACTTGAGATTTGAATTGAACGGACAAAACGAGGAGGATACAACAATGAAAATAGGATTTGACCATAATAAGTATTTACAAGAGCAGTCAGAGTACATCTTAGAACGTGTAAACAATTACGATAAATTATATCTTGAATTTGGAGGAAAACTCTTATTTGATATGCATGCAAAAAGAGTTTTACCAGGGTTTGATGAGAACGCAAAAATCAAACTTCTTCATAAATTAAAAGATAAAGTAGAGATCATTATCTGTGTTTATGCAGGAGATATTGAGCGTAACAAAATCCGTGGTGATTTCGGTATTACATATGATATGGACGTTTTAAGACTTATTGATGATCTTAGAGAATATGACTTAGATGTAAATAGTGTTGTTATTACACGTTTTGAAGGGCAACCAGCTACAACTGTATTCATCAATAAACTTGAAAGACGTGGTATCAAAGTTTATAAACATAGTGCAACAGCAGGATACCCAACTGATGTTGATACAATCGTAAGTGATGAAGGTTATGGTAAAAATCCTTATATTGAAACAACTAAACCAATCGTTGTTGTAACAGCTCCAGGACCAGGTAGTGGTAAACTTGCAACTTGTTTAAGCCAACTTTATCATGAAAACAAACAAGGCCGTGTAGCAGGTTACTCTAAATTTGAAACTTTCCCAGTATGGAATGTACCTCTTAAACATCCTCTTAACATTGCATATGAAGCAGCAACAGCAGACCTTAAAGATGTTAACATGATCGACTCTTTCCATTTAGAAGCATACAATCAAATGGCTGTTAACTATAACCGTGACCTTGAAACATTCCCAATCTTAAAACGTATTATTGAAAAAATCACAGGTGAAGAAGCAGTTTACAAATCACCAACAGATATGGGCGTTAACCGTGTTGGATATGGTATTGTAGATGATGAAGTTGTTAAAGAAGCATCTAGACAAGAAATTATTAGAAGATACTTTAAAACAGCATGTGAATATAAAAAAGGCCATGCAGATAAAGATACAGTTCAACATGTTAAATTAATCATGAATGAGCTTAAACTTAAAGAAGAAGATCGTAAATCAGTTGTAGAAGCAAGACTTACAGCAGCTAAAATGAAATTAGCAGCAGAGAAAAATGAAATTTGTTCAGCTGTAGCTATTGAGCTTCATGATGGAACAATGATTACAGGTAAATCTTCAAGTTTAATGGATAGCACATGTGCTGCCTTAATCAATGGGATTAAATACTATGCAAACATTGCTGATGAAATGCACCTCATCTCTCCAGTTATCCTAGAACCAATCTTAACACTTAAAAGAGAGACATTAAAAAACAAAAATGCAGCACTTAACTGTGAAGAAGTACTTATTGCTTTAACTATTTGTGCAGCAACAAATCCAATGGCACAATTAGCACTTGAAAAATTAGAAATGCTTAAAGGCTGTGAAGCACATTCAACAACTATTTTAAGTCATAATAATGAAAATGCATTTAGAAAATTAGGTATTGAAGTAACATGTGATCCTGATTACCCAACAGATAACTTATACTACAATAACTAATAATATAGAAGAAAAGGGCTGTTATGTTACTAAAAGTAGCATAACAGCCCTTTTCTTCTATGATGTAATCTTACAGAACGAAGTATTTGTATGAAAGATTTAGTATATTGGCAAAGGTATGATATGATAGAGGTAGAAAAAATTAAGAAAAAGAGAAACTAGTATAAGAGGGGAGAAAGAATATGGACAAAGATTATATTAGGAAAGTTATAATAATCTTTACAGTTATGATTATAGGAATAAATTTATGGGATAATTATAGCATAAAAAAAGAAGTCCAAAATTTAAGGGATGACTACTCTAGATTAGAAAATAACATATATAGCAATATAGAAAATATACGATATAATTTGCAGGATGAATATGAGAATATAGAAGAATTATTAAAGAAAGAACAAAGTATTTTTTCACAGGCATCTGTTGAACTAAAAATACAAGATGATCAAATAGCTGTAACTATGCAAGCAGTGCCAAAGGAAATAACAAACACGGAGAAGCTGATTGCTAGAATAGCAGCCGATGGGCAAGTATATGAACAAGAAGTAAATGCAAATAATGAAGCAGTTATTTTAGTAGATATGGTTAGCATTTTGAAACCTATGTTTGTAATAAAATCAGAGAGGGGAGTAAGGCAAGAAGCATTAGAGCCAGTGTATACTAATGACATTTTACAATGTACGGTATTAAGTGAATGGGATTATGGGGAGGAAAGTAGTCCTAAAGAATATATGGGACTTAAAATACAGTTTGGAGAAAATGAAGAAGGATTACCATTTGATGAAAAGAGCATTGAAAGTGCCGAATTTATTCTTAAAGAGAATGGATATATTGAAGAAGGTAACTCAAACTATAGTTATGGTGCGTCCCAAGCGAGTGCTGTAGCAAATTCAACTTATATTGAAGAGGATTATTCGGAATTATTACAAGGTAAGCATATACCGGCTTTGAAACAAGTAGGGGAAGACGATAATAGGCTTATATACACAGCAGATTTTGCAGAGTATATAAGAAAAGAAGATAGTATATATTATGAAGTATATTTTACGCTTAGGACCAAGAGTGGTATGCAGTATATAACACCATATAATACGGTTGCTACCTTTAGTTCTTCTAAGAATAGTAGCAATATGGGCAGCGGTGAATCTGTTTTAGTGCCAATATTTTAATAGTCTATAGGGAGATAGTATGAAGAGATACTATCTCTTTTTAAATTGTATAAGTCTAAAAGATAAAAATGTCGTAAGAGGAAAAAATAGTTAGAAATAAATTCGATGCTAAAAGGTAATACTATCAAAGGTAAGAGAAGAGTAAATCGAAGAAAAAAGAAAAAAAGATAAAAAAAGTGAAAAAAGGTATTTACTTACGTCAATGAGTGTGATATTATAAATGTCGTTGAGGCCCATTGGTCAAGCGGTTAAGACACCGCCCTTTCACGGCGGTAACAGGAGTTCGATTCTCCTATGGGTCATTGCTACATTTTGTAGCATGGCGGGGTGTGGCTCAGTTTGGCTAGAGCGCCTGATTTGGGTTCAGGAGGCCGCAGGTTCGAGTCCTGTCACCCCGATTTAGTTCCTAGTCGAGGAACTGTTACAATTAATGAGGGTCACTAGCTCAGTTGGTAGAGCACTTGACTTTTAATCAAGTGGTCCGGAGTTCGAGCCTCCGGTGGCTCATAATTGAATAGTAGTAGTACATCTGTACTACTAAATGCGTGAGTGGCTCAGGGGTAGAGCATCTCCTTGCCAAGGAGAGGGTCGCGGGTTCGAATCCCGTCTCGCGCTTGATATGCCCAGATAGCTCAGTCGGTAGAGCAGAGGACTGAAAATCCTCGTGTCGCTGGTTCGATTCCGGCTCTGGGCATGTTCTAACAAAATATAAGGCCCATTGGTCAAGCGGTTAAGACACCGCCCTTTCACGGCGGTAACAGGAGTTCGATTCTCCTATGGGTCATTGCTATATTATATAGCATGGCGGGGTGTGGCTCAGTTTGGCTAGAGCGCCTGATTTGGGTTCAGGAGGCCGCAGGTTCGAGTCCTGTCACCCCGATTTAGTTCCTAGTCGAGGAACTGTTACAATTAATGAGGGTCACTAGCTCAGTTGGTAGAGCACTTGACTT